>NZ_JBFAAD010000039.1:0-65943 GCF_040639555.1 Streptomyces sp. NPDC023838
CCAAGCCCGGCCCTTCAAATGGACCAAGACCGCCGACCAGATCCTCGACCGCATCTGCCGCTACTGCGACAGGATCTCCAAACCAGGTCACTAGGAGCGGCGGACGCGGGCCCGGCGATGAGTTTCCCGTACCGCCCCGGTCTACCTTCCGGACCCCGCCGGCACCCGCCGGAGGGCCGGTCGAGAGGGAGGCGGCACCCATGTCCGCTCAGAAGATCATGACGTTCCTGTGGTTCACCGACCAGGCCGAGGAGGCCGCGGAGTTCTACGTCTCCGTCTTCGGCGGGGACTCGCGGATCGTCGAGACCACGCGGTATCCGGAGTCGTTCCCCGGCCAGGCGGGCTCGGTGATGACCGTCGTCTTCGAGCTGGCCGGCCAGCAGTACACGGCGCTCAACGGCGGCAAGCAGGACTGGTCCTTCAACGAGTCCATCTCGCTGTCGGTCGACTGCGCGACCCAGGAGGAGGTCGACGACCTCTGGACCAAGCTGACCGCCGACGGCGGCGAGGAAGGGCCGTGCGGCTGGCTGAAGGACAAGTACGGCCTGTCCTGGCAGATCGTCCCGTCCTTCCTGAGCGAGCGCCTGTCGGCAGGCGACGACCCGGCGGCGGTGGACCGCATGGTGGCCGCCATGATGAAGATGAAGAAGCTGGACGTGGCGGAGCTGCGGGCGGCGTACGAGGGGAAGTGAGCCGGGCCGGGAGGGGCGGCGTCGGGGGCGGGGCCGCTCACCGCCCGTGCGGGGTGCGTACGGACGGGCACGCGGGCGGGGCCCCGCGGCGCCGCCGGTAATCTCGTGCACATGTCACCCCGCACGCCCCTGCCGCCACCCCCGCCCCCGGTCGAGATCCGTGCCTGGCCCGACCGGAACGCCCTGCTCGTGGACCGGGCGGGCGTCCTGAACGACCTGGTGGCCCGGCAGTTGGGGCCGGGGCGGATCGCCGCGCACTGGGGCTGGGCGGTGCTGCTCGCCACCGGCTGGGCGTTCGTGGGGACGGCGATCGTCGCGTTCGCCGAGACGCTGGACGCGCTGTCGATGCTGTTCGGCATCGTCTGCCTGATGATCGGTCTCGGCGCGGTGGTGCCGACCGGCGTGGCGATCGCGGCGGGCCTGCGCAAGGACGCCCGGATCCGGCGACTCCTTGAGCAGTGGGCCGAGTTGGACCGCGATCCGGCGACGGACGCGGGGCTGCGCGCCCCCGGCCTGAGTCTGGCGTGGCTGCTGCCGGGCGGGCTGATGTGCGCGGTCGGCCTGTTCGTGTGCGTGACGGTCCCGGCGTCGGCGCGGCCGGGCGCCGACACGTATGCCCAGGTGGTCCTGGGGATGGGCCTGGGCCTGGTGTGCTGGCTGATGGGGCTGATCGCGGTCACCAAGGCGCTGGCCCACCGCCGTTGGGCCCTACGACTCCTGCCGCCCGCGCGCCTATCCTGAACGTACGTGCGTACGCCGCACGGTCTCAGGGGGAAAGGCGACGAAGATGGAATGGTACTGGTGGGTCCTCATAGTCTTCTGGATGGGAGGCTTCGGCTGGGCCGCCGACACGGGCCGCACGGCCCTGCGCACCCGCCACGAGCGCAAGCTCGAACGTCTGGAGGCGGCCAGGCAGGAACGCCTCGCCCTGGAGGCGGCCAACCGCCCCCCTGAGCCGGTCTGCGGCTGCACGCACCACCTCGCCAAGCACGACAAGCAGGGCAAGTGCCACGAGCGCGTCGAGGTCCCGGTCGCCTGGGACGAGTCCAAGCACCCGGTCCGCTACGAGTCGGGCCAGTGCAACTGCCAGCAGTACGTGGGGCCGCAGCCGCTGTCCCAGGTGTTCGCGGAGGAGCTCACGGACTTGGCGTAGCCAGCCGGTCGGCGAGTGCGGTGAGCCAGGCCGCCGGGCCGTAGGGGGCCGGGGGGTCGATCTCCATGCCGAGGTCGGACAGGGCCTGGGCGTACTCGGTGTCGTCCAGGCGCAGGGCCAGGAGTTCGTGGATCTCGCCCGTGAGGCGGGCGGTCAGCGTCGGGTCCGTGGTGGTCAGGTAGTCCTGGAGCGCGGTCTCGTGGTGCGCGAACTCCTCCGGCATGTCCTGCGAGAACCAGCCGCCGAGGAGCTGGCCCAGCTCGGGGAAGCGGGCGTGCCACTCCCAGTGGGTGCGGGGCGCCGTCGCGGGCGGGACCTCGCCGGACTCGATGCTCTGCCGGATGTGGTCGGCGAGCGTGAGCAGCCACTCCTGGACTTCGGAGTCGGCCAGGCCCACGTCCGGGACCGGGTAGAACTCGCCCAGGCGCTGGCGGAGCCGGCCCGGCGGGTTCTCGGCGTACTCGCGCAGCTGGGCCTCGGCGGTGGCCAGGGCCCAGGGGCGGGTGTGCCAGGTGTGGCGCAGATAGGCGTCGAGCGCCTCGCTGCGCCGCTCGGCGGTGTCGTCGGCGCGCAGCCCGAGGTAGGCGCGGACGACCTGGTCCAGCTCGCCGTACTTGCGGTCGTGTTCGAGCGGCTTGAGGGACATCGGGCGCGCCTTCAAAGGTAGACGGGAGGGTGCGGAGGCAGACGGGAGGGTGTCAGAGGTAGACGGGGAAGGTGGCGTGGACGGTGAAGCCGTGCGGGGTCGCGTCGGTGCGCCTGAGGATCACGCGGGCCGCGCGTACGTCGACGGGCTCGCGGCCCGCCAGCATCATCGCCTGCAGCAGCACCCGCCCGACCGGCTCGGCCCGCGACGGCCACGCGGCCTCGATGGTGAGCCGCTGCCGGGTCGACTGGGCCAGCCAGCGGTGGATGACCTGCTCGTTGCGGGTCACCACGTGCTGGGTCGCCCAGTGGGCGGTTTCGCGGTCGGGGTAGGTGGCGGAACGGTTCCGGGCCGGCATGCTGTTCTCCGTACGGCTCATGAGTGCTCCCGCAGCATGTGCTCGTCCACGGTCGCCAGCAGCTCGCGCAGCGCGTCCGGGGAGATCCAGGGGATGGCGGGCAGCAGGTTCCGCCGCACGGCGTCCGCGTCCGGGAAGAGGACCAGGGCCCGGTGGGCCTCGGCGGCCCAGGGCGCCAGGGAATCCGGGCAGAACGGGTGTTCCGCCGCGATGAACGCCCGTACCGCGTCCGCGACCGTGGCGGATTCGAGGTCGTCGGTCAGCCGCGCGGTGAATCCGGCGAGATACGGGAACGCGAGACCGGCTTCCCACGCGTTCATGGGAAGTTCCCCGTACTCGGGCGGAAGGTCGCGGTCCAGAATGCGCACGATCCCGGCGAGCGTATGCAGGTATTCCGCCGGATCGCTGCCTTCGGCGGCCGCCGACACCTTTTCCAGGAATTCCAGCGGGGCGCCGTCCAGAGCCTTGCGCTCCAGGAGATCCCCGAGGAAATCGAGCAGGGCCGCCCCGGTGCGGACGGGGCAGTTGCGATGCGCCGTCCCCGAGGCGGCGACCAGGCGGCCGTACCGCCGGATCTCGTCGTCCAGGGACAGCGCCCCCCGCGAGGCCTGCACCCTGATGGCCAGGTCGAGGAGGTGCGCCACCGGGCCGCCGGTGAACAGGGCCGCCGTGTACGACTGCACGTGACTGCTGCCTTCGCTGCTAGGGGATCGGCATGGAGGTGATGACGACGAACGGAGGATCCATCCCCTCCTTGTACTTCAACGCCACCTGCACCGACTTCGTGGTGGCGGCCGTGGCGCCCATGCCGTGTGCATCATAGTCGGCGCGCGTAATCGTGCGGCCGGTGTCCTCGGTGAACGTGAACTTGATGGCCGGCTGGATCGAGGAGTTGTTGGGATCCCAATTCGGGTTGTTCCTTTTCCTCCTCTCGACGCCCTGCAGCCATTCGTCGATCCGTATCGCGTTGGCGTGGTCGTTCAGCGCTGCCTGGGTGAACTTCTGGGCGGACGCCAGATCCTTGAACGAGGACGCGGCGGGCGCGTTGCCCTGGTCGCGCAGCCGCTGCGCGAGCTGGTCGTCCGTCATCCCCACGTGCCGGTCGATCGGATGGCTGCCGCGAATGCCCTCCTGCCCCGCCAGATCGACCGGGTAGTAGATGTTCTTCGGGTCCTCGCCCGGAACGGTGAAGTGGTGCTCCTCCTTGAACGACTGGAGGGCGCGGGCACCGAACCCCTCGGCCCGCGCCTCCTCCGCGTGGAAGGTGGGAGCGCTCAGATACGCCTCGTCCAGCGCCGCCATCAACGCGTTGAGCTGCGGTGTCAGCGCGTTGACCTTGCTGTTGTAGGTCTCGACGACGGAGTTGAGCTTGGCGGTGTCCATCTCCAGGACGATGCCCTCGCCGAGCTGGACCGCTCCCTTGGCGACGCCCTTCACGACCCCCTTGAACAGGCCCACGACGTCCTTGACGCCGACGCCGTCCTTGAAGTCCACGTCGATCTTGGGGAGCGCGTCGCGCACCGCCTGCATATAGATCTCGTGCACCTCGTGGTTGACGTACACGGCTGCCTCCGCGAAGTGGTACAGCAGATCGCTGACCTTCTGCGCGGTGTCGAACAGCACCGTCATCACGGGGTGCGTGGCGGTCTGCGACGCCGCCGAGTCGTGCTTCCACTCGTATCCGGCGGTGGACTGCCCCCATGCCTTGGTGCCCCACAGCGAGCTGCAGAACTGCCGCATGGCGTCGTGCCATTCGCTGTTGGTCTGCTGGGTGATGGAGCCGACCAGGCCGGTCAGCGCGCTCTCCGTCATGGAGAGGCTCATGGTCATCGACATCCAGGACTTGGACAGCGAGTTCAGATAGTGCTGCTGCGGGAACGGGTAGACGTCGGCGACCTTGCCCATCCGGAAGGCGTGCTTGACGACCGGCCGCAGCACATCGCGGACCGGCCCCGGCACCCACTCCAGGAGCGAGCGGATGAAGTCGTCGCCTCCGTCGTCGTCCCCCCACTTCAGGTTGGGCACGTGGCCGTAGTCGGGCGCCTTGTCGATGACGTGCGGCAGCGGCTGGGTCACGGCGGGCGGGCCGCCCGGGTGCGCGGCCGCGTCCGCCTTCGCGTAGTTGTTGGCGGTCGTGGTGAAGCCGACGGCGACGCCGCCCACGCTCTCCACGGCCTTGGCCCACACCTCCAGGAAGCGGTTGCCCACCTTGACGTACGCGGTCGCGAACGCCTGGGGCGCGGTGCCGTAGCCACCCGCGTCGGGGTACTTCTGCAGGGCGGTCAGCAGGTCCTTGGCGGCCCGGTCGAACATGGGCTGCTGACTGGCGACGCCGCCCGAGACCCGGTGCAGGTCCATGGGCTTGACGTCGATGGTGCCGTTCGCCAAGGGGGAGGCGGGGGAAGAGGGGGCGGGGGTCGACATCAGGCGCCGCCCCAGCCCCGCAGCACCGCCCGGTGTGCCGCCGCGTAGTTCGCGTGGCCGGTGGTGACGACCTCGTGGAGCCACGCCTGGCGGGCCTGGAGGTCCCGCATGTCGCGGTCCCAGCGGTCGAGTTCGTCCACGAACGCCTCGCGGGCCGCGCCGTCCCAGGTGAGGACCACCTTCTCGGTACGGTCGTAGAGCGCGCCCAGCTTCTCGTTGAGCTGCTTGAGGATGTCCTCCAGCTCACCGGCGAGCTCGCGCAGCGCGCCGAAGCTGACGGCTATGTGGTCGTCGTCGGGCATGTCTCGTCCATTCCCCCGGTTTTCCTCGGACGGCCGGCGGACCGGCGTGCCGTCACAGGTCGCTGATGCTGCTGCGCGGGCCCGGCTCCGGCGCCTGGAGAGCGTCGGCCTCGCGGGCGACGTCGACGTGGTTCTGTATCTCCCGCATACGGGCCAGGACTTCGAGGTCCTGATCGCTGAAGCCGTCCCGGCTCAGCCGGACCGCCTCCTCGATGACCTCGATCACTTCCCGTATCCGCACGGCGTCCTTGGCCGCGCCCCGGTGCAGATCGCGGTACGCCGAGCCGGCCGGGCCGCGCCAGCCCGCCTCGATCCGGTCGACGATCCCGTCCATCCGGCGGACCTGGCCGTCGAGATGGCGCCGCATCTCGTCCAGGTCGTTCGCCAGCTTCGTCAGCCCGTCGTCCTGGGGAACGCCGAGGTCGGGCCGCTGCCCCTCTGGTCCCATGTCCGTCACCCCCGTCCATCTCCTCGCACCTTAACAACGACCACTGACAGCACCGCAGTTGCAAAGTGGAGGTAATGTGACGAGGGTTACGCCGACGGTGGTGCCGGGGTCACCGGGGCCACTCGCGCGGCACCGGTCGGGGTCACCCCTGCCGGACCGGTCGCCCGATCAGCATCGTCGGCGCCCCCGCCACCCGCGTCAGGAACACCGTCGCCGAAGCCCGTCCCTGCAGCTTCATCTTGCGGCGCAGCTCCTCCGGTTCGACCGCCGAGCCGCGCTTCTTGACCGTGAGGACCCCGACCCCGCGCTCCCGCAGCAGCGCCTTCAGCTTCTTCATGTTGAAGGGCAGCTCGTCGGTGATCTCGTACGCGGTGGTGAACGGGGAGTCGTACGGCTCGTCGCTCGTCACGTACGCGATGGTCTCGTCGACGAGGCGGCCGCCGCACGCCGCGACGATCTCGGCGACGAGGTGAGCGCGGATCACCGCGCCGTCCGGCTCGTGGAGATAGCGCCCGACCGGACCGACCGGCGGTGCCGGGAGCGGGGCGGAGGTCCACAGGGTGGCCTCGGCGGGGAGGAGCGTGGCCCGGACCGAGCCGGGCGTGCGGGGGTGCAGGGGGGCGTGCGCGCCTCCGAACCACAACACCGCCTCCTTCACATCGCCCCCGTCCGAGATCCACTCCGCCTCGGCCTCCGGCGGGACCGACTCGTGAGGGATGCCGGGGGCGATCTTCAGGGCGGCGAAGGGGGCCTTCCGGGCCGCGCCTACCGCCCAGGAGAGCGGGGGCGAGTACGCCTCCGGGTCGAAGACGCGGCCGCGCCCGCCGCGCCGCGCCGGGTCCACGAAGACCGCGTCCCAGCCCGACGTGTCCACGTCCGCCACGTCCGCGCACCGGACCTCGATCAGCTCCGCCAGGCCCAGCGCCGCCGCGTTCGCGCGGGCGACCTGTGCCGTCAGCTCGTCGCGGTCCACCGCGAGGACGGAGATGCCCGCCCGGGCCAGCGCCAGCGCGTCGCCGCCGATGCCGCAGCACAGGTCGGCCACACCCCGTACGCCCTGCGCGGCGAAGACCCGGGCGCGGTAGGCGGCCACCGACGCGCGCGTGGACTGCTCGACGCCGTTGGGCGTGAAGAACATCCGGTACGCGTCGTCCGCGCCGAACTTCGCGACCGCGCGCTGCCGCAGCCGCGCCTGAGCGAGAGCCGCCGAGACCAGCTCGGGGGCGTACGTCCGGCGCAGCCGGGTCGCCACCGCCAGCTCCTGGGCCGGGTCGTAGTCGCGGAGCGAGTCCAGCAGGCCCGTGCCCTCGGGGGTGAGCAGGGCGCGGAAGGTGTCGAGGTCGTTCACCCGCCCCATTGTGGGCCAGGCGGGGGACGGTGCGCGCCCCGTGGCGGGTGTCGCCCCGGGGATCCGGCGCCGCGCTGACAGGATGCGGCGCCATGCAGCTTGTCAGGCAAAAGGAAGATTTCAGGCGGGGCCGCGCGAAGGCTCCGCTCGTTCTGGTGGCCGGGCTCGCCGCCGCCGCGCTCGCTTCCGGGTGCGCCGCCGAGGACGCCCACCCCGGCCGGCACGGCGGCAACGCGGCCGCCGGGCCGCAGGCGTACGACAGCGACACCGCCCGTGCCATCGCCGGCTACTCGGCCCAGCTCAAGGAGGCGCAGGCCGCGCGGGCCGTCGCGGCCAAGAAGTGGAAGCTGGCCAAGGTGCCGCTGGCCACGCCCGCGGCGCCCACCGTCAAGCCGAAGATCACCAACCGGCCCGGCTTCGAGACGGACGGCGGTGACGAGCTGCCGCCCGTCTTCACCACGGTCCCGACCAAGGACCGGATCGTCTTCCTGACCATCGACGACGGGGCCGAGAAGGACCCGGAGCTGCTGAAGATGATGCGGGAACTGCGCATCCCCTACAGCGCCTTCCTCAGCGACTACCTGGTCCGCACCGACTACCCGTACTTCAAGCGGATGCAGGGCCTGGGCGTCACGCTCAACAACCACACGCTCAACCACCGCTATATGCCCGGGCTCTCGTACGACGAGCAGCGGCACGAGATCTGCGACCAGCAGGACAAGATCGAGAAGTGGGCGGGGAAGCGGCCGCGGCTGTTCCGGCCGCCGTACGGCAACTACAACGAGGACACGTTGCGCGCGGCCCAGTCGTGCGGGATCAAGGCGGTGCCGCTGTGGGCGGCGGAGGCGTTCCCCGACCACATGGAGTGGCGCGAGTGGGACCGCGATCTGCATCCCGGGGACATCGTGCTCACGCACTTCCGGGGGCGGGAGGACTGGAAGGGCACGATGCCGGACATGATCCGGCAGGTCATGAAGGTCATCACGGACAAGGGGTACGCGGTGGCGAGGCTGGAGGACTACGTCTGAGGGGGCCCGGGGGTTTTCCCCCACCCCGCCCCTCCCCGAAACCCTCCGGGGGCGGGGGTGGGGAAGGGGGTTCTCCCGGGGGCTCCACCCCCTGCACCCCTGCCGGGCCCTGCGGCCCCGGCACCCGCTTCGGGGCTCCGCCCCGGACCCCGCTCCTCAAACGCCGGAGGGGCTGAATTTGCCGAGCCCCGGTCTACCAAAGGGGCGCGGGGAACTGCGCGACCGGCCCCCACGGACCGGCAGACAAACACCGGGCCCAAAAGGGGCGCGGGGAACTGCGCGACCGGCCCCCACCGACCCGCAGCCAAAGCACACGCCCCCTGGGCCCCGCCCCGTCCCGGGCCCGGCTCCCGCTTCCGCGCCCGTACGCCGCCGTACGCCCCGTACACCCCGTACGCATCGCCCGCCCCCCGGGCGAACCGGATGGGTGAATCCGGCGCCCGGCAACGGCCGTCGCGCCCCATCCGCTGCCGCGAAATCCGGCCGCCACAGCCGTCCGCCCAAGGACTCCGCCTGGCACTCCGCTTGACCGAGTGCTAATCGCCGTCCTAGTCTCGGCTCTGGCACTCCCCACTGGAGAGTGCCAACAACAGCGACGGGCAGGTCCGGCACCCGCGACGACGGATCCACCTGGTCGCCACCCCAAACAGTTAACCCCGTGAGATCTCCGAAGGGGGAGACCGGATCGTGACGACCACCAGCTCCAAGGTTGCCATCAAGCCGCTCGAGGACCGCATCGTGGTCCAGCCGCTCGACGCCGAGCAGACCACGGCCTCCGGCCTGGTCATTCCGGACACCGCCAAGGAGAAGCCCCAGGAGGGCGTCGTCCTGGCCGTGGGCCCGGGCCGCATCGAGGACGGCAAGCGCGTCGAGCTCGACGTCTCCGTCGGCGACGTCGTGCTCTACAGCAAGTACGGCGGCACCGAGGTGAAGTACAACGGCGAGGAGTACCTCGTCCTCTCGGCTCGCGACGTGCTCGCGATCATCGAGAAGTAATTCATCTCGAAGCGAATGCTTCTGAGCTGCGCCCCTGGCCACCCTGCTGACAGCCGGGCGGCGAGGGGCGCAGTTTTCGTATCACCGAGTTTCCGAGAGGGCTGAACCGCTCCCATGGCGAAGATCCTGAAGTTCGACGAGGACGCCCGTCGCGCCCTTGAGCGCGGCGTCAACAAGCTTGCCGACACCGTCAAGGTGACGATCGGCCCCAAGGGCCGCAACGTCGTCATCGACAAGAAGTTCGGCGCCCCCACCATCACCAACGACGGTGTCACCATCGCTCGCGAGGTGGAGCTGGACGACCCGTACGAGAACCTGGGCGCCCAGCTCGTGAAGGAGGTGGCGACCAAGACCAACGACATCGCGGGTGACGGCACCACCACCGCCACCGTGCTGGCCCAGGCGCTGGTCCGCGAGGGCCTGCGCAACGTCGCCGCCGGCGCCTCCCCGGCCGCCCTGAAGAAGGGCATCGACGCGGCCGTCAAGGCCGTCTCCGAGGAGCTGCTCGCCACCGCGCGCCCGATCGAGGACAAGTCCGACATCGCCGCCGTGGCCGCGCTCTCCGCGCAGGACACCCAGGTCGGCGAGCTCATCGCCGAGGCCATGGACAAGGTCGGCAAGGACGGTGTCATCACCGTCGAGGAGTCCAACACCTTCGGCCTGGAGCTGGAGTTCACCGAGGGCATGGCCTTCGACAAGGGCTACCTCTCCCCGTACATGGTCTCCGACCAGGAGCGTATGGAGGCCGTCCTCGACGACCCGTACATCCTGATCAACCAGGGCAAGATCTCCTCGATCCAGGACCTGCTGCCGCTGCTGGAGAAGGTCATCCAGGCCGGCTCCTCCAAGCCGCTCCTGATCATCGCCGAGGACGTCGAGGGCGAGGCCCTGTCGACCCTGGTCGTCAACAAGATCCGCGGCACGTTCAACGCCGTGGCCGTCAAGGCCCCGGGCTTCGGCGACCGCCGCAAGGCGATGCTCCAGGACATGGCCACCCTCACCGGTGCCACCGTCATCGCCGAGGAGGTCGGCCTCAAGCTCGACCAGGCCGGTCTGGACGTGCTGGGCTCGGCCCGTCGCGTCACGATCACCAAGGACGACACGACCATCGTCGACGGTGGCGGCAACCACGAGGACGTCGTCGGCCGCGTCGCGCAGATCAAGGCCGAGATCGAGTCCACGGACTCCGACTGGGACCGCGAGAAGCTCCAGGAGCGCCTCGCGAAGCTGGCCGGCGGCGTGTGCGTGATCAAGGTCGGCGCCGCCACCGAGGTGGAGCTGAAGGAGAAGAAGCACCGTCTGGAGGACGCCATCTCCGCGACCCGCGCCGCGGTCGAGGAGGGCATCGTCTCCGGTGGTGGCTCCGCGCTCGTCCACGCCGTCAAGGTCCTGGAGGGCAACCTCGGCCTGGCCGGCGACGAGGCCACGGGTGTCGCGGTCGTCCGCCGCGCCGCCGTCGAGCCGCTGCGCTGGATCGCCGAGAACGCCGGTCTCGAGGGCTACGTCATCACCTCGAAGGTGGCGGAGCTGGAGAAGGGCAACGGCTTCAACGCCGCCACCGGCGAGTACGGCGACCTGGTCAAGGCCGGCGTCATCGACCCGGTCAAGGTGACGCGCTCCGCCCTGGAGAACGCCGCCTCCATCGCCTCCCTGCTGCTCACGACCGAGACCCTGGTCGTCGAGAAGCCGGCCGAGGACGAGGGCGACGCCGGTCACGGCCACGGTCACGGCCACAGCCACTGACGTACGCATGAGTCGCTGACGTCGCTGACGTCGCTGACGTACGCATGAGTCACTGACGTCGCTGATGTACGCATGAGTCACTGACGTCGCTGATGTAGGAGTGAGTCACTGACGTATCAGTGAGTCGCTGCGTCACTGATGTACGCACGGCAGGTGAAGGCCCCTGTTCCGCCGGAAGCGGTGGAACAGGGGCCTTCCCCATGCCGGGGCGGCCGGTGTCAGCCCGCGGCGCCGAGCTGCTTCATCAGCCCCAGCGCGTCCTCGTGCCACCAGCCCTCCTGGATCATGCCGTCCTTGCAGCGGAAGACCGTGGTGCCGGTCATGGTGCACACCTTGCCGGTGGGCGCGATGCCCATGAAGTCGCCCTTGTGGGTGCCGGTCCAGGTCCACAGCGTCACCACGTCGTCGCCCTCGCAGATCTGCCGGTCGAGCGAGAAGGTGAAGTCGAAGGCGTCCCGCCACGAGCTCACGTCCTGGCGGATGACGTCGGCCCCGACGACTGTCTCCTCGTCCTTGATGATGTCGTGGTCGGCGTAGTCGGCGGCGAAGATCTCGTCGACGGCGTCGAGGTTGCCCCCGCCGGCCACCTCGTGGAAGAACCGGCGGACGGTTGCGGCGTTCAACTGCTCGTCGCGGACCACGTCGAGGTCGGTGAACGTGGGCGTGCCGTCGCAGAGAGCCACCATCTCCTCGAAGATACGGTTCGTCTCCGGGAGCTGGGAGTTGGCCATGGCCTCGTCGTACGAGGGGAATTCGACGACCTCGACGAAGTGCGACCCGTCGGCGCGGTCCTTGCCGATGAGGCCGCGCGTGGCGGTCCGCTTGCCCTTGGTCTGTTCGACCCACTGGTCCATGAGCCGGTCCATGTCGTCGAACCGCTCGGTCTTGAAGTCGATTATCTGTGCGAATTTCATGGCGCCTCCCGGTGCTGCCGTCGCTGCCGTCGTTGCGCTTGATGCGGTCGCTACGGTCGTTGCGCTTGATGCGGTCCATGCGTCCCAGGGGTGAGATATGTCCAGCTTAGTGTGGTTTCACCTGGCCGGGGCGGCTCACGCCGAGTGGCGCAGGGCCGCCGCGTGGACGGGGTCCGCGAACGGCGCCCCGGCCGCGAACCGCTCCACCTCGTCCAGCGCCAGGTCCGCCATCCGGTGCAGCTCGTTGCCGAGCGACCCGGCGATGTGCGGGGTGAGCAGGACGTTGGGCAGGTCGTACAACGGGCTCTCGCGGTGCGGGAGTTCGGGCTCGGTGACGTCCAGTACGGCATGGAGGCGGCCGGAGAGGAGCTCGCCGAGCAGGGCCTCCCCGTCCACCAGGGAGCCGCGCGCGGTGTTGACCAGGGTCGCCCCGTCCGGCATCGCGGCGAGCTGACGGGCGCCGATCATGCGCTCGGTGGCCGGGAGCTGCGGCGCGTGGACGGAGACGACGCTGCTGCGGGCGCACAGCTCGTCCAGGGCGACGAGCTCGACGCCGAGACGGGCCGCCTCGGCCGCGTCGACGTACGGGTCGTGCAGCAGCACCCGGAAGTCGAAGGGGCGCAGCAGCTCGATCACCCGGCGCCCGATCCGGGAGGCCCCGACCAGGCCGACCGTACGGTGGTAGTTGCCGGTGCCGGCGCCCTCGCGCAGCCAGTCGTGCGGGGCGCGCAGCTCCGCGTACCGCTGGGCCGAGGCCAGGACGCGCTTGCCCGCGAAGAGGATCGCGGCCAGCGTGTACTCGGCGACCGGCAGCGCGTTGGCCGCCGCCGCCGAGGTCACCGCGATGCCCCGTTCCCAGCACGCCTCGGTGATGTGGTGCTTCACCGACCCGGCGGCGTGTACGACGGCCCGCAGCCGGGGCGCCGAGTCCAGCACCTCGGCGGTGAGCGGGGGCGCGCCCCAGCAGGTCAGCAGCACCTCGGCCTCGGCCAGCGCCGCCGCCACGGCCGGCGTGGGAGCGACGAGCTCGTGCGCGACGAGGTACGGGTCGGTACGGGCGAGCGCGGCGAGGCGGGCGCGGTGCCGCTCGGCGAGCAGGCGCTCGGCGACCCCGGGGCCCATGGCGAGGAGGACGGCGGGGCGGTTGTCAGTGGCGTGGTGCATGGTGGAACTCGGGCTCCTCACGGGGGCGTTGTCCATGGGTGACCGGTCGTCCACGGGTATCCGGTCGTCCATGGGTATCCGGTCGTCCATGGGTAACCGGCTGTTCGTCCGTCCGGTCACTTGACGCTGCCCGCCGTGAGACCCGCCTTCCAGTGCCGCTGGAGGGCGACGAAGGCGACGACGAGGGGGAGGACGGCGAGGAGGGAGCCGGTGACGACGAGGGGGTAGAAGGAGGGCTCGGCGTGGGTGTTGGAGTTCCACGCGTACAGACCGAGGCTCAGCGGGAAGAGCTTCTGGTCGGAGAGCATCACCAGGGGGAGGAAGAAGTTGTTCCAGATCGCGGTGAACTGGAAGAGGAACACGGTGACGAACCCGGGCATGGCCATACGGAGCCCGATCGACCAGAAGGCGCGCAGCTCGCCCGCGCCGTCGATCCGCGCCGCCTCCAGCGCCTCGTCGGGGATGTAGCTCGCGCTGAACACCCGGGAGAGATAGACCCCGAACGGGTTCACCAGGACGGGGATCAGCACCGACCAGTAGGTGTTGACCAGCCCTGTCTTGCTGGCGAGCAGATACATCGGCAGCGCGAGCGCGGTGGACGGCACGAGCACGCCGAGCAGGACCACCCCGAACAGCTTCTCCTTGCCCCGGAAGCGGTACTTGTCGAAGGCGTACCCGGCGGCGACGCTGACCAGCGCGCAGACGAGCGCGCCCCCGCCCGCGTACAGCAGGGAGTTGAGGTACCAGCGCAGATAGACGCCGTCGTTGTAGGACGCCAGCTCGGAGAGGTTGTGGCCGAGGTCGAAGCCCTTGAAGGAGAAGGCGTCGCCGGTGAGCAGCCCGCCGGTGTCCTTGGTGGCGGCGGTGACCAGCCAGACGAGGGGGAAGAGGGTGTACGCGACGGAGAGCAGCAGCGCGCCGTTGACGGCGGTCTTGGAGAGCCAGCGGCCGGGGGCGGGCGCGGCCTTCGTTCGCGTACGAAGGGTGGTCGCGGTACGGGCGGCGGGCTCGGGGCCCATGGGCGCCGGTGTGGTGCCGGTGGTGGCCGGGGAGGTCATACCCGCGCCCCCTTCCGGGTGGTGAGGCGGGTGACGGCGAAGGAGAGCAGCGCCGCGGTGAGGGCGAGCAGGACGGCGGCGGCCGCGGCGAGGCCGTAGTCGTTGCGGGCGAAGGCCGCGGTGTAGGCGTACATGTTGGGCGTCCAGCTGGAGGTGACCGCCGATCCGGTCCCCTGGTTGAGGATCAGCGGCTCGGTGAACAGCTGGAGCGAGCCGATGACAGTGAACAGCGCGACCATCCCCAATGACGCCCGGACCAGCGGGATCTTCACGTTGAGCGCCGTGCGCCAGGCCCCCGCGCCGTCCATCGTGGCCGCCTCCAGGACGGACCGGTCGATGGCTTGGAGGGCCGCGTAGAAGATCACCATGTTGTAGCCGAGCCACTCCCACAGCGCGATGTTGACCACCGAGGGGAGGGTGCCGCCGGAGGAGAAGAAGCTGAAGCCGATGCCCCCCGAGCGCATCGCGCCGACCACCGGGCTGAGACCGGGTGTGTAGAGGTACACCCAGATCAGCGCGGCGATGATGCCGGGCACGGCGTGCGGCAGGAAGAGCGCCAGCTGGAAGAAGCGGCGGGCCCGGGCCAACCCCGAGTCGAGCAGCAGGGCGAGGGCGAGCGCGCCGCCGACCATCAGGGGGATGTAGACGGCGCAGTATCCGGCACCGAACACCCGCTGCCCACCGGGGAGTTGGACAGCGGCGCCCCCGACTCCTGGCCCCGCATGGCCGAGGTGCGCCAGGCCGTCGTCGAGTCCGCCTCCGTCGCCCTCGGGCTACGCCTCACCCGCCCCTGGCTGTGGGACGGGCTCGACGACCGCGTGCGCCGGCGGGTCGTCGACTGGCTGCTGCCCGCCCTCGGCCCCTCGCCCGTCGACAACAACTGGTGGTTCTTCGGTCTCACCGTCGCCGGATTCCTCCAGGACGCCGGCATCGAGACCGATCGTGCCGCGGCCACCATCGAACGCGCGCTGGAACACGTCGATCAGTGGTACCTCGGCGACGGCTGGTACAGCGACGGCCCCAACCGCTCCTTCGACCACTACAACGGCTGGGCGCTCCACTTCTATCCCGTCCTGCACGCTCATTTGGGTGACAACCGGGAACTCCTCGACCGCTACGGCCCCCGGCTGCACGCCCATCTCGACGCGTACACGCGGATGTTCGGCGCCCACGGCGCCCCCCTGCCGTACGGGCGCTCCCTCACCTACCGCTTCGCCGCCGCCGCGGCCCCCTGGCTCGGCGCGCTCACCGGTCACACCCCGCTCACCCCCGGCGCCACCCGCCGCCTGGCCTCCGGCGCGCTGCGGTACTTCACAGGCCCCGAGCGGGACCGTGAACCGGGCCTCGGGCCGCACCGCGAACCGGACCGTGAGCCGGAAAGGGGTCCGGACCGCGAACCGGAAGGGGGACCGGACCGCCGGAGGCCGGGCCGGGGCGCCATCGACGAGCGGGGTCTGCTCACCCTGGGCTGGCACGGCCCGTACCCGCCGATCGTCCAGAGCTACTCGGGCCCGGCCTCCCCGTACTGGGCGGCGAAAGGATTCCTCGGACTGCTCATGCCGCCGGAGCACCCGGTGTGGACCGAGGTGGAGGAGCCGCTGCCGGTGGAGCGGGGGGACGCGGCCGTGGCCCTGCGCCCGCCCAACACCCTGATCCAGTCCACCGCTTCGGACGGCCTCGTACGCCTGCACAACCACGGCACCAACAACCACGTCGGCACCGACGAGGACCCCTGCTACGCCCGGTTCGCGTACTCGACCCGCACCGGCCCGGCCTCGGCCGGCGTGCGCGACAACCACTTCGGGCTCGTCCTGGACGACGGCACGGTCACGGCCCGGGGGCACGCCGAGCCCGTCGGGCACGGTCCCGGCTGGGCCGCCTCCGTGTCACGGCCGCTGCCCGGCGTGCGGATCGTCTCGGCCACCCTCGTCCACGGCCGCGCCGAACTCCGCGCCCATCTGGTCGACGGCGCCCCGCCCGGCACCCGGGTGCGCCAGACGGGGTGGGCCGTCACCCGGCCGGACGAGAGCTGCCAGGTGCACGCCGTCGAGGGGTACGAGCCCCACGCGCGCGTAGTGGACGCCGGGTCCACGCTGTTCGGCCCGCGCTCACAGGTCGCGGTCCTGGACGGGACGACCGGGGAGGGCCCGTCCGTCTTCGTAGCCCTCGTCTCCCTCACGGGAGAGGAGCACCTGGCCCCGCTGCCCGATCTCGTCACCCGTATCCGGGTCGAAGGTCACGCGGTGCGGGTGACCTGGCGCGACGGCACGACGGCCGAGCTCCCGCTCAGCGGCGACGAGCCGGGCCCAGGGTCCTTCCGCCTCACTGAGGGCCGTACTTGCGGCCCGTACGGGACGTGACCCCGCCCAGCAGACCGCGCGGGGCCAGCTTCACCACACCCATCAGCGCCTTGTAGCGCGGGTCCGGGATCGACAGCGTCTTTCCGCGCGCGAGGTCGGACAGCGCCGCGGAGACCAGCTTGTCGGCGTCCAGCCACATCCAGCCGGGGATGTTGTCGGTGCCCATCCCGGCCCGCTGGTGGAACTCCGTCCGTACGAAGCCCGGGCACAGCGCCATCAGCCGCACCCCGGACCCCGCCAGGTCGCGCGCCGCGCCCTGGGTGAACTGCACGACCCACGCCTTGGACGCGCCGTACGTCCCGCGCGGCACGAACGCGGCGACCGAGGCGACGTTGACGACCCCGCCGCGCCCGCGCTCGCGCATGCCCTCGGTCGCGGCCGACGTCAGCCGCAGCACCGCCTCGATGTGCACCTTCAGCATCTTGAGCTCGTCGGCCATGGACACGTCCAGATAACGGCCCTTGTTGCCGAAGCCCGCGTTGTTCACCAGCAGGTCGATCGGCTTGCGGGGCTCTCCGAGCCGGGTCTCCACCGCCGCGATGCCGTCCTCCGTGGACAGGTCGGCCGCCAGCACCTCGACCTCCACGCCGTGCCGGTCGTGCAACTCGGTGGCCTGCTCCCGCAGCCGCTTGCCGTCACGGGCCACCAGCACCAGATCGTGCCCGTCCCTGGCCAGCCGCCGCGCGAAAGCGGCCCCGATTCCCGCCGTCGCTCCCGTAATCAGTGCAGTCGTCATACGCGCACGTTAATGCCCCGCACGTGACAGCGGTGTGACGGCTTGTCCGGTCAGGAAGCCGGCCCGGCGGCCTGCCGCTCCAGGTACTTGCGTACCTTGTCGTGGGCCTCCCGCGGCATCGCCTCGCCCGCCGCCAGAGTGCGCGGCATCAGCTCCCGTTCGACGGTGAACGCGCGGAACCAGAAGGCCACCGACACCTCGTGCTCGGGCCGGTGGACGACCTCGATCGCGTCACCCGCGCGGATCTCGCCCTCCTCGATCACCCGCAGGTAGGCGCCGGGAGCGGCGGCCTGCGTGAACCGCTTGACCCAGCCCTGTTCGTCCAGGGCGCCCGCGAACGTACGGCAGGGTATGCGCGCGCAGGAGACCTCCAGGACCACGTCCGGCCCTATCCGCCAGCGCTCGCCGATCCGGGCGTCGCTGACGTCCAGGCCGGACGTGGTGAGGTTCTCGCCGAAGATCCCGCCGGGCAGCTCGCGGCCCAGCTCCTTCTCCCAGGCGTCGAGATCCTCGCGCGCGTAGGCGTAGACGGCCTGGTGGTCGCCGCCGTGGTGGCGCTTGTCGCACACCTCGTCGCCCGCGACACCGCTGGCGCCCACGCCCTTGGGGCCGGGCCGGAAGATCCGTACGGATCCTTCCACCGGGCGCTTGCCGATGCCGGTGAGGCCGCCTTCGGCATCGGTGTACTCGACGACCGTGGCGCGCCCCACGTTCACTGACAGAAGCTTCATGGGGCGCACGCTAACCCGGACTGTCTCAAAGCAGCCACTCGATAACCCGCGGGATACCCAAGTACCCCTTATGCTCGAAACGTGATCGAGGCCCGTCATCTCCGCGTCCTGCGTGCCGTCGCCGCCACCGGCTCCTTCTCGGCGGCAGCGCGCGAGCTCGGCTGCACCCAGCCCGCCGTCAGCCAGCAGATGAAGGCCCTCGAAGCGTCAGCGGGCACCCCCCTGCTCATCCGCACCGGCCGCGAGACCCGGCTCACCCAGGCCGGCGAGGTCCTGGTGCGGCACGCCTCCGGCATCCTCGCGGGCCTCACCGCCGCAGAGGAGGAGGTCGCCGCCATCGCGGGCCTGCGCGCGGGCCGCGTCCGGCTCGTCTCCTTCCCCAGCGGCTCCTCCACCCTGGTGCCCAGCGCGCTGGCCGCGCTGCGAGCCGCCCACCCCGGCACCCGGGTCTCCCTGGTCGAGGCCGAGCCGCCGCGCTCGGTGGAGATGCTGCGCGACGGCGACTGCGACATCGCGCTCGCCTTCCGGTACGGGGCGGCCACCGCGGAGGAGTGGGACGACCTGGTCGTACGGCCGCTGCTGATCGACCGCCTGGTGGGGCTCGTGCCCGAGGGCCACCGGCTGGCCGAGAGCGGCACGGTCGACATCCGCGACCTCGCCGAGGAGTCGTGGATCGCGGGCTGTCCGCGCTGCCGGCGCCAACTGGTCGATGTCTGCGAGGAGTCCGGCTTCACTCCGCGCATCGACTTCGCCACGGACGACTATCCGGCGGTGATCGGCCTGGTCGGGGCGGGGCTCGGGGTCGCGGTGCTGCCGGAGCTGGCGATCGCCTCGGTGCGTCCCAAGGGCGCCCGTACGGTCACGGTGGAGCCCGCCGTGGAGCGCGAGATCGTCGCGCTCACGCTGCCCGATCTGGCCCGGGTCCCGGCCGTCGCGGCCACCCTGGACCAGCTGGCCGGAGCGGCCGCCCGCAACTGAGCGGCGCACGCCCGGGAGCGGCCACCCAGCAACCGACGCCACAACACGCACGGCCAAACACGCACGGCCAAACACGCACGGCCAAACACGCACGGCCAAACACGCACGGGTAAAACGCGCACGCCAGGAGCGCACGCCCACGAGCGCACGAATGTGTCCGGCGCCGCGCCCCACAGCGCAGGAACGTTTCTGCGAATCGAAGCGCGTCCGGCGCTAGCCGTGGCCCCGCTCGCCCGCCGCTCCCGCGCTCGCCGCCGTCACCAGCCGGTTGCGCGCCCTGCCCATCAGCTCTTCGCGCTCGTCCTCCGTGAGGCCGCCCCACACGCCGTAGGGCTCGCGCACCGCCAGGGCGTGCGCGGCGCACTGGGCGCGCACCGGGCACCGCATGCACACCTCTTTCGCCGAGTTCTCGCGCGCACTCCTGGCCGCGCCGCGTTCGCCCTCCGGGTGGAAGAAGAGGGAGCTGTCGACCCCGCGGCATGCGGCGAGGAGCTGCCAGTCCCACAGATCGGCGTTCGGTCCGGGAAGGCGGGAGAAATCTGCCATTGCTCATGTCCCCTTGAAGCCGTGCCTGAGGCGGATGGGCCGGGTACCCCGGATCGCTGGGGTGTACCGACGAACGTACATCTACGGTGTAAGTAGATGTAAATATGACTCATTGCGAATCTAGCCACAGACACCAGAAAAAGGGAAGAAAAGCCGCTAAATGGGGCATACCTCCAAGCGAACGACGAGCGACCCGCGATGCGCGCCCAACGCACACGCTTCCTCACGTAGAGTGCCGAAGGCGCCCGTCCGACCCGTAACTCTTTCGAGTGACCGTCGTTGAGAGTGTGGAGCGGTTGAGAGAACAAGCGCTCGGGCAGGTGTCCGAGAGCGTCAATCGCACAGGTGACGATACGTAACCAGCCTGGAGGCTCAAGGTGACGCGCATCAGCTGCGGAGGGCGGCCATGACATCCGTCCTCGTCTGCGACGACTCCCCGCTTGCCCGAGAGGCGCTCCGGCGCGCGGTAGCGACCGTGCCCGGCGTCGAGCGTGTGACGACGGCGGCCAACGGCGAGGAAGTCCTCCGCCGCTGGGGCGCCGACCGCTCGGACCTCATTCTGATGGACGTACGCATGCCCGGTCTGGGCGGCGTGGAGACCGTCCGGCGGCTGCTGTCCGCGGACCCCGGCGCCCGCATCATCATGCTGACGGTCGCCGAGGACCTCGACGGGGTGGCGCTCGCCGTCGCCGCGGGCGCCCGCGGCTATCTGCACAAGGACGCCTCGCGCGCGGAGCTGCGCGCGACCGTCACCCAGGCGCTCGCCGACCCGACCTGGCGGCTGGCCCCGCGCAGACTGCGTTCGGCCGAGATGGGCGCGGCGCCCACGCTCACCGCGCGCGAGATCCAGGTGCTCGAGGGCATGAGCCACGGCCGGTCCAACGCCGAGATCGGGCGCGAGCTGTTCCTCTCGGAGGACACCGTGAAGACGCACGCCAGGCGGCTGTTCAAGAAGCTCGGCGCCTCGGACCGGGCGCACGCCGTGGCGCTCGGCTTCCGCTGGGGCCTGGTGCGCTGACCGGCCCGCGGCGTGGTCGGCCGGATCCCCGTCCGTCGTCGGCGGGCGGGTCCGTCCCCCCGCTCCGTGGAGCGGCGTGTGACGCTTCGCGCGCGATGCCGCATCCTTGAAGGTGTGGAGTTCCTCGGGGACGAGTCGGTCGAGCGGGAGGGGAGGGCGCAGGAGATGACTTCCGGCGCACCTGCTCATAACGCTTCGGTGCACAACTATGGACGCGGTGCCACGGATTCTGCGACGCCGGGGCACCATGGATCGATGCGCGACGACGAGCCAACGGTGATCGGTGCACTCGTTCACCGTGCCGTCGACGGCGACGAACAGGCCACGCATGACCTCTTGGCCCATGTTCACCCGCTCGCACTGCGCTACTGCCGCACCCGGCTGAACCGTCTGCCGGGTGATGCTCGCCACTTCGTGGAGGACCTCGCGCAGGAGGTCTGCGTGGCCGTGCTCATGGCGCTGCCGCGCTATCGGGACACCGGCAGGCCCTTCGAGGCCTTCGTCTTCGCCATCGCCTCGCACAAGGTCGCCGACCTCCAGCGGGCCGCGATGCGCCACCCGGGCTCCACGGCGGTGCCCTCCGACGAGATGCCGGAGCGCCCCGACGACTCACTGGGCCCCGAGGAGCGCGCGCTGCTCAGCAGCGACGCCGAGTGGGCCAAGAAGCTGCTCGCCAACCTGCCGGAGAACCAGCGCGAACTGCTGGTGCTGCGGGTCGCCGTCGGCCTCACCGCCGAGGAGACCGGCCAGATGCTCGGGATGTCGCCGGGCGCGGTGCGGGTCGCCCAGCACCGGGCGCTCAGCCGTCTGAGGGCGCTCGCCGAACAGTGACGTTGCGCACCCCGCGGCCTTCGGGGTGCGCCTCCTGGGCTCGTCTGTCCGGCCCGCGTACGACGCCTGAGCACGCACACGTACGACGCCTACGCGCGCGTAGCCGTATGCGGCGCGTCCGTGTGAACGTACAAAGAAGTCGGTTGATCTTGTTCATGGAATGAGACACCGCGCCAGCCCGTTAGCATGGACATCCGCACCGATCAAGGCCATGGGGAAGGTGTCATGACTGCAAACGTCGACGGAGTGCCCGACAAATTCGCGATGCTCGGGCTGACATACGACGACGTGCTGCTGCTGCCGGGCGCGTCCGACATGGCGCCCGACCAGATCGACACTTCCTCGTACCTCTCGAAGAACGTGAAGGTGAACGTCCCGCTGCTGTCCGCGGCGATGGACAAGGTCACCGAGGCGCGCATGGCCATCGCGATGGCCCGCCAGGGCGGCGCCGGCGTGCTGCACCGCAACCTCTCGATCGAGGACCAGGCCAACCAGGTCGACCTGGTCAAGCGCTCCGAGTCCGGCATGGTGACCGACCCGATCACCGTCCACCCGGACGCCACGCTGCGCGAGGCCGACGAGCTGTGCGCCAAGTTCCGCATCAGCGGCGTCCCGGTCACCGACCCGGCGGGCAAGCTGCTCGGCATCGTCACCAACCGCGACATGGCCTTCGAGTCGGACCGCACGCGCCAGGTGCGCGAGGTCATGACCCCGATGCCGCTGGTCACCGGCAAGGTCGGCATCTCCGGTGTGGACGCGATGGAGCTGCTGCGCCGCCACAAGATCGAGAAGCTGCCGCTCGTCGACGACGCCGGCATCCTCAAGGGCCTGATCACGGTCAAGGACTTCGTCAAGGCCGAGAAGTACCCGAACGCGGCCAAGGACAAGGACGGCCGGCTCGTCGTCGGCGCCGCCGTCGGTGTCGCGGGCGACGCCTACGAGCGCGCCCAGGCGCTGATCGAGGTGGGCGTCGACTTCATCGTCGTCGACACCGCCCACGGCCACTCCCGGCTGGTCGGCGACATGGTCGCCAAGATCAAGTCGAACGCGGCGGGCGTCGACGTCATCGGCGGCAACATCGCCACCCGCGACGGCGCCCAGGCGCTGATCGACGCGGGCGTCGACGGCATCAAGGTCGGTGTCGGCCCCGGCTCCATCTGTACGACCCGTGTCGTCGCCGGCATCGGCGTCCCGCAGGTCACCGCCATCTACGAGGCCTCGCTCGCCGCCAAGGCCGCGGGCGTCCCGGTCATCGGCGACGGCGGCCTGCAGTACTCGGGCGACATCGCCAAGGCCCTGGTCGCGGGCGCCGACACGGTGATGCTCGGCTCGCTCCTGGCGGGCTGCGAGGAGTCCCCGGGCGAGCTGCTCTTCATCAACGGCAAGCAGTTCAAGTCGTACCGGGGCATGGGCTCGCTCGGCGCGATGCAGTCCCGCGGCGACCGCAAGTCCTTCTCCAAGGACCGCTACTTCCAGGAGGGCGTCGCCTCCGACGAGAAGCTCGTCCCCGAGGGCATCGAGGGCCAGGTGCCCTACCGCGGTCCGCTCTCCGCGGTCGTCCACCAGCTGGTCGGCGGCCTGCGTCAGTCGATGTTCTACGTCGGCGGCCGCACGGTCCCGGAGCTTCAGACGAACGGCCGGTTCGTCCGGATCACCTCGGCGGGCCTCAAGGAGAGCCACCCGCACGACATCCAGATGACGGTCGAGGCGCCGAACTACACCAAGCGCTGACCACGCCCACGCGCGCGTGGACCGAGTGAGGGGCGGCACCGGAAATCCGGGGCCGCCCCTCGCCCGTAGGTCGGGGACACACATGTCGGGGATACTGGGACCGCAGACGTAGAGGGAAAGGCCCACACAACGTGACTGAGATCGAGATCGGGCGCGGCAAGCGCGGCCGCAGGGCGTACGCGTTCGACGACATCGCCATCGTCCCGAGCCGGCGCACCCGGGACCCGAAGGAGGTCTCGATCGCCTGGCAGATCGACGCCTACCGGTTCGAGCTGCCCTTCCTGGCCGCCCCGATGGACTCCGTCGTGTCGCCGCAGACCGCGATCCGCATCGGTGAGCTCGGCGGTCTGGGCGTGCTGAACCTCGAAGGCCTGTGGACCCGGTACGAGGACCCGCAGCCGCTGCTCGACGAGATCGACCAGATGGACGAGGACGCCGCGACCCGCCGCCTCCAGGAGATCTACGCGGCCCCGATCAAGGAAGAGCTGATCGGGCAGCGCATCAAGGAGGTGCGCGACTCCGGTGTGGTCACCGCGGCCGCCCTCTCGCCGCAGCGCACGGCCCAGTTCTCCAAGGCCGTCGTGGACGCCGGTGTCGACATCTTCGTCATCCGCGGCACGACCGTCTCCGCCGAGCACGTCTCGGGCGCGGCCGAGCCGCTCAACCTGAAGCAGTTCATCTACGAGCTGGACGTCCCGGTGATCGTCGGCGGCTGCGCCACGTACACCGCGGCCCTGCACCTGATGCGCACCGGCGCGGCCGGCGTCCTGGTGGGCTTCGGCGGCGGCGCCGCGCACACCACGCGCAACGTGCTCGGCATCCAGGTCCCGATGGCCACCGCCGTCGCCGACGTGGCCGCGGCCCGCCGCGACTACATGGACGAGTCCGGCGGCCGGTACGTGCACGTGATCGCGGACGGCGGCGTCGGCTGGTCCGGCGACCTGCCCAAGGCGATCGCCTGCGGCGCCGACGCGGTGATGATCGGCTCCCCGCTGGCCCGTGCCACGGACGCGCCCGGCAAGGGCCACCACTGGGGCATGGAGGCCGTCCACGAGGACGTGCCGCGCGGCAAGCTGGTCGACCTGGGCATCGTGGGCACCACCGAGGAGATCCTCACCGGCCCCTCGCACATCCCGGACGGCTCGATGAACTTCTTCGGCGCCCTGCGCCGCTCGATGGCCACCACCGGCTACAGCGAGCTCAAGGAGTTCCAGCGCGTCGAGGTGACGGTGGCGGACGCGCAGCACAAGCGCTGACACCCGCCGTACTACGTACGTCTTCGACGTACGTAGTACGTAGGTGAAAGGGCCCGGACCGTTCGACGGTCCGGGCCTGTCCTGTGTACGGCTTTCGCGGGTGTACGGCGGTTACGCGGCGGCCTTCTTGGAACCGGAGAACGCGGCGGCCGCGGCGATCGCGAAGAACAGGAACGACATCGGGTCGACGCCGGACTTCCAGCCGTCGTTCACGACGTCGAGGTGCTGGAACAGCAGTTCCGAGACGCTGACGGGAAGTTGCTTGGAGATGAGGATCGCCTCGCCGAGCAGCTGGCCCGCGTAGACCGCGGCGAGGGCGAGGACCGCGCTGAGCACCGGCAGGGCGGGGTTGCGCCCGCCGACCTTGCCCGAGGCCCAGCCGATCAGGAAGCCGACACCGACGGCCGCGTAGCCGATCTCGTGCTCGGTGCCGCCGATGATCGCGCCGTAGACGCCCGCGCAGACGACGGCGGCGGCGATCGCGGTGATCAGCCCGCCGGCGAAGTTGTCGCGGACCGGTGCGGGCGGCGGGACCGGGGCGAAGCCAGGGAACTCCGGCTGGGGCTGCTGCTGCGGTGGCGGAAAGGACTGGCTCATCTTCGGATCCCCCCGAGGTAAGTGAACGCGAGCCCGTGTGTGCGCACGGCTGTGCGATCGGGCGACCCGAAGAGTAGCAACCGGCCGGGCGTGGCGCGGCCCGGATGTCCCGGGGGTCACAGCCGGTGTGCGGCGCCCCCGGGGGTGACGCCCCGGGTGTCGAGCAGCAACTGCGCCTTGACCGAGAGCCCTTGGAGGTCGTACGTGCGGTGGGGCTGGAGCAGCACCGTGAGGTCGGCGTGGGCGGCCGCCTCGTAGAGCGAGTCCGCGCGCGGTACGGGCTGGTCGCGCACGCGCCAGTCCGGCACGTACGGGTCGTGGTAGCTCACCGCCGCGCCGAGGTCGATGAGCCGGCCCGCGATCTCGGCGGCCGGGGAGCCCTCCAGGTCGGCGAGGTCGGGCTTGTAGGTGACGCCGAGCAGCAGCACGCGCGCGCCCCGGGCGGACTTGCCGTGCTCGTTCAGCAGCGTGGTGGAGCGCTGGATGACGTACCGCGGCATGTGCGCGTTGATCTCCCGGGCCAGCCCCACCATCCGCAGGCCCGTGTACGGCAACGGGGTCGGGTCGAGCGGGACGCCGTGGCCGCCGACGCCCGGGCCCGGCCGGAACGGCTGGAAGCCGAACGGCTTGGTCTCGGCGCACCGGATGACGTCCCACAGATCCACGCCCATGTCGTGGCAGAGCACGGCCATCTCGTTGACCAGTGCGATGTTGACCTGGCGGTAGTTGGTCTCCAGGAGCTTGGCCATCTCGGCCTCGCGGGTGCCGCGCGCGCGGACGACCTTGTCGGTGATCCGGCCGTAGAACGCGGCGGCGGACTCGGTGCAGGCGGGGGTGAGACCGCCGATGACCTTGGGGGTGGCGGCGAAGCCGTGGGTGCGGTTGCCGGGGTCGAGGCGGCTGGGGGAGTAGGCGAGGTGGAAGTCGCGCCCGGCCCGCAGCCCCGAGCCCGCTTCGAGCAGCGGGCGCAGGAAGTCCTCGGTGGTGCCGGGGTAGACGGGGGACTCCAGGATGACGGTGGTGCGCGGGCGCAGCCGGGCCGCGAGCGTGCGGGCCGCGTCGGCGACGGCGCTCAGGTCCAGGGTGCGGTCCGCGCCGAGCGGGGTGGGGGCGCAGATCACGGCGGTACGGACCCGGCCGAGCGCGGCCGGGTCGGTGGCGGTCCGGAAGCCCCCCGAGAGCATCCGGCGCAGCTCGGCGGCGGTCAGGGAGCCGTCGACCGGGGGGCGCCCGGCGCGGAGGTCGGTGAGGACCCGGGGGTCGGTGTCGTGGCCGACGGTCTCGATGCCCGCGGCGGCGGCGGCCTGGGCGAGGGGCAGGCCGAGGTGGCCGAGTCCGATGACGGCGAGGTCTGCGGGCATGCGGGTGACCGTCCTTCCCATAACCGGAGGGGACATGGCGCGCAAGCCCTGTGGACAGAATGGGCGGACGCAATGTCAGACTAAGAGTAAATATGACCGTTATGCCGTATTGCGGGCCCGGGGTTGTCCGAGTGTTGTCCACAGGCGGTGGCCGATGTCGGTGGTCGCGTCCAGAATCGAGTGTGTGAGCCAGACCACCCCGATCAACGGGAGGCACCCGTGAGGACAGCGACACTGGGACCGGTGCAGCGCGCCGAGGCGCTCGCCGCCATGGCCGAGCGCGAGCTCGACGTGCTGGTCGTCGGCGGCGGGGTGGTCGGCGCGGGCACCGCGCTGGACGCCGCGACCCGAGGACTGTCGACCGGCATCGTCGAGGCGCGGGACTGGGCCTCGGGCACGTCCAGCCGGTCGAGCAAGCTGATCCACGGCGGGCTGCGCTATCTGGAGATGCTGGACTTCGCGCTGGTCCGTGAGGCGCTGAAGGAGCGCGGGCTGCTCCTGGGGCGCCTCGCCCCGCACCTGGTGAAACCGGTGCCGTTCCTCTACCCGCTCCAGCACAAGGGCTGGGAGCGGTGGTACGCGGGCTCGGGCGTGGCGTTGTACGACGCGATGTCGGTCTCGTCCGGCCACGGCCGGGGCCTGCCCGTCCACCGTCACCTCACGCGTCGCGGCGCCCTGCGGGTCGCGCCCTGCCTGAAGAGGGAAGCGCTGGTCGGGGCGTTGCAGTACTACGACGCGCAGATGGACGACGCGCGCTTCGTGGCCACCTTGGTGCGGACGGCCGCGAGTTACGGGGCGCAGGCCGCCAACCGGGCCCGGGTGACCGGGTTCCTGCGCGAGGGCGAGCGGGTGGTCGGGGCGCGGGTGCGCGACGTGGAGGGCGGCGGGGAGTACGAGGTCCGCGCCAAACAGATCGTCAACGCGACGGGGGTGTGGACCGACGACACGCAGGCGATGGTCGGCGAGCGCGGCCAGTTCCACGTCCGGGCCTCCAAGGGCATCCATCTGGTGGTCCCGAAGGACCGGATCCACTCCACCACCGGCCTCATCCTGCGCACCGAGAAGTCGGTGCTCTTCGTGATCCCCTGGGGGCGCCACTGGATCGTGGGCACGACCGACACGGACTGGGACCTGGACAAGGCCCACCCCGCGGCCTCCAGCGCGGACATCGACTACCTCCTCGAACACGTCAACTCGGTGCTCGCGGTGCCCCTGACCCGCGACGACGTCCAGGGGGTCTACGCGGGCCTGCGCCCGCTGCTCGCCGGGGAGTCGGACGCCACCAGCAAGCTCTCCCGCGAGCACACGGTGGCGCACCCGGTGCCCGGCCTCGTGGTCATCGCCGGCGGCAAGTACACGACGTACCGGGTGATGGCGAAGGACGCGGTGGACGAGGCGGTGCACGGCCTGGACCAGCGGGTCGCGGAGTGCGTCACCGAGGACGTGCCGCTGCTCGGCGCGGAGGGCTACCGGGCGCTGTGGAACGCACGGGCGAGGATCGCCGCGCGCACCGGGATCCATGTGGTCCGTGTGGAGCACCTGTTGAACCGGTACGGATCGCTGACCGAGGACCTCATCGAGCTGATCGTGGCCGACCCCTCGCTGGGTGAGCCGCTCAGCGCGGCGGAGGACTATCTGCGGGCCGAGATCGTCTACGCCGCCTCGCACGAGGGCGCCCGCCACCTGGACGACGTGCTGACCCGGCGCACCCGGATCTCCATCGAGACCTTCGACCGGGGCACGCTGTCGGCCCGGGAGTGCGCGCAGCTGATGGCACCGGTCCTCGGCTGGGACAACAAGCAGATCGAGAAGGAGGTGGAGCACTACGAGAAGAGGGTGGAGGCCGAGCGCGAGTCGCAGCGCCAGCCGGACGACCTGACGGCGGACGCGGCGCGGCTGGGCGCGCCGGACATCGTGCCGATCTAGGGAGGAACCTGGGCTAGGGGGTAGGAGTAGGGCAGAACTCGCTGTCGAGCAGGGAGAGTTCGAGGGAGGGGCTGAGAGCGATGTCCTGGTTGATACGGAAAACGGCGGTGTGGCGGCCGTCGACGGTGGCGGCCGCGCGGACCAGGCTGCCGGATATGTGGCCGTTGTGGCCCCAGACGGTGAGGCCGCAGGAGAGCCGCCGCGGGTAGACGCCGAGGCCGTAGACACCGTGGGTGGCGGCGGTGTCGAGCAGTTCGCGCTGCTGGGGCGCGGGCAGCAGGTCACCGCCGAGCAGGGCCGCGTAGAAGCGGCTCAGGTCGGTGAGCGTCGATATGAGTTCACCGGCGGCGCCCGCCTGGCGCGGGTCGAGGTCGGTGACGTCGCGGCCGTCGGGCGAGTACGCGCGGCTGTGCGGGGAGGGGAGCGTGGTGCGGGCGCCCGGGAAGGAGGTGCCGGTGAGACGGAGGGGAGTGATGATGCGACGTTCGGCCTCGGCGGCATACGTATGGCCGGTGACCTGCTGAACGACCATGCCGAGGACGACGTAGTTGGTGTTGGAGTAGGCGTAGGTGCCGAGCGGCCCGGGGGAGTGGGCGAGCGCGATGCGTACGGCTTGTGAGGGGGTGAGGGGAACCGGGACGGTGCTGTCGGCCGTGTAGGGGAACAGACCGCTGGTGTGGGAGAGCAAGGAGCGCAGGGTGAGGTGGCGGCCGTCGTTTCCATGGCCGCGTATCAGACCCGGCAGATGCTGTTCCACCGTGTCGTCGAGGCGCAGCCTGCCCTCGGCGGCGAGCTGGAGCACCACCGTCGCGACGAAGGACTTGGTGACGCTGCCCGCCCGGAAACGGTCGTCGCGGCCGAGCCCGGATCCTGCCGTGCCGAAGCGGGAGCGGTGGCCGTCGTCGGTGAGCAGGGCGGCGGCCGGGGCGCCCGTGCCGGTCACCAGCCGTGCCAGCGCCGTGGTCTGCGGGCCCTTCAGGCCGGTGCGGTCCGGGCGGTCCGGCTCGCCCGGCGTGCCCAGGCCGCAGAGCAGCACGGCCAGGGGCATGGCGAGCAGTGCCCGGAGTGTCGGCATCGTGGTGGTCCCCCTTCCCGAGCCATCTTGGCGGACGGCGGACCCGGGACAATCATTGGTCCCGACGTGAGAGACAATGGTCGCTCTGCCAGGGCGGGTGCCGCTCCCCCGGGGGCCAACCCCCGGACCCCCGGCAGGAGAAGCAGGTCGGAGCGGTGAACCGGGCCGCCTCACGAGGCAAGTTGCGGGGAGCCGTCGGCCGGGAAGCGGTCGGTGGGGGCGCGGATCAGGGATCGCAGAGGGGACGCATGTCGGAGGCGGAGCAGTCGCGGGAGCCCCAGCGGGACGGGCGGAAGGAGTCCGGCGGTAAGGCCGAGGGCCGACTCCTGGCCGATCGGTACCGGCTCGGGGATGTGCTCGGCCGTGGAGGCATGGGCACGGTCTGGCGTGCCGTCGACGAGACGCTGGGCCGTACCGTCGCCGTCAAGGAGCTGCGCTTTCCCAGCAGCATCGACGACGACGAGAAGCGCCGGCTGATCACGCGTACCCTGCGCGAGGCCAAGGCGATCGCCCGGATCCGCAACACCAGCGCGGTGACGGTCTACGACGTCGTGGACGAGGACGACCGGCCGTGGATCGTCATGGAGCTCGTGGAGGGCAAGTCGCTCGCCGAAGCGGTGCGCGAGGACGGGGTGCTGACGCCGCGCCGGGCCGCCGAGGTCGGGCTCGCCATCCTCGACGTGCTGCGCTCCGCGCACCGCGAGGGCATCCTGCACCGCGATGTGAAGCCGTCCAACGTGCTGATCGCGGAGGACGGCCGGGTCGTGCTCACCGACTTCGGCATCGCCCAGGTCGAGGGCGACCCGTCCATCACCTCGACGGGCATGCTGGTCGGCGCGCCCTCGTACATCTCGCCGGAGCGCGCCCGCGGCCACAAGCCCGGCCCGGCCGCCGACCTGTGGTCGCTGGGCGGCCTGCTCTACGCGTGCGTGGAGGGCGTTCCGCCGTACGACAAGGGCTCCGCGATCGCGACGCTCACCGCGGTGATGACCGAGCCGGTGGACCCGCCGGCGAACGCGGGACCGCTCCTGGAGAAGGTCATCTACGGGCTGCTCGCCAAGGACCCGGAGCAGCGGCTCGACAACGAGGCGGCGCGGGTGCTGCTCACCGAGGTGCTGCACGCCCCGGAGCGGGCCGTGCGGGCGCCGGAGCCGGCGTCCGAGGTGACCCGGGTGGTCGCGCTGCCCCCCGTGCCGGGCGAGACCAAGGGCGAGGCGGGTGCCAAGGCGAAGGAGGTGGCCGACGCGGCCGCCGACCGGATGCGCGGCGCGTTCAAGTCCGTGCGGAACGCGGCGGTGGCGGCGCAGACCACGGCCAAGGAGAAGGCGAAGGACAAGGCCAAGGACAAGGCGGTGGCCAGGACGGCCGCCGCCGGGCCGCTCGCTTCCGCCGGGGCCGCGCCCGTCGCGCCGCCGGCGCGGTCCGGGCCGCCCGCGCCGGTGCGGGCCCCGCTCACCGATGTCGTCCCGCGCCGGACGCTGGTGATCATCGCGATCGTCGCGGCGCTGGCCGTGCTCGGGACGGTGCTCGCGGTCGCGTTGAGCGGCGGCGGTGACGACAAGGGCAAGGGCAAGGGCGGCAAGAGCGACAACAAGGCGTCGAGCGGCGCCACCGCGGGCGGCGACGGCAGCGGCAAGAGCAAGACCGGCGGCACCCAGGGCACCGGCCAGGGCAACGGCCAGCAGCAGGGACAGGGTCAGACCCAGACGCAGGGTCAGACTCAGGGCCAGACCCAGGGCCAGACCCAGGGTCAGAGCGGCGGCAGCACGTCCGCGTCCCCCCAGACTCCCGGGACCGGAGGCAACGGGGCGGGAGCCGGGCTGCCCAATGGGTACTCGACGGTCACCGACGGCGACTTCCACTTCTCCATGGCCATGCCCGCCGGGTTCCACCGCACCGGCATAGCCGGGTCCAACTCCGGCGGCATATACAGCGCCAACGGCGGCTTCCCGCGCATCCAGGTCGACTTCAACGCCAAGCCGACCGACGACGCCCGGCGGGCCTGGCTGGAGCTCGCCGGCGCGGTCGCCGGGAGCAGCAGCAACTACCATCTGCTCGGCATACAGAAAGTCGACTACAAGGGGTACCCGACGGTCGCCGACTGGCAGTTCGAGCGGGAACAGGGCGGCGAGCGGGTACGGGTACTCAACCGCGGCTTCAAGGTCGACGGGTCGCACGGCTACGCGATCATGATCACCTGCAAGGCGGCCGAGTGGGACGCCGACGCGTGCGTGACGCTGCGCAAGACGGCGTTCGACACGTTCAGCCCCAAGGACTGAGCAGGCCACGTATCGTGAGAGCTCGCGAACCGTACGCAGCCACAAGGGGCCGGTAATCGACCGGAATTGACGGGTTCGGGGGAACAGCGCGCTGTGGGGAGGCGTCGTGGACGACTACGCGGGTCGGGTGCTCGCCGACCGCTATCGGCTGCCGCTGCCTTCCTCCGACGAGTACGAGCCCGTTGAGACCCGGGCCTTCGACACCTACAGCGGCCAGGAAGTCCTGGTGCGGCAGGTGCCGTTGCCGGAGGTCGTGGACGCGGAGGTGCAGGGCGCGGACGGGCGGTACGGGGACGGGCGGGACGGATACGGCGCCGGAGCGGCGCGGCGGCCCGCGGACCCCGCGCTGCGGCGCGCGATCGAGGCGGCCCAGGCGGCCGCGCAGATCCCCGACCACCCCCGGCTCGACCAGGTCTTCGACGTCTTCGCGGAGGACGGCTCGCTGTGGATCGTCAGCGAGCTCGTTCTGGCCCGGCCACTGGCCGCGCTCCTCGCCGAGCAGCCGATGGCACCGTACCGGGCGGCGGAGGTCGCCTCCGACGTACTGACCGCGCTGCGCGTGCTGCACGCGCACGGCTGGACGCACCGCAACATCACCGAGCGCACGGTGTTGATATGCGACGACGGCCGCGTGATGCTGACCGGCCTGGCGGCCGGCGCGGCGGAGGAGGCGCTGTGCGGCTACGTGGTGGTGCCGCCGCCACCCGGTGAGGAGAGCGACGACTTCGGCGTGCCGGGGGAGGCGGCGGACGCGGCTGAGGCCGCGTGGCCGGATGCCCTGGGCTACGCGGATGCCCCGGGCTACGCGGATGCCCCGGGCTACGCGGATGCCCCGGGCTACTCGGGCGCGCCGGGCTACCCGGATGCCCAGGACTCCGCGGGCTCCCCGGGCCCGGCGGGTTACCCCGGCTACCCGGATGCCTCCGACCCCACGTTCCGTTCCGGCTACCCGGATGCCTCCGATCCCACGAGTTCCTCGGGCTACCGGGACGCGCCGGGCTACCCGGACCCGCCGGGCTACCCGGAAGCCCTGGGCTCCTCGGGCTCCCCGGAGACCCCAGGTTCCCCGGATGCCCCCGACCGCACGGGTTACTCGGGCTACCGGGATACCCCGGGCTCCGCCGGCCCCACGGGATACCGGGATGCTCCGGACTCACCGGGCGCCCCCGACTCCCCAGCCACCCCGGACTTCCGCGGCCCGGACGGGTTCTCCGGCCGTCCGGACCCGCTGCCCAGTGGCCCGCGGCCCGCTGTGCCCCTGCCCTCCACCAGGGCGCCGGCCCTGCCCGCAGGATGGTCTCCGGCGGGGCCGCAGAGCGGTGACGCGCAGGGTGATGCGCAGGGCGATGAGCAGGGTGGTGGCCAGGGCGGGCCGCCCGGTGCCCAGCCGGGGGCTCAGCGGGGATCTCAGCAAGGGGCTCAGCAGGGCGGGGTGGACGCGCCCCGTGCCGGTGCGTCCTCCGGGGCCGCGCGGGCCGGAGCCATCGCGGCGTACCGGGCCGGGGCGCGGGCCGCCGCGCGCGTGGACGACGACGGGGCGGCGCTGCCGGTGCAGCGGGCCGAGCTCACTCAGGCCGAGTTGGACGAGGCCTGGCGCGAGGCTGCCGACCAGGGCATGTACGACCCGGTGAGCGGGACCCGGGTGCCGCGTACGCCTGCGGCGGGATCCGGGGCGTCCTCGGCGGCCAGTCCGTACGCCGTGGAGGAGGGCCCGGACTCGGGGCGTACGCGGCGTGCGTACGACCCGGTGACGGGGCGCTGGGTCCCGCGCCCCGCGCAGCAGCCCCGCCCGGCAGGCACGTCGGACTCGCACCCCGAGGCCTCCAGCCGTCCGACGCCACAGCTCGGCCCCGGCCGCCCGGCAGGCGCTTCCGACCCGTACTCCGAGGCTTCCGGCCGTGCGACGCCACAGCTCGGCCCCGGCCGCCCGGCGGGCACGCCCGACCCGTACTCCGAGGCTTCCGGCCGTGCGACGCCACAGCTCGGCCCCGGCCGCCCGGCAGGCACGTCGGACTCGCACCCCGAGGCCTCTGGCCGTCCGACGCCGCAGCTCGGCCCCGCCCACCCCACCAGCACGCCCCACCCCCAACTCCCCCGCCTCGAAGTCCCGCACGCGCAGCAATCGCACCCCCGCCAGCCATCGCACCCCACCCAGCCCCCGCACCCCGACCCGTCCCGCCCCGGCCCAGCCCGGCCCAGCGTGCACCGCCAGCCCCCCGCCACCACCGGCCCCCGGCCCTCCGCCGATCCCCGGCCCGCGCCTCCGCAGGCCGTGGGGGCCGGGGCTGAGGCGTTGCGGGCCGATGCTCGGCGGCAGACGCATGTCAGCGTGCCCGTGGCCGCCCGGGAGGGCCGTGGCTGGGAGGCGGCCGTTCCGGAGCGGCACGGGAACGGGTACCGGGGGCCCGCCACGCGGCTCGCCGCCGAGCGGGCGCGGCAGACGCGGATCGCCGTCGTCGGGGCCGTCACCGAGCGGTGGGCGCCCGAGCAGGCCGGGCCCGTGCACGAGAACTGGCGCCTCGCGCCGCCGATCGGGCCCGCCACCGATCTGTGGGCGCTGGGCGCGCTGCTCTTCCGGGCCGTGCAGGGACACGCGCCGTACCCGGAGGAGAGCGCCGTCGAGCTGGTGCAGATGGTGTGCGGCGAGCCGCCCGCGTTCGCCGAGGAGTGCGGCCCGCTGCGGCCGGTCGTCGAGTCGCTGCTGCGCCAGGACCCCACCGAGCGCCCGGACTTCGAGGAGCTGCGCGGCTGGCTGCGTTCGATCGTGCGGTCCGCGCCCGAGCCTGACGCGGGCACCGAGATCGTCCCGCTGCCCGCGCCCGACGCGACCCGGCTGCCGATCGTGCGGCGCCGGGGCGAGCTCGTCCGGCGCCGCCGCGGGGGCTCCGGCGAGCACGGCCGCCACCGCCAGCAGCGCCGTACGCAGCCCCGCAGGCTCGATCGGCAACAGGACAGGCGACAGGACCGGCGTCCGGACCGGCGATCGGACCGGCGATCGGACCGGCTGGTCGCGTCCGATATGCCCGAAGGGCTGGGCCGGTCCACGCCGCTCACGCCCAACTCCCGCACGCCCAACCCCCGTACATCCAACCCCCGAGCGTCCGCCACGCGCACGCGCACGCGTACCCGCGCGCCCCGCTCGCTCGGCCGCACCCTCGTCCTGCTCGTCCTGTTACTCCTCGCCGCCGCGCTCGCGTACGCCGTGTTCTTCATGCCCAAGGCCGGGACGAAGGACAGGGGCGAGGCCGACAACGGGGGCGCCCCGTCCGCCCGTACGAGCGCGAGCGCGCCGCCGGGCACCCCCGCGCCCAGTACGTCCCCCCGCTCCGGCACGCCCTCGACGCCGCAGACGCAGACCACCGCGCCAGGCGGACAGCCGCCCGCCAAGGGGTATGTGCTGCGCACCGACCCTGAGGGGTTCCGGACCGCGGTCGACCCCTCCTTCCAGCGGCGACCCATCAACGACGCCGGACAAGTCCGTTATGTCGGCGGTGACTTCACGCTGCTCATGGTGCCCGGCCGGGACGCGGTCAAGGACGTCGGCGGCGACCCGCTCGCGTACCAGCGGGACAAGGAGCGCGAACTCCAGCCTTTCCGGGATTCGGCCTGGGCCACCGCGACGGGTCTGCGGCGGGTCGACATCGGCCAGAAGGTCACCGCCGAGGGGCAGTTCACCTGGCGTGACAGCACCGGTCGCACGGTTTACGTCCGCAATCAAGTGACCATCATCAATGGTCGGTATCACGCCATTCTCGTCATCGGTCCGGAGTCGCAGCGGGACAAGGTGACCGAGATCTACACGCAGGCCACGGCCGCTTACAGCGCCACTCGTTGACCCTTCATAGGTTGCCTCAGACACATACCCTTTGGTAGGTACGTCACAAGGTGCCCCCGAGGTTCCCTGGCTGGAATCCGCTCCGTAACCTTGCCCCTTAAGAACCGGCCGGGCGGGGGACGTGGAACAGAACCAGAGCAAGAGCGGCAAGGGCGCGGAAGCGGTGGCGACAGGGTTGCTGCTGGCCGGGCGCTACCGGCTCGGCGACACGATCGGCCGCGGCGGCATGGGCAAGGTCTGGCGCGCCCACGACGAGGTCCTGCACCGCACGGTGGCCGTCAAGGAGCTGACCGCCGCGCTGTACGTGGCGGAGGCCGACCGCGTCGTGTTGCACGCGCGTACGCAGAAGGAGGCGCGGGCCGCCGCCCGCATCACCCACCCCGGCGTGGTCACCGTCCATGATGTGCTCGACCACGACAACCGCCCCTGGATCGTGATGCAGTACGTCGACGGGCCCTCGCTCGCCGACGCCGTCAAGGCCTCCGAGACCGGGCGGATCGAGGCCCGCGAGGCCGCCCGCATCGGACTGCACGTCCTGGGCGCCCTGCGCGCCGCCCACGCCGCGGGCGTACTGCACCGCGACGTCAAGCCCGGCAACGTCCTGCTCGCCCGCGACGCGCGCGTGCTGCTCACCGACTTCGGCATAGCCGCCATCGAGGGCGACTCCACGATCACCCGCACGGGTGAACTGGTCGGCTCCATCGACTATCTGGCGCCCGAGCGGGTACGAGGAGGACAACCCGGTCCCGCCTCCGACCTGTGGTCCCTCGGCGCCACGCTCTACACGGCAGTCCAGGGCGAGTCGCCCTTCCGCCGCTCCTCGCCCATCTCCACCATGCAGGCCGTGGTGAACGAGGAACCGCCGCCCGCCACGCACGCGGGCGCACTGGCGCCGGTGATCACCGCTCTGCTGCGCAAGGAGCCCGAGGACCGCCCCTCGGCCGAAGAGGCCGAGCGGATGTTCCTGGAGGCGATGGAGGGACGCGAGCCCAAGTCGGCGCACGAGTACGTGCCGACGCGCCAAGTCTCCGAGGCCGAGCTGCGGGCCGCCACCGCTCCGGCGGGCGCGTCCGGGACGGTCCGGACCCCCGCTCCGGAAGCGGTCGCCCCCGCTCCCGTGCGCCCGGCCCGCCGAAGGCGCGGGCGGACCGTCGCGTTGGTGGTCGTGCTCGCGGCCGTCCTCGGCGGCGCGGCCGGGCTCGCCGCGCTGAAGTACCGCGACAGCGGCGGCGACTCGGGGGCCACCGCCACGTCCCAGTCGCCCGCCGCCAATCCGGGCAAGAAGCCCAAGGGCGACGCGTCCGTGCCCGAGGGCTGGAAGCGGGTGAAGGACCCGGCCGGGTTCACCCTCTTCGTGCCCGAGGGCTGGCGCCGCCAGATGGACGGCAAGGAGGTCGACTACACGCCGGACAACGGCCGTCACTACATCCGTGTCAGCGTGGGCAAGCCCGACTTCGAGAACCCGTACATGCACCAGCTGAACCTGGAGAAGGCGCTGGAGAAGCGGCTGCCCAAGTACCAGCGGGTGACGCTGCACTCCAACACCTTCCGGGACCAGGTGAACTCCTCGCTCTGGGAGTTCACGTACGTGGAGAAGAAGGGCTTCCCGGGCAAGCGGCACGCGATCGACCAGATGTACTTCGCCGACGGCGGCGCCGCCGAGTACGCGGTCTACATGTCGGGGCCCGAGTCCGACTGGGCGACGACCCGTGAGCAGTTCGACACGGTGCTGCGCGGCTGGCAGCCGCCGCCCCTGCGCTGAACCGCATGCCCCTGCGCTGAACCGCATGCCCCTGCGCTGAACCGCGTGCCCCCGCGCTGAACGCCATGCCCAAGCGCTGAACGCCATGCCCAAGCGCTGAACCGCACGCCGCCGCGCTGAACCGCGATCAGTCGCACCGAACGGCAGCCGGCTCAACCGGACCGCAGTCAGCAGAGCCGGACCGCAGCCGACAGAGCCGAACCGCAGTCAACAGAGCTGAACCGCAATCAACCGCGCCGACCGAACCCGGGCCCGTGCGGCATGATGGCCGTAGGACCAAGGAGCGAGGGGAAGCGGTGCCCGCACCATCCAGTGATCCGCGTGATGGCGCGGCCGAGGACCGTCTCATCGCCGGGCGTTACCGGCCGACGGCCCGGCTCGGCCGTGGTGGCATGGGAACCGTCTGGCGCGCCACCGACCAGCTCCTGGGCCGCCAGGTCGCCGTCAAGGAGCTGCACACCGACACCGGCGCCCCGGCCACCGCCGCGCTGCGCGAGGCCCGGGCCGTGGCGCAGTTCAAGCACCCGCACGTCATCGTCGTCCACGACGTCGTCGAGGAGGACGGGCGCTCGTACATCGTGATGGAGCTGGTCGAGGGCGGCTCGCTCGCCGACCGGCTGCGCACCCGGGGCCCGGTCGACGCCCCCGAGGCGGCCCGGATCGGCATCGCGCTGCTGGGCGCGCTGAGCGCCGCGCACCGCCAGGGTGTGCTCCACCGCGACCTCAAGCCCGCCAACGTCCTCCTGGAGGAGGGCACCGGCCGGGTCGTGCTCACCGACTTCGGCATCGCGCAGCTGCCGGGATCCACCACGATCAGCGAGGACGGGGCCTTCGTCGGCTCGCCCGAGTACACCTCGCCGGAGCGGATGCACGGCGCCGCCGCCGGGCCCGAGTCCGACCTGTGGTCCCTCGGCGTGCTGCTGTGCGCCGCGCTGACCGGGGAATCCCCCTTCCACCGTGACTCGTTGGGCGGTGTGCTGCACGCCGTGGTCACCGACGAGATCCGCCCGCCCGAGGCCGCCGGACCGCTGCTGCCGGTCGTGCGCGGACTCCTTGAGCGCGACCCCGCGCGCAGGCTCTCCGCCGACGGGGCGCGGGAGCTGCTGCGCGCCTACGTGGCGACCGGCTCCACTCCCGTCGCGCCGAGGCACTACACGCCGACCGAGCGGGTCGCCGTGGCGCAGCCGGCGGGCAGGTCCCGGACCAGGACCGCGCTGATCGCGGCGGCTCTCGTCGTCGTCCTCGCCGGCGCCGGCGCCGCCGCCGCGATGCTGCTGAGAGGCCACGACGGCGACGGCGGCGGACGGGCCCAGGTGGCGACGGGCGGCGGCACGACGGCGACGGTCACCGCGTCCGCGTCCGCACCCACGCCCAAGTCCCCCTCCGCGCCCGCGTCCGCTTCCGCCTCGGTCGGGTCCGAGCCGCCCGTCCCCACCGTGACGGTCACGCGCTCCGGCGAGCCGGTCCCGGCCGGCACCGCGCCCGCCGGGTACCGCCACGTCCGCGACCCCGACGGCTTCAGCCTCACGGTCCCGGCGGGCTTCGTCCGTACCACCGACGACCGACGGGTCTTCTACGTGTCGCCGGACGGGACCTTCCGCCTCGGCATCCGGCTGCAGAACTCCGTCGCCGGCGGCCCGCTCGGCGTCATGCGCGACGCCGACGCCAACGGACCCACCACCAACCCCGGTTACCGGGGCGGCAAGGTCGTCGCCACCACCCACCAGGGCCATGACGCGGCGCTGTGGGAGTTCACCTGGGACGGCTTCAGCAAGACCGAGGGGCCCCGGCACACCTACGACGAGTGCTGGGACGAGAACGGGAAGATGTACGACGTGTGGGTCTCGGCGCCGGTCGCGCGGCTCGACGAGGCCAAGCGGCACTTCGACACGGCGCTCGACTCCTTCACGCCGTCGGCCTGATCCGTCGGCATCCGCTCGTGGCGGTGTCACGGGTCCGCATCCCTCACGCCCCTCGGTTGGTGCCGGCACGGGCCGTTCGACAGGATGTGCGCATGACGAACGATGGGGGACGGGCGAACGAGCCCACCAGCTACGGCCTCCGGCCGCCGCAGTCCGTACCGCAGGCGCAGCCGGCGCCCGAACGGCCGCCCGTACCACGGCAGTACGAGCCCACGCAGCAGGTCACCGGTGGGGACGCGACGTCCGCGTCGGGTGCGGGCCGGACGCTCGGTGGCCGCTACCGGCTCGTCGACCGCCTCGGCCACGGCGGGATGGGCACGGTCTGGCGGGCCCACGACGACGTGGTGGACCGCGACGTGGCGGTCAAGGAGCCGCGCGTGCCGGACCACCTGGGCGAGCGTGAGCGCGCCACGGTCCATCTGCGGATGCAGCGCGAGGCGCGGGCCGCCGCCCGGATCGACCACCCCTCCGTGGTCACCATGCACGACGTGGTCGTCGAGGACGACAAGCCGTGGATCGTCATGGAGCTGGTGCGCGGCCACTCGCTCGCCGACCGGCTCCAGGAGGGCACGCTCGACGTCCGCGAGGCCGCCCGGATCGGGCTCGCGGTGCTCGGCGCGCTCTCCGCCGCGCACGAGGCGGGCGTCCTGCACCGCGATGTGAAGCCCGCCAACGTCCTGCTGGGGCGCGGCGACCGGGTCGTGCTCACCGACTTCGGCATCGCCCAGGTCGAGGGCGAGCAGGGCCTCACCGAGACCGGCGGATTCGTCGGCTCGCCCGAGTACATCGCCCCGGAGCGGGTGCTCGGCCAGCGGCCGGGCCCGGAGTCCGACCTCTGGTCGCTCGGCGTGGTGCTGTACGCGGCGGTCGAGGGCGTGTCCCCGTACCGGCGCAGCAACACCCCCGCCACCCTCCAGGCCGTCCTCTCCGCCGAGCCGCAGATGCCGGCCCGGGGCACGGGCGCCTTCGGCACGCTGGTGATGCAGCTGCTGCGCAAGGACCCGGCGGCGCGGCCCGGCCCCGCAGAGATCCGCCAGACCCTGGAGTCGGTCGCGCATCCGGCGCCCGCCTCGCTCGCCGCGACCCGGCTGCTCGCGGGCGCGGGCGCGGCCGAGGGGCTGCGCACCTGGGTCCCGCCGGTCCTGGCCCGCAGCCGGCGCGCCCGGTACGGCCTGGGCGGCGGGGCGCTCGCGGTGGCGGCGGCGCTGGTGCTCGCCCTCGTCGAGCCGTTCAGCGGCGGAGGGCTGCCGTCCGGCTGGCAGGTGCGGCCGGAGACCGAGGTGCTCAACGCGGACGTGGCGGTGCCGGGGGACTACCGGCGGGTGCAGTCCGACAAGATCGACGCGCTCTGGTACTACGACCCCAGCGGGATCTTCGAGATCGACTTCTGGCGCACCGACACCGGCAAGGAGAAGGAGGCCGTCGGGGGTTCGGTCACCGACTGGAAGGCGCACTACACCGAAGGCGGCGACGCCAAGACGGAGATGCGGGACGCCAAGGTGACCTCCAAGAAGACCACGTTCCAGGGCAAGGAGGCCGCCGAGCTGGTCACGGAGTACGTCCCGTACAGCACGTCGACGAGCGCGATCGATCCGTACCGCTTCACCTACTACGAACTGCTCGTCCCCGGGAAGGGTTCGGTCTACTGGCGGATGCGGGTGAAGGCGCCCGCCGGCGGGCAGGCCGCGAAGGACGGCGCGAAGCTGTTCGCACAGGTCCGTGACGGGCTGGAGATACACGGCCTCTGAAGCGGCCTCTGAAGCGGCCTCTGAAGCGGCCTCTGAAGCTGCCTCCGAGGCGGCCTCCGAAGCGGCCTCCGAAGCGGCTTCCGAGGCAGGCCTCCGAAGTCGCTCTCTGGGCACAACGCAGTCGCTCTCCGGGCACAACGCGCTGATCAGCGCTTATGTCGCCAGTGGTCGCTGGCGCGGTGGGAAGGGTTCCGAAAAGTGTTACCGGCGGGTACCCAAACCGCCGTGCCCGGCATACGCTCGCTCCCATGACGGACTCGCAGGCCACGCCCACCAGCACCCGTACGAACCCGGTCGCCGCCGCCCCGGCGGGCGCCCGCACCGCCGCCGATGTGGTCACCCCGGAGGTGGTCGCCAGGCTCACCCGGGGAGTGGCCGGCTCCGGCCGTACGGCCAACCACACGCCGTTCACCGGCGACAAGCTGGCCGACCTGCCCGAGTCCACGCCCGACGACGTCGCCGGGGCGTTCGCCCGCGCCCGCGCCGCGCAGCCCGCCTGGGCCGCGACCCCGGCCCGGCAGCGCGCCGCCGTCCTGCTGCGCTTCCACGACCTGGTCCTCGCCCGTCAGGCCGAAGTCCTCGACCTGATCCAGCTGGAGACCGGCAAGGCGCGCCTGCACGCGCACGAGGAGGTCCAGGCCGTCGCCGTGGCCGCGCGCCACTACGGGCGCAAGGCGCCCGCGTATCTGCGGCCCAAGCGGCACACCGGTGTGGTGCCGACCCTCACCAAGGTCACCGAACTGCGTCAGCCGCGCGGTGTGGTGGGGCAGATCGCGCCCTGGAACTACCCGTTCGAGCTGTCCGTCGGCGACGCGCTGCCCGCCTTCGTCTCCGGCAACGCCGTGGTGATGAAGCCCGACACCGAGACCGCGCTCACCGCCCTGTGGGCCCGTGACCTGCTGATCGAGGCGGGGCTGCCCGCCGAGGTGTTCCAGGTGGTCCTCGGCGAGGGCCCGGTCGTCGGCCCCGAGGTCGTCAAGCACGCCGACTACGTCTCCTTCACCGGCTCCACCCGCACCGGCCGCGAGGTCGCCCAGGGCGCGGCGGCCCGACTGGTGGGCGTCTCGCTGGAGTTGGGCGGCAAGAACGCGATGCTGGTGCTGCGCGACGCGGACGTGGAGAAGGCGGCGGCGGGCGCGGTCCGCGCCTGCTTTTCCTCGGCGGGCCAGCTCTGCATTTCCATCGAGCGGCTGTACGTCCACGAGTCGATCGCGGACGCCTTCGTCGAGCGGTTCGCCGCCCGCACGAAGGCGATGCGGCTCGGCAACTCCCTCGCGTACGGCGCCGACATGGGCTCCCTCGTCGGCGAGCGCCAGCTGGAGACGGTGACCCGGCACGTCGAGGAGGCCGTCGCCAAGGGCGCCCGGCTGGTCGCGGGCGGCGTCGCCCGCCCCGACATCGGCCCGCTCTTCTACGAGCCGACCATCCTCGACGGGGTGGAGGCCCCGATGGCCGTCTGCACCGAGGAGACCTTCGGCCCGGTCGTCTCCCTCTACCGGTTCACCGACGAGGACGAGGTGATCGAGGCCGCGAACGCGACCCCGTACGGCCTCAACTCCTCGGTCTGGACGAAGGATTCGCGGCGCGGCCACGAGGTCGCCGCGCGGTTGCGCACCGGTACGGTCAACATCAACGAGGGGTACGCGCCGGCCTACGGCAGCGTCCAGTCCCCGATGGGCGGCATGAAGGACTCCGGCCTTGGCCGGCGCCACGGCTCCGAGGGCATCCTCAAGTACACCGAGGCCCAGACCGTCGCCCAGCAGCGCGTCCTGCCGCTCGCGCCGTCCTTCGGGATGGACGACGAGAAGTACGCCGCGTTCATGAGCCGAAGCCTCAAGGCGATGAAGGCCCTGCGCCTGCGCTGACCCCCCGCCCGTTCCCTGTTCCGCCCCGCCCTTTCTGTTTCGCCCTTTCTGTTGCGTACGAGGAGAGCCGATGCCCCAGGAGACGCGCGCCCGGAATGAGGAACTCCACCCGGACGACGACTCGTCGTACGAGTACGACGTCCTCGTCGTCGGCTCCGGCTTCGGGGGCTCGGTGACGGCCCTGCGCCTGACCGAGAAGGGCTACCGGGTGGGCGTCCTGGAGGCGGGCCGCCGCTTCACGCCCGCCACGCTGCCCAAGAACTCGTGGGACATCAAGAACTACCTCTGGGCGCCGAAGCTGGGCATGTACGGGATCCAGCGCATCCATCTGCTCGGCAACGTGATGGTGCTCGCGGGCGCGGGGGTCGGCGGCGGGTCGCTGAACTACGCCAACACGCTCTACGTACCGCCGAAGCAGTTCTTCGACGACCCGCAGTGGAAGGACATCACCGACTGGCAGGAGGAGCTGACCCCGTACTACGAGCAGGCCAAGCGCATGCTCGGGGTCCGGCTCAACCCGACCATGACCCCCTCCGACGTCCACCTCAAGGCGGCGGCGCAGCGGATGGGCGTGGGCGACACCTTCCACATGGCGCCGGTCGGGGTGTTCTTCGGGGACGGCCAGGACGCGGACGGTACGGCCAGGGCGAAGCCGGGGGAGTCGGTCGCGGACCCGTACTTCGGCGGGGCGGGCCCGGACCGCAAGGCGTGCACCGAGTGCGGCGAGTGCATGACCGGCTGCCGCCACGGCGCCAAGAACACCCTCAACGAGAACTACCTCTACCTCGCCGAGAAGGCGGGCGCGGTCGTGCACCCGATGACGACGGTCATCTCGGTCACCGACGACTCGCAGGGCGGGTACGCGGTCGCCACGCTGCCCACGGACAACCGCAAGAAGGCCCCGGGCCGCCTCTTCAAGGCGCGGCGCGTGGTGATCGCGGCCGGCACGTACGGCACCCAGACCCTGCTGCACCGCATGCGCTCGGGCGGCCAGCTCCCGTACCTCTCCAAGCGGCTCGGCGAGCTGACCCGCACCAACTCCGAGGCGCTGGTCGGGGCGCAGACCAGCAACCGCCGCTACCGCAAGGCGCACGGCGCGGCCAAGGCCGACTTCACCCGCGGCGTGGCCATCACGTCCTCGGTCCACCCCGACGAGAACACCCACATCGAGCCGGTCCGCTACGGCCGGGGCTCGAACGCGATGGGCGGCATGTCGATCCTCCAGGTCCCGTACGCGGAGGGCTCCTCGCTCGCGCTGGGCTGGCTGGCGAACGCGGTGAAGCACCCCGGGCTGCTGGCCCGCTCGCTCAGCAACCACCGCTGGTCGGAGCGGACCATCATCGGCCTGGTGATGCAGTCGCTGGACAACTCCCTGACGACGTATCTGAAGCCGGACGGCGTCGGCAAGGGCCTGCTCACCGCCCGCCAGGGCCACGGCGCGCCCAACCCGAAGCAGATCCGGGCGGCCTCGGAGGCGGCGACCGCGATCGCCGCCGAGATCAACGGCTTCGCCGGCTCGAACGTCGGGGAGCTGATGGGCACCCCGCTGACCGCGCACTTCCTGGGCGGCTGCCCGATCGGGGCGTCGGCGGAGGAGGGCGTGATCGACCCGTACCACCGGCTCTACGGGCACCCGGGCATCTCGGTGGTCGACGGCGCCGCCGTCTCGGCGAACCTGGGCGTGAACCCGTCGCTGACGATCACCGCGCAGGCCGAGCGGGCGATGTCCCTGTGGCCGAACAAGGGTGAGACCGACCCGCGCCCGGCCCAGGGCGAGCCGTACGTACGGGTCGCGGCGGTGGCGCCGAAGGCTCCGGCGGTCCCGGCGGACGCGTTCGGCGCGCTGCGGCTGCCGTTCCTGGGGATGCCGGCGGTGCCGCCGAAGGACGCCGAGTAGATCAACTTCGGCCAAACGGAAAACGAGGAGCGCTGCACCCCCCTCCGAGTGCAGCGCTCCCCGCTCGTCCGTGGGCCGCGCGCCGAAAACAGGCGGGGCCGTTGGTTCCGCAAGGATGACCAGCCAATCCTGTCAATGGTTGTCCCAGGACTCACAGGATTTTTATGTGCTCCCTGTCACACCGCTGGTCGCGGGGGCCGCGCCGGGGTGTTCGGATCACGCCAAAAGCGGAGGCAAAGGGAACCGGTCGGCGATGGAAGCCGTACGCGGCCGCGCCCCGGCAGAGCGAAGGGCCCCGCTTCGGGTCATCCGTCCTGGGGATGGCTCGCGGGGCCCTTGGCCGTCAGCACCGACGTCAGGGCAGCGTCGGTGCTGCGGGGAGCGGCGCCGGGGGGTAGCGACGCCGGTGGCTGAGCGCGGGTGGCCGATCCGGCGCGCGGGGGGCGCACGGGTGGTGTCGACCACTGGCAGTCGCTCTGCGCAGTGAGGGGACTTTGTCTCTGCATCGTGCGGTATGGGCTGCGGACCGCGCAACCGTCTGGACCGGATGCGGCCGGCCCCGGGCGTCCCCGGCGCCGACCGCTCTTTAAGGGGTGACCGGGCTGCTGTCCCCTGCCGACCGGTCACGCGCGCTGGGGCGAGGTCCCACGACGCGCCGTCGGCACGTCACACGCTCCAGCGGTGCCACGCGTGGTTTTTTCGGGCCCGCCCCTGGCTGGCACGGACACCCGGACCAACGAAGTGGGGCACCGGCCGGTCACGGCGCCGGACGGGTGAGGCTGGGCCGAACTCAGATCCGGCCCCGGCACAGCTCCAGCATCGTCATCGCCAGCGCGGTGCCGGGCCTGCCCAGGGCGTCGCGGTAGTGGGCGAGGACCTCCATCTCGCGGTTCAGGTTCACCCGGCGCCCGCCGGAGGCGATCCGGGACTCCTGGATGACGGCCGAGACGGCCATCCGTTCCTGGATCAGACCGATGATGCGGTCGTCGAGCGCGTCGATGCGGTCCCGGGCGCCGGTGATCACGGCGGCGGCCTCGTCGGTACGGGCGCCGGTCTTCTCGGCCTGGGTGGTGGTCATGCTCGGGGCTCCTCGGTATCGGGTGAGGCGGCCCCGGAGCGGCAAGGCCCGGAAACAACAGAACGCCCCGGGCCTTGTCGGCCCGGGGCGCCTGGGAAGTCGCTTGTCAGCTCAAGCAGCACGACCATGGCAGCCGGACGGGCCGGTGCCATAGGTAAAGACGAAGGTCTGGTGCTTGCGCATGGCGACAGTATGGACCGGCCGCCCCGGGCCGGGCCAATCCCGGTTCGGATGGTGAGACGGAAGGTCCCGCGCCGCACCCCGGTAGAATCGACAATTACCGACCCCTCCCACCGCCGGAAGGCCGCCAGTGTCCTCAGCGTCCCCAGCTGCCGCGCCCGCATCCAACCCGGACGTAGTCCTCGTTGTCGACTTCGGCGCGCAGTACGCCCAGCTCATCGCCCGCCGCGTCCGTGAGGCCCGGGTCTACAGCGAGATCGTGCCCAGCACGATGCCCGTGGCCGAGATGCTGGCCAAGAACCCGAAGGCGATCATCCTCTCGGGCGGCCCCTCGTCCGTGTACGCGGAGGGCGCCCCGCGTCTGGACCGCGAGCTCTTCGAGGCCGGTGTCCCGGTCTTCGGCATGTGCTACGGCTTCCAGCTGATGGCGACGACGCTCGGCGGCACCGTCGACGACAACGGCGCGCGCGAGTACGGACGTACGCCGCTGCACGTCACCAAGGCCGGCTCCACGCTCTTCGAGGGCACGCCCACCGAGCAGTCGGTGTGGATGTCGCACGGCGACGCCTGCTCGGCCGCGCCCGAGGGCTTCACCGTCACCGCGTCCACGGACGTCGTGCCGGTCGCCGCCTTCGAGAACGACGAGAAGAAGCTGTACGGCGTGCAGTACCACCCCGAGGTGATGCACTCCACGCACGGCCAGCAGATCCTGGAGCACTTCCTCTACCGGGGCGCGGGCATCGAGCCCACCTGGACGACGCACAACGTCGTCGAGGAGCAGGTCGCCCTCATCCGCGAGCAGGTCGGCACCAAGCGCGCCATCTGCGGCCTGTCCGGCGGCGTCGACTCCGCGGTCGCCGCGGCCCTCGTACAGAAGGCCATCGGCAACCAGCTGACCTGCGTGTACGTCGACCACGGCCTGATGCGCAAGGGCGAGACCGAGCAGGTCGAGAAGGACTTCGTGGCCGCCACCGGCGTCCAGCTGAAGGTCGTCGACGCGCAGGAGCGGTTCCTCACCGCGCTCGCGGGTGTCTCCGACCCGGAGACCAAGCGGAAGATCATCGGCCGTGAGTTCATCCGCGTCTTCGAGCAGGCGCAGCTGGAGATCCTCCAGGAGGAGGGCCCCGAGGTCGCCTTCCTCGTCCAGGGCACGCTCTACCCGGACGTCGTGGAGTCCGGCGGCGGCACCGGCACCGCGAACATCAAGTCGCACCACAACGTGGGCGGCCTGCCCGACGACATCGAGTTCGAGCTCGTCGAGCCGCTGCGCAAGCTGTTCAAGGACGAGGTCCGCATGGTCGGCCAGGAGCTCGGCCTGCCGGAGGAGATCGTCCAGCGCCAGCCGTTCCCCGGCCCCGGCCTGGGCATCCGTATCGTCGGCGAGGTCACCAAGGACCGCCTCGACCTGCTGCGCGAGGCCGACGCCATCGCCCGCGAGGAGCTGACGGCGGCCGGTCTGGACCGCGAGATCTGGCAGTGCCCGGTCGTGCTGCTCGCGGACGTCCGCAGCGTCGGCGTCCAGGGCGACGGCCGCACCTACGGCCACCCGATCGTGCTGCGCCCGGTCTCCTCCGAGGACGCCATGACGGCGGACTGGACGCGCATGCCGTACGACGTGCTGGCGAAGATCTCGACGCGTATCACCAACGAGGTCGCGGACGTCAACCGCGTGGTTCTCGACGTGACGAGCAAGCCGCCGGGCACGATCGAGTGGGAGTGACCTCGGCATGAGCCGATCGGCGCCGCCGTCCCGGGTTCCGGGGCGGCGGCGCCGTTGTATCCGCTCCCGCACGACTCTGTTCACCTGCGGGAACGCGCGGTAACTTCCCGGCCATGACCGAGATCCCGCAGCCGTCCGGGCAACGGCCCGCCCCCGCGCCGATACCCGTCGACTCGCTCCACTTCGCCCTGCCGCCCGTCCACGCCACCCCGGCCGAGGAGCGGCAGCACCGCAAGGAGCGGCTGGCCGGGGCCCTGCGGCTGTTCGCGCGGGCCGGCTGTGAGGAGGGGGTCTCCGGGCACATCTCGGCGCGCGACCCGGAGTTCGAGGACTGTTACTGGGTGAACCCTTTCGGCGTGCCGTTCGCGCGCGTCACCGCGGGCGAGCTGGTCATGGTCAACGGGGACGGCCAGGTCGTCGACGGCCGTTACCACGTCAACCAGGCGGCCTTCGCGGTCCACGCCCAGGTGCACCGGGCCCGCCCCGAGGTGGTCGCGGTGGCGCACACCCACTCGGTGTACGGGAGGGCGCTGGCGGCGCTCGGCGATCTGATCGAGCCGTACACCCAGGAGGCCTGCGCCTTCTTCGAGGACCACGCGCTGTTCGACGCCTATACGGGAGTCGTCGTCGACGCCGGGGAGGGGCGCCGGATCGCGGCCGCGCTCGGCCCGTACAAGGCGGTGATCCTGCGCAACCACGGGCTGCTGACCGTGGGGGACTCGGTGGACGCGGCGGCCTGGTGGTTCCTTTCGATGGAGCGGTGCAGCGAGGTGCAGCTGGCCGCGCGGGCGGCCGGGAAGCCGGTGCTCATCGACCGCCGGGACGCGGTCACCACCCGCGACCAACTGGGCAGCGATCTGGTCGCGTGGATCAACTACCAGCCGATGTGGCGCCAGATCAGCGAGTCGGAACCCGAACTCCTGTCGTAGCACGTCAATTTGATGATGCGTCAATCACTCGCGCAGCGCGCCCCTGTCGACCGGAGGACGGCTTTCGTACGGCACAATTCCCTGACAGTCGACGTGACTTGAGGGAAGGGCGACATTTCCGTGGCGGTGCAGGAGGCTCGGCAATGCGGTGGTGACTGCGGTCCCGGGGCGCGGAACGGCCACCGGCGCGCGGTGGCGGAGTTCCTGGCCAAGCGCGACGGGCTCGCCGCCGGAGAAGGGCTGCCCGCCGCCGTCGCGCACTCCGCCGGGGCGTCCCGCCAGTGGGTCTCGGACGAGCTGACCCAGTCCGCCCGGGCGCTCGCCGAACGCGGCCGGGAGGCGGGCCAGGCCTGGCCCAGCGCGGTCTGGCGGGCCACCCTCGCGAGCGTGTGGGGGAGCGTCGCCGTGCTGGCCCTGGTGGAGTCCTTCACCGCGATCGGCGCAGGCTGGACCCACCCCAGGAGCGCCGGGCTGGCCGCCGCCCTGGGCGTGGCGGTGGCGCTGACCGGGGCGGCGTGGCTGCACCGGGCGCGCGGCGGACTGCTCGCGCCGGTCGTCGGCGAGGACAACCGGCTCTCCACCTCGCGCGCGGTGGCCGCCGCCTGGGTGCTGCTGGTGGCCTTCGCGGTGCTCCTGCTCGCCGTCCGGCTGGCCGGGGCGTCCGGCGCGAAGGAGCGCGACGCGCTGATCGACGGCCTCGGAGTCTCCCATGGCGCGGGCCTGCTGACGGTGGTCGCGCTGGTCAGCGCGGTGAGCGTGGTGGTGCGCCGGGTGGTGGCCGTACGCATCGCGGGGCAGCGGCTGCAGAAGGTGCGCGCGGAGCGGCCGCGCGCCGCCGACCTGCTCACCGACGACGCCGGGCGCGGCAGCTTCGCGGACGTGCAGTACGTCCTGGTCTCCACGGTGGCGGTGCTGTTCGCCGCCGTACGCCTGGCCCGGCGGCCCGACCGGCTGCCCGATCTGCCGTGGGCGCTGGCCATCCTCGTGGCCGTCTCCGCGCTGACGTACTTCGCCGGGAAGTACGCCGAAGGCGGTCGTCCCGTCGTGCTCTCGGTCGTCCGGGCGCGCGAGGCGGGCGATCTGGACGCGCCGATCCGTACCGGTGACGACATCGAGATCCGCGGCGCCGGATTCGTGCCGCCCGGAGCGGGCACCCCCGACCGGCTCGCCCGGATGGTCGTGCGGATCGGCGCGGTCCACGTCCATGTGCCGCTGATCCCGGTCACCGGCGGCTTCGCCAACCCCAGCGACACCGTGCTGACCGTGCCGGTCCCGGTGGACGTCGAGCCGGGGCGGGTGGAGGTGCGGGTGATCACGGCGGCCGGCGTCGAGACGAACCGGGTGGCGATCGACGTGACCGACTGAGCCCGCGCCACCGGCCGGGGAACCGCTCGCGCGGCGAAGCGGTTGAGAGGTGAACCGGTTGAGCCGCCCGCCGCTCCCGTACGTATGGTCTGGTGACAGGGGTTACGGAAGGCGGGAACGGCGATGGCACACGGAAATCTCACCCGGACGCGAGGCGAGGCGGCCACCGGCGGGGGCCTGCGGGGGCCGAAGGCGACGGCCGGCAAATACGCGCTGCTGCCGCTGCGCGTCTTCCTCGGCGTCACCTTCGTCTACGCCGGGTTCGACAAGCTCACCGGCGGCACCACCACGCTCAAGGCGAGCGGCAGCGGCTCGATCGGGGAGCTGATGCACTCGGTGCACGACAGCTCCGCGATCCCCGCCCTCGTCGACCTGGCCCTGAAGAACCCGGTCGGGTTCGGGTACGCCATCGCCATCGGCGAGATCGCCGTCGGACTCGGCATCCTGGTCGGCCTGTTCGGGCGGCTCGCGGCGACCGGCGGCGCGCTGATCTCGCTGAGCCTGTGGCTGACCGTGAGCTGGGCGACCACGCCGTACTACTACGGCAACGACCTGGCCTACTTGATGGCCTGGCTGCCGCTGGTGCTGGCGGGGACACCGCTGCTGTCCGCCGACGCCTGGCTCGCGTCGCGGCGCCGTTTGCGCACCCCGTAGGCGATCCAGTTGGCGAGCCCGGCGAGACTCAGGCCGCCGCAGACCAGCGGGATCGCCCGGTACCAGGGCGTCTGCCACGCGTCGGCCGCGTCGCCCGCGAACAGGGCGGCGGTGGCCAGCATGACCACTCCCGCGATCAGCCGTCCGGGCCGGAACTCATGACGCGGCACGGTCCACCTCCGCCTGGCCGATGGAGACGTGCAGATCGAGCTCCAGCGTTCCGGCCGGGGCCGCCCCGGCGGGCGGCGGCAGCGTCACGGTCTTCTTCTGGTTGGGCTGGATGTCGACGTCCTCCGGCTTCTCGGTGGGCAGTTGGACGTCACCGACGCCCACCACGATGTGCGCCTTCACGGTCGCTCCCCTGGGCACGACGACCTTGAGCCGCCCGGCGCCCACCTCCGCGCGCGTCTTCACGCTCTGCCCCACCGGGACCGCGACCTTGCTCAGATCGAGGGTGCCCTCGCCCGACCCCAGGGCGTACGACGGCTGTACGTCGGCCGCGGCGACCGGGGCCCAGTCGGTCCTGGTCCACTGGGTCGTGATGGTCTTGGGCAGCGCCGAGGCCCCGGCGAGCAGGGCGGCTGTGAGCACCGCCATGAAGAGCGTGCCGAAGCCCGTGCGCCCGACGAACGCGCTGATCACCAGGCCGAGTCCGAACACCACGAGGGCCGCGGTGAGGCCGATCTGGAGCGCGGTGCCCAGCGGCTGGTGGCTCCAGGCGCCCGCGGTGCCCACACCGCCCGCGAGCAGTGCGAGCAGGAAGACGAACCCGCCGATGGGACGGGGGCCGCGGGTGGCCCGGTCGGCCGCCTTCTTGGCCCGGTCCGCCTTGGCGCGCGCCCCGGCCTCGGACGCGGGCAGGGCGTCGGCGCCCTCGGCACCCCACAGATAGCCGGTGCCGACCGGGCCCGTGGTGCCGTCCTTGACGATCGGGTCGCGCCACCAGGAGGGCGAGACGGGGGTGGGCGGCGCCTTGGTCTCGGGCGGGGCCGCCCCGGGGCCGAAGGCCGGGGAGGCGACCCCGGGCGCCGTCCGGTCGGCCGCCGCGTCCACCGGGATGTCCGTGTGCGTGCCCGAGCGGCGCTGGGACCAGACGCCGAGGCCCGCGACGGCCAGCGTGAGCAGCCAGGCGAAGCTCATCACCGAGCCGTTGCTGAGCATGGACAGGAAGATCCCGCAGCCCGCCAGCGCCATCAGCACAGCGGCCAGCGCCGGGCCCTCGACCCGCCCGGACAGCAGCCGCCGCGCCTCGTTCTCGTCCTCGTCGTCGAGCGGGAGCAGCAGCCAGCCGAACCCGTAGAAGACCAGGCCGAGGCCGCCGGTGACGGTGAGCACGCCGAGCGCGATCCGGAAGATCACCGGGTCGATGTCGCAGTACCGCCCGAGCCCGCCGCAGACGCCGCCGATCACCTTGTTGTGACCGCTGCGGCGCAGCTGCGGCGCAGCGGGCGCCGGGTCCGGATCCGGGTCCGGGGGCGCGACGGGGGTCTCGGTCGGCTGAGTCATGACTCCATGGTGACGGGCGGTCCGCCGGGGCGGCACCCGCCCCGACCCTGGCCTCTCCCTGAGATTGCCCCTGATGCGGAGGTGGGGCCTCCCCCGGGCGGGGGATCCCGGGTCCCCTGTGCGGGTATCCCGGCTCACCCCGGGCGGGGACCTCGGCTCCCTCGGACGGGGAACTCGTCTCCCCCTCCCGCGGATCTCGTCTCCCCCTCCCGTGGATCTCGGATCAGGGGCGTCCTGGGGGCTTACCCTGATGCCCGCACCCGCACGGACGTGTGACGATCGGTGCATGCCCGTCGCCGCTGCCCGAACCGCGCCCCCCGAGGCCGACGAACCCCCCGTGCGCAAGCTCTACCGCTCGGCCGAGGGGCGGATGCTCGGTGGCGTGGCGCGCGGTCTCGCCGGACACCTCGGGCTGCCGGTCGTGTGGGTGCGGATCGTCTTCCTCGGCCTGTTCATGATCGACGGGCTGGGGGCGCTGCTGTACGCGGTGTTCTGGTTCGTGGTGCCGCTCGGCCTGGGCGGTACGGCGGCCGAGCCGCGCTCGGCGTTCGAGGTCAGCCCCGACGGCCGCAGACGGCTGCGCAAGCCCGACAAGGGCCAGGTCGTCGCCCTGATCGCACTCTGCGTCGGCGCGGCGATCTTCGCCGGCAATGTGAACGTGGGCGGCTGGGCCAGTCCGTACATCTGGCCGACGCTGCTCGTCGGCGCCGGCGTGATCCTGGTGTGGCGCCAGGCGGACAACGCCCGGCGGGCCCGCTGGACCGAGGGCGCCCGGCGCAGCCGGCTGCTGCCGCTGGCCCGGGGGCTGGCCGGGGTGGCGCTGGTCGGCGCGGGCTTCACCGGGTTCGTGGTGGTGCGCGGCTCGGCCGCCCAGCTCGGCAACGTCCTGACGGCCGCGCTCGCGGTCATCGCGGGCATAGCCCTGCTGGCGGGCCCCTATCTCGTCCGGATGACCCAGGATCTCTCCGAGGAGCGCCTGATGCGCATCCGCGCCCAGGAGCGCGCCGAAGTCGCCGCCCATGTGCACGACTCGGTGCTCCACACCCTCACGCTGATCCAGCGCAACGCGGAGAACGTGGGCGAGGTGCGGCGCCTCGCCCGCGCCCAGGAGCGGGAGTTGCGGGCCTGGCTCTACAAGCCGGGGGGCACCGGCAAGGACGAGTCGGAGGAGCCGGAGACCCTGGCCGAGGCGGTGAAGAAGGCCGCGGCCGAGGTCGAGGACAAGCACGGTGTGCCGCTGGAGGTCGTGGTCGTCGGCGACTGCCCGCTCGACGACCGGCTGTCCGCACAGATGCAGGCCGCGCGCGAGGCGATGGTGAACGCCGCCAAGTACGGTGGCGAGGGCGGCGCCGTCCAGGTCTTCGCGGAGGTCGAGGGCCGTACGGTCTTCGTGTCCGTACGGGACCGGGGCCCCGGCTTCGATCTGGACGCGGTCCCGGACGACCGCATGGGCGTACGAGAATCGATCATCGGCCGGATGCAGCGCAACGGCGGAACCGCGCGGCTGCGTTCGGTGCCCGGCGGGGGCACCGAGGTCGAGCTGGAGATGGAGAGGGCGGACGGATGACGACGCAACAGACCCAGGGAGCCCAGGGCGGTGCCGAGCGGCGGGTGCGGGTCGTCCTGGTCGACGACCACCGCATGTTCCGCACGGGCGTCCAGGCGGAGATCGGCCGTACCGAGGAGACGGGCGTGGAGGTCGTCGGCGAGGCGGCCGACGTCGACCAGGCGATCACCGTCATCACGGCGACCCGGCCGGAGGTCGTCCTGCTCGACGTCCATCTGCCGGGCGGCGGCGGCGTGGAAGTCCTGCGCCGTTCGGCCCCGTTGATGGCGGCCGCGGAGAATCCGGTGCGCTTCCTCGCGCTGTCCGTCTCGGATGCGGCGGAGGACGTGATCGGGGTGATCCGGGGCGGCGCCCGCGGCTACGTCACCAAGACGATCACGGGTACGGACCTGGTCGACTCGATCTTCCGGGTCCAGGACGGCGACGCGGTGTTCTCGCCGCGCCTGGCGGGCTTCGTCCTGGACGCGTTCGCGTCGACGGACGCGCCGCCGGTCGACGAGGACCTGGACCGCCTGACCCAGCGCGAGCGGGAGGTCCTGCGGCTGATCGCCCGCGGCTACGCGTACAAGGAGATCGCCAAGCAGCTGTTCATCTCGGTGAAGACGGTCGAGTCCCACGTCTCGGCGGTCCTGCGCAAGCTCCAGCTCTCCAACCGCCATGAGCTGACGCGGTGGGCTACGGCTCGGCGGCTGGTCTGAGGGGGCCCGGCCGAACGGGGGGAGGTACATGGGAACCGGGATTGTCAGGACGGCGTCAATCCCAACATGCGCTCCACGCACGGTAGTTGCGATGCAAAGGTGATCGCCGGACCCGGGGGAGGGGTCGTCCATGGGCTTTGACGAGGAGTGGGTGTCGAGCAAGGCGGCAGCGGCACGACAGCCGGCGAGCACGCGGCTCAACGGGGCATACGACGGGCCGTTTCCGCCGTCGCCGGGCGGTGACAAGGACCTGAACGCCAGCCCCGAGCGCAAGAAGGCCGCCGCCAACGACATAGAGACGGACTTCGAGCCCAACAGCAGGCGGGCCGGTGTCTGGGCGGACGAGGCGAGCATCACGGCGGTCAAGGCGTTCGACGGCTGGGCGACGGCGGCCGGGCTGACCAAGGCCCAGGACGCCTGGTGGAAGTCGCTCATGGTGCTGCTCGGCCGACTGGCCGGCGAGAAGTCCGCGCTGCGCGAGACGAACAGGCTGTTCGTCACCAACGACATCTTCGTGGGCAACGACTTCGCCCCGCTCGTCAGGCCGTCCCAGCTCAACCGGATCTCGCCGCCGCAGCGACCGTAGGAGCCCGATATGCCGACCTACGAACAGATCATGAAGACCGACCTGTCGCAGCTCAATACGGCCGCCGCCAAGTGGGACGACATGGCGGGGGAGTTCAAGAAGCTGGAGGACCGGTACAAGGGCCAGGTCCAAGGCGTGAGTCTGGACGGCACCTGGACCGGGAAAGCGTCGCTCTACTCGCGGCCGAGCTTCACGAAGACGCGCGGCCAGTACGCGGCGGCGCAGATCGAGGCCAAGGCGGTCGCCTCGCTGCTGCGAGACGCGTACGCCCAGTTCGTGGACCTGAAGAAGAGGGTGGAGTCCGCGCGGGACGATGCCATCAGAGCCCATATGAAGGTCTCCGAGGCGGGCGTGGCGAGCTTCGACTACAGCAGCGTGAGCGCGGCGGAGGGCGAGGCCATCCGGCACGACCCGCAGCTGCGCGATGTGGAGAACTCCTGGTCCCAGCACATCGACCAGGCGGTGTCGGCGATGAACGACGCCGACCAGGGGGTGAGGACCGCCCTGGAAGCGGTGGGCCGCGACACCGACCCGCTGGACGACTCGAACGGCTTCAACGCCAAGGCAAACGGCGACGTGGAGTACTACGAGGCCCAGGCCGCGATCCCGCTGGCCGAGAAGATCAAGGACGGCGACAAGCTGTCCCCGGAGGAACTGGCCCGGGCCGAAGCCCTGTTCCGGGACAACGCCCACGACAAGGTCTTCACCCAGACCCTGCTGCAGAGCCTGGGGCCGGACGGAGCGATCAAGTTCACCCGGCACGTGAACGACTGGTCGATCTCCGGCAAGTCCCACAAGGACGACTACGCGACCCTGGAACGCGGCTTCGCCACGTCCCTGGCCACCGCGACGACGGTCCCCGGCAGGGTCGCGGACCTGCCGCCGGGCTCGGCCAAGTACAACGAGTGGCTGAACAGCCCGGACGGGAAGTTCTACAAGGGGTGGATGGAGGGGATGGAGAAGGCGGGGGTCCACAACTACGGGGAGGAATCGCGGCCGCTGCACGGGTACCAGATCCTCACCACGCTGATGCAGAAGGCCGACACCCCGTACGACGACCAGTATCTGAACGCGCTGGGCGACCAGATGATCGCCGCCGAGAAAGAGGAGAAGCACGGCCGCTTCGACACATCGGGCGCCGACTACAAGGGCATCACGCCGGACCCGATCGACGCGCTGCTGGGCGTGATGAGCAAGAACCCGGACGCGGCGACGTTCTTCTTCGACCCGGCGGACAGGACGGGCGCGGACCACCTCCACTACCTCGCGGGGCACGGGAGCGGTACGCGCGAGTGGCCGCAGCAGATGGTGACGGGCGGGGTGGTGGTGGTGGCCACGGCGACGTTCGACCTGCCCGACAGTCATGCCGGACTGGGGCTCGCCCTGGAGGCGGCGGCGACCGGACACCCGCCCTTCGGCCCGAACCAGGACCCCTGGCCGGTGCCCACGCACACCGGGGCTCAGGCCCGCGTGATGAACGGGATCATCGGCACGCTCGACCAGGGCACCAGTACCGAGGTGCACAAGAACATGCAGGCGGCGGTGGCCAAGGCCCTGGCCGAGTACACACCGGACACCCACCAGATCCTCGGCAACGCCGGCGGCGGCTACATCCGCGGTATGAACGGCGGGTTCTTCGTGGACGACCAGGGAATGGCGCACCTGGCCACGACACCGGACAAGCTGGTGCACGTCATGCGGGGGCTTTCCGAGGATCCGGCCGCCTTCGCGGACCTCAGCAAGACGGAACTGCGCTATCTGGACCAGGAGCTGGGCAGACTCCCGAAGGGCGCCAGTCCGCTCGACCAGAACGATCTCCTCGCCAAGTCGGGCAACGCGTTGGGCACGTACACGGCGATCCGTGAGGACGTGCTCAACGACGGCCGCGTCAAAGCCTATTCGGCGGCGGACTGGAAGGCGAAGGTGGCCTACCACATCATCGGCGGAATCGTCACGCCGATGTCGATCCCCATGGCCGGCGGCGGGACGTTCGTCGTCGGAGACGGGCAGCAGCGCGGTGTGGACACACTGGCATGGATGTGGGGGAACGACCTGAAGGCGGCTGCGGACGCCAAAGCCAACGCGAAGATCTCCGACACCTACCTCAACGCCGACACCCAGATGCGCACGGTGGTGAACACCTGGGGGGAGGGCCGCTACGGCACCGGTGACCCGGAGGCGCGGAAGCTGGTGGACGAGTACATCCGGCGCATGCACGACAGCCACACCACCGGCCTGTCCCAGGCCAAGGGCTATCTGACCGACACCACCAACTGACGCGGGGGCGCCACGGAGCCGTGACAGTCACGAACTCACAAGCGCCGTCGGCGCCACGCGCGCCCCGGCCCTCCGGCGTCGTCCGCATGCCGGTGGAGACCCAGTCGCTCATCCTGGTCATGAGGGCGGTCTCCGACGACCCCGCGTACGCGACGCTCCGGAAGGCCGAGACCGGGCGCTCGGCGGAGGATCTGGCCCGTATCACCAAGACGTCGGAGTCCCCGCACGTAAAAAACCGGCAAACCAGTCAACCCGGACACCCTCGTCACCCCTCTACCCTCGCGTGACCAGCCAGACCGACCTGAAGAGTCTGACCAGCCTCAGCGACCTCACCGATCTCACCGGCACCCCCGTCCTCGTCGCCGCCCTCCTCACCACCGCCCTCGCTCTCGTCGTCCCCCTGGCCGTATGGGGACGGGTCCGGGGGCCGAGGGCGCTGCGGGTCGGGGTGCGGGTCGGGATGGTTGGCGTGGCGCAGGTCAGTGCCGTTCTTGTCGTGTTCGTCGCCGTCAACGACCGGTACGGGATGTACGACAGCTGGGGCGATCTGCTCGGCACCGAGAGCCACGTCGCCGCCGCGCCCGACCTCGGGGCCGACGGGACCGGGGGGCGGGACATCGCCGCCGCTCCCCGCGTGCGGCAGAGCTTCTCGCGCGTCACCGGGGACCCCGACCTCGGGCCGGGGCTGCGGCTCACCCACCTCGAGGGGGCGCTCTCGGGTGCCGAGGGGGAGGTGTACGTATGGCTGCCGCCGCAGTACGGCGAACCGGCGTACCGGAACAAGGACTTCCCCGTCGTCGAGCTGCTCGCCGGGTACCCGGGCTCTACCCGCGACTGGTGGGGCAACCTCGACGTACAGACGCAGCTGGAGCCGATGACGGAGCGCGGGGAGGTCACGCCGTTCATCCTCGTCGCGCCGCGCACCACCCTGCTGCCCGGCAAGGACACCGGCTGCGCCAACGTGCCGGGCGTGGTCAACGCCGACAGCTGGCTCAGTGTGGACGTACGGAAGATGGTCACCGACACCTTCCGGGCACGGAAGGACGCGGGTGGCTGGGCCGTCGCCGGGTTCTCGGCCGGCGCCCACTGCGCGGCCAAGCTCGCGATCGAGCACCCCGACCGCTACCGCGCGGCCGTCGGTCTCTCCGGCTTCAACGACCCCGCCGCCGAGCCCGACTCCATCGCTGCCCACGACGCACGGCTGCGGCGCACCACCGACCCCCTGTGGATCCTCACGCACGCCCGCCGCCCGCCCCTGACCTCGCTCTATCTCTCCGGCGAGCCCCAGGACGGATACGACGACGGCCTGGCGGTCCAGCGGGCCGCGAAGCCGCCCACCCGCGTCACCGTCGTCCCCTCCACCGGCGGCCACCGGGTGACCGTCTGGAAGCCGATGGTGCCGCAGGCCTTCCGCTGGCTCAGCGGGATCGTGGGGGGACCGGTGAGAGCGGAGTCACGTACGGAATCAAGCACCGGAAGAGTAAAGGCCTTGCAAAGCGGGGCAACTCCCCTCGGCGCATCCGGCTCTTCACGTCCGTGATGAGCCTGACCGGAACCCCCTTCCTGCTGACCGCCGTAGTCGTGGCGGTGGCGGCCCTGCTGCTGCCCCTGTTCCTGTGGAGCAGGATCGGCGGCCCGGCCGTGGTGCGCGGGGCCTCACGGCTGCTCATGCTGCTGTTCGCCCAGTTCACCGCCATCCTCGTGGTCTTCGTGATGGTCAACAACGCCAACGGGCTCTACGACAACTGGGACGACCTGCTGGGCACCGGCAACCACGTCAACGCCGCCCCCGACCTCGGCCCCGACGGCACCGGCGGCAAGAAGGCCGCCTCCGCGCCCAAGGTCAAGCAGAACTTCAGGGAGTACAAGGGCAAGGTCGGGAACGGCGTCATGAAGACCACGCTCAAGGGCGCGATCTCCGGCGTCGAGGGCGATGTGGCGGTCTGGCTGCCGCCGCAGTACGACGACCCCGCGTACAAGGACAAGACGTTCCCCGTGGTCGAGCTGCTGCCCGGCTATCCGGGCTCCATCGGCGCCTGGTTCGGCTCGCTCCACACCCAGCGTCAGCTCGCGCCCATGATGCAGCGCGGCGAGGTCGCCCCGTTCATCCTCGTCTCGCCGCGCACCACGCTCCTGGACGGCCGCGACACCGGCTGCGCCAACGTGCCCGGCACCGTCAACGCCGACACCTGGATCAGCGTGGACGTACGGAAGATGATCACCGACAACTTCCGGGCCGCCACCGGGCCCGAGGGCTGGGCCGTCGCGGGGTACTCGGCGGGCGGCCACTGCGCGGCCAAGCTCGCCGTCGAGCACCCCGACCGCTACCGCGCCGGCGTCGACCTCTCCGGCTACAACGACCCGGCCGCCGAGGGCGCCTCGATCACCGCGCACGACCCGAAGCTGCGCCGCGAGTCGAACCCGCTGTGGATCCTCAAGAACGCCAAGACCCCGCCGCGCACCTCGCTGTTCGTCTCCGGCGACCTGGGCGACGGCTACAACGACGGCCTGGCCCTGAAGAAGGCGGCCAAGGCCCCGACCACCGTCCACGTCGTCCGGCTGAACGGCGGCGGCCACCGCAGCAGCGTCTGGGAGCACCAGGTGCCCGACGTCTTCCGCTGGCTGACCAAGGAGCTGGGCCAGGGGGGCCGGGCCGCGCCCGCGAACGGCGTCTGAGCGTCTGGCCCACCAAGGAGCTGAGCCAGGGGGCAGGGGGCCTGGCCGCGCGCCCGCGAACGGCGTCTGAGCGTTCCTCACGGGGGCTCGTCCGAGCGCCCTCACGCCGGCCGCGTCGCCCCCGCGAACGGCATCTGGTCGATCGGCGCGATCCGCACCGGCGCCCCCGGGTGCGGCGCGTGGATCATCTGGCCGCCGCCGATGTACAGCCCCACGTGGCTGATGCCCGAGTAGAAGAAGACCAGGTCGCCGGGGGCCAGGGCGGAACGGGACACCCGGGAGCCGGAGTTGATCTGGGTGTACGTGGTCCGGGGCAGCGCGACGCCCGCCGCCCCCCAGGCCGCCTGGGTCAGCCCCGAGCAGTCGAACGCGGACGGCCCGGTCGCGCCCCACACGTACGGCTTGCCGAGCGCGGTGTAGGCGTACGCCACGGCGGCCGCCGCCCGGCCGCTGGGGGCGGGCAGCAGCCCGGCGGGCGCGGCGGGTGCACCGGGGCCGGAGGAGCGGTCGGCGCGGGCGGGGGCGCCCGCGCCGTCCCGCGCGCCGTCCTGGCTGTCGTACGCGGCCCGCTGCTCGGCGGTCAGCCGCGCGAGCAGCGCCTGCGCCGAGTCGATCTTCGCCGTGACGGTCTCCTTCTGGCGCTTGAGCTCGGCCTGGTGGCCGCGCAGCTCGGCGAGTCTGCCGTCGGCGGCGGTGTGCAGCCGTTTCAGCTCGGCGAGCTGCTTGCGGACCCCGGCCACCGCGTTCGCCGTACGGTCCCCGGCCCGCTCCTGGAAGGCCGCGTCGTCCAGGTACCGCTGCGGGTCGGACGAGAGCATCAGCTGGAGCGCGGGGGCGACCCCGCCGGTGCGGTACTGGGCGGTGGCGATGGAGCCCAGCGCGTTGCGCGCGCTGTTGAGCCGGCCGGTCTTGCGCGCGGCCTCGTCCTGGAGCGCGGCGACGGACTTCTGGGCGTCGTCCGCCTTCTCCTTGGTGCCGTTGTACGCCTCGGTGGCGACCTCCGCGTCGTGGTACAGGCTGTCCACCTTCGCCTTGACCTGGGCCGGGGTCAGGCGGGGCTCGGCGTGTCCGGTGCCCTCGAAGGCGGTGGCGGTGGCGGCTCCGGCCAGTGCGAGGGTCGCCGCGGTGCGGGCGGCCGGGCCGGTGAGCGGGTGCTGCCTGGGCTTTCGGTGCGCAGCCACTGGGGCCTTCACGTCCTTCCGTGCACATCCGGCGACGGACCGCACAGGGGGGACGGCCCGCCGCCGGATCTCTCGGCTGGGTGACCGATGGCCACCCTGGAGGGGGCGGCGATGGGGAGTCGGTCACCTGGGGGAGGACGCTAAACCTGGGTGACACGGGGGGGTAACGCAAAGCGGCGAAGTGTTCTGTTCCGGCGACAGTGCGACCGGATGTGACCGGTCCATCGTCGGTCAGGCCCACTTCCCGATGCCCCTGTGACCGAAGAGCCGGACGAGGCCCACCTGCCCGCCGGGCCGTGATACGGGATCGCATGGCTCGCGAGCCGTGGACGTACCACCTGCCCGCCGGGCCGTGATACGGGATGGCTAGGCTCGCGAGCCATGGACGTACTCATCAATGTCTTCGTCGCCCTGCACATCATCGGCATCGCCTCGCTGCTCGGAGGCTTTCTGACCCAGATGAAGGCGATGGGTGCCGGGACCGCGCGCTTCGTGCCCGCCATGCTGCACGGCGCGCTGACCATGCTGGTCACGGGCGTGGCCCTGGTCGGCCTCAACCAGGCCGACGACCACTCCGTGAACACCGCCAAGATCGGCCTGAAGCTGGCGGTCCTGGTGGTGATCCTCGGCCTGGTCTATGTGAAGCGGGACGACGAGAAGGTGGAGAAGGCGCTGTTCGGCGCGGTGGGCGGCCTCACCGTGGCGAACATCTTCATCGCGACGCTGTGGACGTGAGCCGCGCCGGCGGTCACGCGGGCCTGACCGACCCGTAGATCGGCATGTAGTAGATCGACTCCTCGCGTACGTACGCACCCGGCTTCGGCGCGTGGATCATCATCCCGCTCCCGATGTACATGCCGACGTGGCTGATGTCGTCGTAGAAGAAGACCAGGTCACCGGGGCGCAGCTCATCCGTGGCGACCCGGGTGCCGGTCTTGACCTGGTCCCAGGTGGTGCGCGGCAGATCGACCCCGGCGGCCTTCCAGGCGGCCTGGGTGAGCCCGGAGCAGTCGTACGAGGACGGCCCGGTCGCGCCCCACACGTACGGCTTGCCGATCTGGGCGCGGGCGAACGCGAGCGCCTTCGCGGCCTTGGTGGAGGCGGAGGGGGTGCCGGTGCCGGTACTCGTACCCGTACCCGTACCCGTACCCGTACCCGTACCCGTACCCGTACCCGTACCCGTACCCGTACCCGTCTCCGGCGCCGTCGGAGGCTTCTTCGCGGCCTCGGCCGCCTCCGCGGCCTTCCGTGCCGCCTCCTGCCGCGCGGCCAGCTCCGCCGCCTTCTTGCGCGCCTCCGCTTCCTTCTTCTCCTCCAGCGCCGCCAGCCGCGCCTTCTCCTGCGCGGTGAGCGTGCTCAGCAGCGTGCGCGCGGCCGCCAGCTTGGTCTGTACGTCCTGCTTGCCGGCCCGCAGCGCCTCCTGCGACGCGGTCAGCCGCTCCAGGCCCTGGGCCGCGTCCGCGCGCTTCTTCGCGATGCCCGCGCGCTCGGTCTCGAAGTCCCGCAGCGCCTGCTCCTCGCGGCCGGTCAGCTGCTTCATCAGGTGGTTGCGGTCGAAGAAGGCCTGCGGGTCGTCCGCGAGCATCAGGGTCACGGTCGAGGCCATGCCGCCGGTGCGGTACTGCTCGGCGGCGTAGCTGCCGAGGGCGCGGCGGGTGTCGTTCAGCCGGGCGGTGCCGCGGGCGACCTGGTCGAGCAGACCGTCGACCTTGGTGCGCTGGACGTCGGTGGCCTCCTTGGCCCGGTTGTACGTCTCGGTGGCCGTGCCCGCCTGCCGGTAGAGGTCGTCGACCTTGCGCTGGACCTCCTCCACCGTCGGCTTCGGCCTGCCGGGGGCCGCGCCCGCGCTCTGGGCCAGCAGGCTCACCGAGGCGAGCGCGGCCGTGGTGATCCCGACGGCGGGAGCGGCCGAACGTATGAGGGTGCGCGGCTTGCGGTGGGAGGGCAAGGCCGACACCTCCTTCCGGATCGTGCCGGACGGGGGTGGTCCCCGGGCGGGGTCGTTCCCCGGTTGAGGCGGCACGCTAGCCAACTCGCGCGGCCGCTGGGAAGGTTGATGTCCGACAGGCCCGATACATTCCCGTGACCTTCACTCTCCGTAACCGTTGGTCCGGTCTGTGCGAAGGCGGCAGCGGGCTGTCAGACCGGGGTCCTAGACTCGGGAGACGATGAGCAGCCTCTTTGACGACAGCTTCCTGGCGGACCTCCAGCCCTCCGAGGAGGAGCACCCGCCGCCGCCCGAGGACGGCCCGGTCCGCGAGGAGGTGCCGGACGACCTCTTCCAGGGCCGTTTCGACGCACCCCCGAGCCGCGACGCGTACTACCGGGACGGCGCCCCGCGCCCGGTGGTCGACCCGGCGACCCTCCTGGAGGGGCTGAACGAGAACCAGCGGGCGGCCGTGGTCCACGCCGGCTCCCCGCTGCTCATCGTGGCCGGTGCGGGTTCCGGCAAGACCCGGGTGCTCACGCACCGCATCGCCCACCTGCTGGCCACCCGGGGCGTCCACCCCGGCCAGATCCTCGCGATCACCTTCACCAACAAGGCCGCGGGCGAGATGAAGGAGCGCGTCGAGCAGCTGGTCGGCCCGCGCGCGCACGCGATGTGGGTGATGACCTTCCACAGCGCCTGTGTGCGGATCCTGCGCCGCGAGTCCAAGAGGCTCGGCTTCACCTCGTCGTTCTCGATCTACGACGCGGCCGACTCCAAGCGTCTGATGGCGCTGGTCTGCCGCGACCTCGACCTTGATCCCAAGCGGTATCCGCCGAAGTCCTTCAGCGCCAAGATCTCGAACCTGAAGAACGAGCTGATCGACGAGGAGACCTTCGCCGGCCAGGCCGTCGACGGCTTCGAGAAGACGCTGGCGCAGGCGTACGCGATGTACCAGGCGCGGCTGCGCGAGGCCAACGCGCTGGACTTCGACGACATCATCATGACGACGGTCCACCTGCTCCAGGCGTTCCCGGACGTCGCCGAGCACTACCGCCGCCGCTTCCGCCACGTGATGGTCGACGAGTACCAGGACACCAACCACGCCCAGTACACGCTGGTGCGCGAACTGATCGGCCCGGCCGGGCAGGACGAGGCGCCCGGCGAGCTGTGCGTGGTCGGTGACGCCGACCAGTCGATCTACGCCTTCCGGGGCGCCACGATCCGTAACATCCTCCAGTTCGAGGAGGACTATCCGGACGCGACGACGATCATGCTCGAGCAGAACTACCGCTCCACGCAGACGATCCTCTCCGCCGCCAACGCGGTCATCGAGCGCAACGAGAGCCGCCGCCCCAAGAACCTGTGGACGGACGCGGGCGCGGGCGCCCGGATCACCGGCTACGTGGCGGACACCGAGCACGACGAGGCGCAGTTCGTCGCCGACGAGATCGACCGGCTCACCGACGCGGGCGACGCCAAGGCGGGCGACGTGGCGATCTTCTACCGGACCAACGCCCAGTCCCGTGTCTTCGAAGAGATCTTCATCCGGGTCGGCCTGCCGTACAAGGTCGTCGGCGGCGTGCGCTTCTACGAGCGCAAGGAAGTCCGCGACGTCCTCGCCTATCTGCGGATACTCGCCAACCCGGAGGACTCGGTGCCGCTGCGCCGGATCCTCAACGTGCCCAAGCGCGGCATCGGCGAGCGCGCCGAGGCGATGATCGACGCGCTCTCGCTGCGCGAGAAGATCACCTTCCCGCAGGCGCTGCGCCGCGTCGACGAGGCGTACGGAATGGCCGCCCGCTCGGCCAACGCCGTCAAGCGCTTCAACCAGCTCATGGACGACCTGCGCACCATCGTCGACTCGGGCGCGGGCCCCGCCGTCGTCCTGGAGGCGGTCCTGGAACAGACCGGCTATCTGGCCGAGCTCCAGGCCTCCACCGACCCGCAGGACGAGACCCGGATCGAGAACCTCCAGGAACTCGCCGCCGTGGCCCTGGAGTTCGAGCAGGCGCGCGGCGAGGCGGAGGGCGCCGAGGGCACGCCCACGCTGGCGGAGTTCCTGGAGCAGGTCGCGCTCGTGGCCGACTCCGACCAGATCCCCGACGAGGACGAGGAGGGCTCCGGCGTGATCACGCTGATGACCCTCCACACCGCCAAGGGTCTGGAGTTCCCGGTGGTGTTCCTGACCGGCATGGAGGACGGCGTCTTCCCGCACATGCGCGCGCTCGGCCAGGTCAAGGAGCTGGAGGAGGAACGCCGCCTGGCGTACGTGGGCATCACGCGCGCCCGCGAGCGGCTGTATCTGACGCGCTCCTCGATGCGCAGCGCCTGGGGCCAGCCCTCGTACAACCCGCCGTCCCGGTTCCTGGAGGAGATCCCGGCCCAGCACCTGGACTGGAAGCGGACGGGCCCGATGGCCGCCCCGGCCGGCCCGGTCTCGGGCAAGGGGCTGGGCGGGGGCCTCGCGGGAGGCCTGTCCTCCTCGCGGGCGCGCTCGGGCCCCTCGGGCTTCGCGACCCGGCGCACCAGCGACAAGCCGGTGATCGCGCTGACCATCGGGGACCGCGTCACCCACGACCAGTTCGGTCTGGGCACGGTGGTCTCGGTGACCGGTTCGGGCTCGGACGCGCAGGCGACGATCGACTTCGGCGACGAGCGCCCGAAGAAGCTGCTGCTGCGGTACGCGCCGGTGGAGAAGCTGTAAACGGAGAAGCTGTGAACAGTTTCTGGAGGAAGCTGTAAACCGTTTCTGTGGAAAGCGCGGGGGCTCGGCCTAGGGCCTGTCGTCAAATTCCCGTCGTCGCCCGAAGGGCGGTCCGGCGGCGTCTGGTGCGTGCTCTCGGCGCGCCGGGCGAGAGCCCTCGTACT
>NZ_JBFAAD010000040.1:0-65658 GCF_040639555.1 Streptomyces sp. NPDC023838
GTACGAGGGCTCTCGCCCGGCGCGCCGAGAGCACGCACCAGACGCCGCCGGACCGCCCTTCGGGCGACGACGGGAATTTGACGACAGGCCCTAGGAGCCTCCTTCGAAGTGGTCCAGTCCCAGGCCGTGTTTGAGTTCCCGGTAGTCGTGTTCGATCCGCCAGCGGTCACGAGGCAGACGAGTTCCTCGATCGGCGTGTGCGGCGGGAGGTCGGAGGGCCGGTACCCGTCGGGTCTCTTCCCCTGCCCGCCTGCTCAGAACCTGCTTGCTCCCCGTTACAGAGTCACTCGATCGGGCGAAGACGCCGCGGCGGAGGAACCTGCACCGGAGGCTCGCACGTGATGACGTACACAGGCGTGAGGGGTCCGAACGTGGCAACTGAAAGGCAGCCCCGGCCGGTGTCCAATTCATCAGTTCCCTGAGTCCGTTAGGAGGCGCCGACTGTGCCGCAGCAGACACCACCATCTCTGTTCCTGGGCAGGCAGGAGGAGCTGAGCAAGCTGACGACCCGGTTGGACTCAGCGGCCCACGGCGCGCCACAGATCGTCGTTGTCGACGGGCCCGCCGGGATAGGCAAGACCTCATTGGCCCGGCACTTCCTGTCCGGTGGCGCCGCGGAGTGCTGCGTGCTGAAGGCCAGTGGCGAGGAACTGGAGATGGAACTTGCGTACGGAGTCATCGCGCAGTTCGTAGTGCAGCTGCCCGACGTGCCGGACGCGCTGCGGGAGCTGGTCCGGGGCATGCCCGACGCCGCCCCGCAGGACCCGATCGGTGTCGGCGCCCTGTTCCTCGACGCCCTGGGGCAGATCCAGAGTCGAGCCCCCGTGGTTTTGCTGATCGATGATGTCCACTGGGCCGATACCCCCTCGCTACACGCTCTCACCTTCGCGTTGCGGCGACTGCGTATGGACCGGGTGCTCGCGGTTCTGCTCACACGAGACGCCAATGATCCCAGGCTGCCACAGGGCTTGCACCGCATCCTCCACGATGACACCACGCTCACGTTGACCCTGGAGGGACTCGGCCTCTCGGACATCGTCGCGCTCAATGCGGCCTTGGGACCGTCTGCCCTTCCCCGCTCGGCCATCGCCCGGTTGCGGGAGCACACGCACGGAAACCCGCTGCACACCAAGGCGCTGCTGCAGCAGTTTCCTGGGGATGTCCTCGGCGGCCACAGCGTCCTACCGACCCCTCGCAGGTACGAGCAGCTCGTCGCAGGGCATCTCGCTAGGTGCAGCGCAGCAGCACGCGGCCTCGTCGAAGCCGCCAGCGTCCTTGGCATGTCAAGCTCTCTGCATCAGGCCGCGCGGATTGGGGCTGTGCCGGACCCGTTGAGTGCGCTGGCGGAAGCGATGACGTATGAGCTCCTGGAAGAGGTTCCGGCCGACGCTGTGCTCAGGATCGCCTTCCCCCATCCGTTGCTGCGGGCCGCTGTCTACAGAGGGCTGGATCCAGCCGAACGCTCCCGCCTGCACCACCTGGCTGCTGCCCAGTCGGAGGACCGCTACGTCGCGCTGCAGCATCGGGTGCAAGCCGCCGTGGCACCGAACGAGGATCTGGCGGACGAACTCATTCGCTTCTCCACGCAGGAGTCCGAGAGAGGCGCCTGGGCGGCAGCTGCCTCGGCTGCGCTCGCCGCCGCACGGCTGTCCACGCACAGCAACCTCCGTGAGCGGTGGCTGGTCCAGGCAGTGGAGTACCGCCTGCTGGCCGGCGACGTACGCCAGGCCGCCGAGTTCGAGCCGACGGTCCGCGACAGGGAGCCCGATGCCCAACAGCAGTACGTACTGGGCCATCTCGCCCTGACCACGGGCCGACTGGAGGAGGCCCGCCAAAGGCTCGCCGCGTGCTGGGAGAGCTGCGGAGCGGGCACGGAAGCCGAAACCCTGCAAAAGGCTGCCGAGCAGATGGCCTGGCTGTGCCTCATCCAGGGCGACGCACCGAACATCGTCAGGTGGGCGAGGCGCGGGCTCGATCTTCCGCCGGGCAGGCGGTCGTCCTTTTTACGTGACTCCCTCGCTATCGGGCTGGCAATCTCCGGCAAGTACGAAGAAGGCATGCGCTCCCTTGCCAACCTCCCGCTCTCAGGGCCTCGCCACGCGCCCGAGCAACTGGACGGTCTGCTCGCGCGGGGGATGTTGCAGTTGTGGAACGGTCAGTTGCAAGAAGCCGGCCGGGATCTGAGAGAAGCCTTCGCCTCGCACCGGCGGGGTGGTCTGCCCTACGCGGCTCTTGTGGCACTGGCCTTCCTCACTGACGCCGAATACCGGGCTGGACAGTGGGACGAAGCCATCGCGCACGGCACCCAGGCTGTTTCCCTGGCCGAAGACACCGACCAGATATCCATCTTGGCCGTCGTGCATGCTTTCACCGCTTTCCCCCTCGCCGGCCGGGGTGACTTCGAGGCCGCCGAGGCCCATGCCAGGGCAGCGGTGCAGCACGCCCGGACGCTGGCCGACGTCAATGATGGCGCCTTCGCGGCAACAGCGCTCGCGCTGGTGCACAACGCGCGGGGTGATGACGAGAACACGGTGGCTGTGCTGAGTCCCTTCCTGAGTGAGGAGATCGTCCACCGCAGTGGCCTGGAGGAGGTCGGTATCGTCCACTGGCGACCGCTGCTGTCAGAAGCCCTGACACGTCTCGGGCGAAAGGACGAGGCCCTCGAGGTGCTCATCCCGTACGAGAACGGCGCCACCGAGCGACGCCGGTGGCTGGAACAGGCTTCAGCCGCGCGTTGCCGGGGCTTGCTGCAAGAGGCATATGGCAATCATGAAGCCGCCGATCACGCGTTCCGGGAGGGGGTGCAGCTCTGCAGGCAAGGAGCTCCGTGCTGGGAGGAGGCATTGCTGCACTTCTCCTACGGTACGTTTCTACGCCGCACTGGCCAACGTAAGAAGGCGGTGGCCGAACTTGAATCCGCTCATTCGATGTTCCTGCATCTGCAGGCCGCACCGTATCTCGAGCGGTGTATCCGAGAACTTGCCGGGTGCGGTCGCGTGGCAGCGCGACGCGACGGTCTCCGTCCTGCCGGGCTCACCGCGCAGGAACTGACCGTGGCAAGACTTGCCAGGCAAGGCATGTCGAACCGCGAGATCGCACGGGAGCTGGTCCTCAGCGTCAAAACGATCGAATACCACCTCGGCAACGCCTATACGAAGCTCGGGATCACCTCGCGGATGGGGCTGATTACCAAGCTCGACGAGGAATCCTGACTGGCCTGTGCCAATGGGCAGACCGGTACCCCTTTGCCAAACCCAGGGCCTGGCCCCTACACCCCGGGGTAAGGCCCGGGGGAATCACGGATGTGCTCGTCGCTGCGCTTCCGTAGCGTGCGAAGCCGATGGACTCCACATGGGAACCATTCGATCTATAAGGGGGGAAAATGCTGCCTTCTGCGCGGTCCGCCGCCTCTCGCTTCACCTGCGCCCTGGCACTGGGCCTTGCCCTTCTGGCGGCGAGCGGGTGCTCCTCACCGGAGACGCCCGCCCCGAAGCCGGCGATCTCCACGCCCAAAGAGCGCACTCCGGAACCTGAGCCGACACCGACGGGCCCCAGCCCGACACCAGCGGAAACCGACCCGGCACCATCCGACCCCAGTCCGACACCGCCGGAACCCGAGCTCAAACCACCCGAACCCGAGGTGCGCTGGTCTGTTCCTGACAGCGTGGTGGGCGTCTGGTGCGGTGGCGCGAACGACCAACCGGACGGTCACTGGACGTACGCCTTCACTGCGAAGGGCGAAGTCGCGGCAGAGAACGAGAGCAGCAGCTTCTACGGGCATGTCATCACCGAGGGAGACGTCATGACCTTCTACTTGGAGGGGAGTGACCCCTTGAAGTCGACATGGTCAGTGAGGTACGAGGAGGCACTCGGCGTCAATCTTCTCTACCTCGACAGCTACAGCTATTACCCGGGAAGCTGTGACTCCTGAGCGTTGTCCCGTCGATGATCTCTGAGTCGCCGTGTGGTGCGCCTCACTGCCCACGCCGACGCTGCGACCTGCAGGTTCTCCCGGTGTCTCACGGTGCTGCACCTACTGGCTCAACTCCGCCGGTATCTCCTTGTCGTTCGCCGAGACGACATCGGACGGGCGAGCCGCTGAACTGCGGGGTTTCCGGGTCATTGGCGAGTGAGGATCCCGGTATCGTTTCCGGCCTCCCAGCGGAGATGGTCGTCGTCGATGCGGGTGAGTGTTTGCTCGCCGACGCTGACGCATCTGCCTTCGGGAATGCTCTCTGTAACTACGGTGTCAAGTCCGATGGTGGATTCCTTGGCGGACAGGAGCGTCCCAGTGCCGCGGCACTTGGCATCAGAGCTGATCGTTCTTGTGACCACCACGGTGTTTCCGATCTTGCCCTGCTTGATCGTCATGCGCCGCTCCTGGTCGCGGGTGATGGTGCCTTGCCATACCCCCAGGAAGACCTGCGGGATGATTCCAACGGGAGTGGCCTCGTCCGTTGCCGCCGGCGTGGCGGGTGTGGAGGCGGACTGCTGGGGTGTGGGCTTCGCGGAGGGCTCGTCTTTGCCGAGCCTGGGCATGATGATCGTTAGGACGACTGCGACCAGGACGACCGCGACCAGGGCGATTGCCAGGAGAGAGCCGGTCAGCAGAGCCGGGCGTCGGGCATGACCCGTCCGGGAAGTCGGAGCCAGAGCCGCCATGGCCGTGCTGGAGGCCGGAGCCTCCAAGCTGTGCGGTGGGGCCGGAGGCGGCGGCGTAGACCCGGTCACCGTCACTGCGTTGTGGATAGGGGGGATAGGAACGGCAGTGGGGGTCTGCGGAACCGGAGAGGCCGGAGCCTTGGGGGCTTCCAGAGCGAGGGCTCGGGTGATCCGCCGTGCCACAGCGGAGGTCAGCGTCGGCGGAAGCCACTCCGCGTGCGCCGGTTCTGCCGTCGACTGGATCGCCGCTATCTCTGTGAGCTCCGCCAAGGTTGGGCGGTCCGCAGGGGATTTGGCCAGGCAGGCCACCACCAAAGCCCGCAGCGCTTCCGGTATGCCCGTCAGGTCGGGTTCTTCGGAGACGACCCTGAATAACAGGGCCGGTACACCGCTGTCGGTGGCAGTGCCGAAGGGCGCTCTGCCAGTGTTGGCGAACGCCAGGACGCAGCCCAGGCTGAACACGTCACTTGGCGAGTCCGCTTCGAGTCCGCGTGCCTGCTCGGGAGACATGAATCCGGGGGAGCCGACCATCACTCCGGCCCGGGTGACCACGCTGGCGTCGGCGGCCCGGACGATACCGAAGTCGATCACTACGGGTCCGTCGAGGGTCAGCATCACGTTGGACGGCTTGAGGTCCCGGTGGACCAGGCCCGCCGCGTGGATGTCGTGAAGGGCATGGACGAGCCTGTTGGCTATGTGGAGCACGGCCCGCTCAGGCAGAGGGCCGCTCATCTCCACTGCCTCGGTGAGGGTGAGACCCGGGACGAAGCTGGTCGCCACCCAGGGACGGGATGACTCGGTGTCGGCAGCGAGTACTGATGCCGTCCAGGGGCTGGCCACTTTGCGGGTCGCAGCCACTTCGAGCCGGAAACGGCGGCGGAACTCCGGATCACGGGCCAGATCCGGCTGGATGAGCTTGACTGCCGCGGTTCTGCCCTCGGGCGAGCGCCCGAGAAACACCTCGCCCATGCCTCCGCTGCCCAACCTTGCCAAAAGAGCGAAGTTCCCTACACGTCTGGGGTCTTCGCCACCGAGAGCGTCCATCAGAGGTCCCTTCCTCCTGGTCCGCCAATCCTCGCAGACGGGTATCTGCGGTGCGGGGCAATCACAGGAGGGCCCTCGGGGGCGGCACGCCGTAGCCCCCCTCAATCCCATCGTGGTCGTGCGGGGGGTGGTGCTTGCCGTCCCACGGGGCGAGCGGCGGAAGACCACTCGACCGCGTCGCCGAGGGCGAGCTGCGGGGTGGGCTGCCCCTGACACCAGTCCGGGCGCTCCTCCCCGGCCGCGGGCCACGATCCCGTGTTGGCGATGGCCACGGCGCGGCGAGACCTGCCGGCACCGATCGCACACCCCTCGTCGCTCACCGAAGCCGACCGTCACGAGTTCTGCGTTTGACGGCAGCCCGCCATGGGACTGCACTGGAATCATGGACGCTGCGGCGACTCCGTCTTAGGAGACCAGCGATGACGACCATGGAAAGCTTCAACCTTCTGCAGCCGTACAAGATCGCCGAGGAGACTTTCGTCATCCCGTGGGCCCTTGAGGCCCCACCGGTCGGCCACTTCCCGATGAATTCGATGGTGATTCGGGGAGCTGAACCGGTCCTCGTGGACACCGGGGCGCCCGCGGTGCGCTCCCAGTGGTTGGAGGCAGCCTGGTCCGTCGTGGATCCTCTGGACGTACGGTGGATCTTCCTCACCCACGACGACCGCGACCACGCCGGCAACCTCCTGGCGGTCCTCGCGGAATGCCCGAACGCGACCCTGCTGACGACATGGTTCTCCATCGGCCGCATGGCCGAGGAGTGGGAGACCCCCATCAACCGGTGCCGCTTCATGACCGACGGCGACACGATCGACACGGGCGACCGCACCTTGGTCGCCAAGCGACCGCCCTTGTACGACAACCCCACAACCCGCGCCCTCTTCGACCCGAAGACCAACGTCCTGTGGGCCGTGGACACCTTCGCCACGAACGTGCCGACTCCCATGCCCGAAATCGCAGCGCTGTCGCCAGACGAGTTCCGCGACGGCCAGTTCTTCGGCGGAAGCCTGGTCGCCCCCTGGGTCGCCCTGCTGGACGCCCAGAAGTTCGGGACGGTCGTCACCGACTTCCAGCACCTGAACGCCGAGGTCATCGCCGGCTGCCACTGCCCGGTCCTGCGCGGCCCCCAGATCCCCGAGGCCTACGACCTGCTCCGTCAGCTCCCCGAAATCCCACCCTGGGTGGAGTTCACTCAGTCCGACCTGGACCAGTGGATGGCGGTTGCCGAGAGTTCGGTTCCGCCCGAGCAGCCGCGGCCGTCGGGGACGTGAGCGGTGCCGACGCGGAAACCTTGCCGTAACACGTACGCAACACGCCTACGCCGTCCGAGAGTTCGCGCCCCGGTGTGAGGGGCCAACCATCGGAGCCCGGACCGATGGTCTGTCCGCGTACCAACCCACAGGCCAGCGGCGATTATTGCCCATTCTTTGGCAAGAATTTGCCCTTTCGGTGAGAGGTAATGCGAAGGCAAAGTGGAGGTGCGGCTGCCGTCAGTCGAGCCGGGGACCAGCCCTGGGCTCGCACCGCTGGCGCGCCGAGAACCTCAACCCTCTGACCCGACCACACCGCGCTCCGGCCCCCACGCCGCAGCGGCGCAGGAGGCAGGCCACCATGAAGTCACTGATCGATCATGCCCGTTCGTTCGCCACAGCACATGTGGCGGACCCCCAGCACACCGCGCGGTTCCGCGCCCTGGAAGCGGGGCAGTCCCCGCAGGCCCTGTTCATCACGTGTTCCGACTCCCGCGTCGTTCCCGCCCTGATCACCGGGGCTCGGCCGGGCGAGCTCTTCGAACTGCGCACGGCGGGGAACGTCGTCCCGCCCTACCCGGAGGACGACCGCCCCCAGGGCGAGGCGGCCACTGTTGAGTACGCCGTACGTATGCTCGGTGTCCGCGACATCGTCGTCTGCGGACACTCGCACTGCGGTGCCGTCGGTGCCTTGGTCCGCGGCGACGACCTTTCCGCCATGCCGGCCGTGCGGGGCTGGCTGGAGCACGCGGTGCCGCACGACGCCTCGCTGCGCTCGCTCCCCGGCACCCCGGCCGTCGCCGAGGCCGTACAAGCCCATGTGCTCGCGCAGTTGGCTACGTTGCGGGGCTATCCGTGCGTCAGTGAGCGTCTCGCCGACGGGTCGCTCGCCCTGCACGCCTGGTACTACGAGGTCCACACCGGCGCCGTCCACGCCCATCGGCCCGCGCCGTACGACGCCACCGGGGCCGGGGCGCGCGTCGCGGCCGTCAGGTCCGGCGAAGAAGGGCACCCCGCGTTCGGGCCTCTCTGAGCGCTCCCACTGCGGGACTGCGTGCTTACGGCGCGCAGCACGCTTCGCGGAGACCGGCGCGTCCGAGACGCGTCTGGGTCTGCATGCGTAGGCACATCCTCGTGCACAGGCATGTCCACATGCTCATGCGCGTGCGGATGAGTTGCCACTTCACGTCCCCTTCTCCTGCCGAGAGAAGCCGAGCCGAGCCGCGCCCGCGCGCACGCGCTCGGCGGCACGCCCGTGCCCGCAGCCGTGCCCGCGATCCGCAGACGCCGCGCCACTGGCGGCGCTCGGCACCCCTGAATCTGTCCCCCGGCCTGTCAGACCGACCGAGGAATTCCCACATGCCCCCCAATCCCTCCCTCCTGCCATCCTCCTTCGGCGAGTTGCGCCGCCCCGGCGTGCTGCGCCAGGACGTACTCGCCTCGCTCGTCGTCTTCCTGGTGGCCCTGCCCCTGTGTGTGGGGGTCGCCGTGGCGTCGGGCGTCCCGGCCGAACTCGGCCTCGTCACCGGTATCGTCGGCGGCCTCGTCGTCGGCTTCCTGCCCGGCAGTGCCCTACAGGTCAGCGGTCCCGCGGCCGGCTTGACCGTGCTCGTCTTCGAAGCCGTCCGGGAGTTCGGGCTCAGCATGCTCGGCGCCATCGTGCTGCTGACCGGCGCCCTCCAGATCGTGCTCGGCCTCCTGCGCTGCGGACGCTGGTTCCGCGCGATATCCGTCTCCGTCGTCCAGGGAATGCTGGCGGGCATCGGCCTGGTGCTGATTTTCGGTCAGCTCTACACCATGGCAGGACAGAGCCAGCCCCGCTCCGGCCCCGACAAGATCCTCGGGCTTCCCGGACTCATCGCCGACGTGGTGCGGGACGGCACCGCGCTGACCGCCACCGCGGTGGGCCTGGGCACGATCGCGGTGCTCGTGCTGTGGCCGCGGCTGCCCGCCAGGGCGCGGCTGGTGCCCGCACCGCTCGCGGCCGTCGCGCTCGCCATCGCCGTGGTCACAGCCCTGGACCTGGACGTGGCGAACGTGACCGTGAGCGGCCTGGTGGACACCGTGCAGCCGCCCGGTCTCGGGGACCTGGCCGACCTGGGCGGCGTGGCCGTTCTCGGTACGGTCCTCGCCTTCACCCTCATCGCGTCCGCCGAGTCCCTCTTCAGCGCGGCGGCCGTGGACCGTATGCACGACGGCCCGCGCACGCACTACGACAAGGAACTGGTGGCCCAGGGTGTCGGCAACACGGTGTGCGGCATCCTCGGCGCCCTGCCGATGACGGCGGTGATCGTACGCAGTTCGGCGAACGTACAGGCGGGAGCGCGCACATCGCTCTCGCGCATCCTGCACGGTGTGTGGCTGCTGCTCTTCGCGGTACTGCTGCCCGCAGCGATCGGCGTGATCCCGCTCGCCGCCCTGGCCGGGGTCCTGGTGCACGCGGGCTGCAAGCTCATCCCGGTCAAGGACATCGTTCCGCTCTGGCGCGCGCACCGCGGCGAGGCCATCGTCCTGGGGGTCACCGCCGTCGCCATCGTGCTGACCAACATGTTCGACGGCGTGATACTGGGCCTGGTCCTGGCCGTGGCCAAGTCCGCCTGGGAGACGTCGCACATCCAGGTCGACGTGCGCGAACTGACCGGCGGGCGGCTGGTGGTGCGGCTCGTGGGCAGCGCCACGTTCCTGCGGCTGCCGCGCATCCTGGAGACCCTGGAGGCACTGCCCGAAGGCCGGCCCGTCGAACTGGACCTGACCGGTGTGCGCCACCTCGACCACGCCTGCCAGACCACCCTGGAGAACTGGGCGGCACGGCACAACCGCGTGAACGCCGAGCCCGTACGGCCGGCCCCGGAGCACCGTGACCGCGAGACGCCCGCCGAGCCCGTCCCGGTGCTCCCCGGCGCCGTGAACGCGGCCCCCGCGGTCGCGGCGCGCGGCCACGACGGGGGAGCCGGGGAGCCCGACCGCGGTGGCCCGGGGGGCGGGAGGGGCAGCAGGCTCGAATAAGGCGCAGCGGTGTGGCGGCCGGAGCGTTCCGGCCGCCGCACCCCGCCGAGCCCCCGGCTCCCGCTGTGGCCCAGCGGGCAGCCCGGCCGACGAAACAGCAGCTGGAACGTCCGTCAGGGGCCCTCCCCGGTGGGGCGCTCCGCCCTGCCCGCGTTCCGTCCAATGCGGACGGCGACGCGGTGGGCCACTTCCCGCCATCCTCTTGACCCGTCATTGACGATCCATTGGAGTTTTCTTTACCTTCGGTGAGCGGGTTGCCGGAGATCCATCACCCCGGACCCGTGCTCACCGATTCCGTACACACGAGGAGGTCCCTCATGGACAAGCTCATCAAGCAGATGACCCAGGACACCGTCTGGAGCAAGTGGGTCGCGGCCAACTCGGCGCAGGGCGCCAAGGACGGCTGCATCAGCGCCGCGCCGAAGTCGGGCTGTATCAGCGCCGTCGGCAAGACCGGCTGCATCAGCTGACCCACCCGTATCAACGCACCAGCTGACCACCGGTACCACCGCATCAGCTGACCCACCCGACACCTGCGGGAGCCGTGCGTCGCGCCTGCGGCAGGCGGCTCCCGCCCCTTTCCCCGCGCGACCCCACGGAGGCCCCATGAGCCCGCAGCCCAGCCCCGACGTCGTGGACCGGGTCCGGGACATCCCGCTCTACCGGGCGTCCGTCGCCCGGGGTGACTTCCCCATCCTCGAAAAGCCGGAGATCGCCCGCGACTTCCCCGACAACTGGATGACACCCCGTCTCGCGGACGCCCTGGAGGCGGGCGAGGCCGAGTACGTCATGTCGACCGGCACCAACCACGCCCGGATGCAGCTGATACGGCCGCCCTACTTCCTGCTCCGCTCCTACTACCGGCTGTGGAGCGAACACCCCGACCTGCGCGCCACCTGGGAGTCCGGGGCCGCCCGCATCTCCCTGACGACGGTGCTCGCCACCGAGCACGTCGCACGCGTCAACTCCGGCAAACCGGGGGCCACTCCGGGCGAACGGTGGCTCGACGGCCGCACGCTCTACCTCAACCGCACCCTCGACCCCGCCGACTGGGACCGCGCCGAGGTTCGCCGGATGCTCGCCGAGATCCGCGACGTCAGCCGGGCCCACCCGGTCGGCGCCTACCACCTGGACTGCTCCGGTTACCACCTCGCCCACCTGGTGCGGAAGGTCGACGCGTGGGGGCTGTGGGACGAGTTCCCCCGCCCCGGCAGCATCGTCCACGCGTACGAGTACACGCCCTCGAACGTCCGCGCCCTGCTGCGCGAGCGCTTCGGCTGCCCGGTCGTGGACCTGTTCGGCAGCACCGAGCTCGGCTACCTTTACTCCAGTGACCCACGCACCGGCCGCTACCGTCCGCATCTGGACGACATGAGTGTCGAACTCATCCCGGTCGCCCCCGGCAGCGGCATCCAGAGCCTCATCGTGACCAGCCTCCGCAACCCCTATATGCCGCTGGTGCGCTACCGCTCCGGCGACTGCGTACGCACCCTGGACGGTTCGAGCGACCCCACGCGCATCGATGTCTTCTGCGGCCGGGAGAAGGAACTGCTCCCCACCCCGCACGGTCCCGTCGCCCAAGCCGACCTCGACGCCCGTATCACCGCGGTGTCCCGCCGCGTCTTCCTGCACCAGCTGCGCCTGACCAGTGCGGCCTCGCCTGCCCGGCCGGGCCCCGAGTCCGTCAACGCCCGTAGTTTGTCCGGCCCTTCGGGCATCAGGGCTGCGGCCGTACCGACGCACCCAGTAGGCTCAGCGGCTGCGCCGGGGGAGACCCGCGCAGCCCTGCACTACACCACGTTCGACGGCGCCCCGCTCGACGCGACGGAGGCGGCGGACCTCCTGGCGCAGGTCCGCGCACTCACCGGCCGCGACTGCACGCTGGTCCACCGCACACATCTGCCGATCGGCCGCTCTGGCAAGTACGCCTGGCTGGCCGGCCCCTCCTGAGACCGCAACACCACCCGGCCGCAGGCACACACCCGGTCACCCGGGCAGCGCCCACCGGCACCCGCCGGCCCCAAGTCTCCGAGCCGCCGTACCCCCTGTCCCTCCGCGTCCGAACGGGATCCCGCCCATGACCCTGTCCGCAACCTCCGCGCCCCTCGCGGTCGCCACGTCCCCGGCCACCCCCGCGCCGACCGCCGTCGAACTGCTCGGTACCGCGTTCCACGAGGAAGTCGTCGGGCACTTCACGGCCACGACCGGCCACGACAGCTCCCATGTGCGGCACCAAGTACGCGAGTGTCTGCGCTACTTGTACCTGGTCTCGCAGTACCCCGAGCGGCTCGGCGGACTGTTCCTGCCAGTGGAGCAGGAGATCGACGAGATCTGGCACTTCCTCATCCTGCAGACCCGCGAATACCGGGAGCTGTGCGAAGGCCGTCTGCCCGGCGGGTACTTCATCCACCACCGCAGCATCGCCTACACCGACTACACCGCAAGTCCAAACGAACGGGCCGAAGAGAAGGCGCGAGTAATCGCTGCCGAGGAGGCCCTGCGCTGGATCCCGCTCTACACCGCCTCGTTCGGGCCCTTCGACGAGGACGCGCTCCCGCACTGGACCATCGTGCGCTTCCTCAACGAGCAGTTGGGACTCGACCTGACGGAGATCTCCGCGCTGGATCCGTCCGACAGGACGACCGAGTGACCTCCGCGCCCGCCCGGGACCCGGGGCCCGCCCCGCCAGAGGTCCAGCTCCGCATCCTGAAGGTGCTGGTCTTCTCGCAGGCACTCGGCGGGGCGGGGATGGCGGCGGGCATCACCGTCGGCGCACTGCTCGCCCAGGACCTGCTCGGCTCCACCGGGCTCGCCGGACTGCCGGTGGCCCTGTTCACGGCGGGCGCCGCGGCCGGGGCACTGGGCACCGGACAGATATCCCAGCGGTGGGGGCGCCGCCCCGGACTGGCACTCGGCCACGCCACCGCCGCCGTCGGCAGCGTCGGGGTGGTCGCTGCCGCCACCGCCCGTACCGTCCCCCTGCTGCTGTTCTCCCTGTTCGTCTACGGGGCTGGAACGGCCACCAACCTCCTCGCCCGGTACGCCGGAGCCGACCTGGCCGCGCCCGAGGAACGCGGCCGGGCCACCGGGACCGTACTGCTGGCCACCACGCTCGGTGCCGTCGCCGGGCCCAGTCTGGCCGGACCCACCGGAGCCGTCGCACATGCGTGGGGCCTGCCCCGCCTGACGGGCCCCTTCCTGCTCGCCGTCGTGGCGTATACGGCTGCCGCGCTCGTGCTGGCCCTGTGGTTGCGCCCCGACCCGCTGCTGCTGGCGCGTGAGTGGCAGAACGGACAGGCGACGGAGTCCCGCGGGCGGCGTGGTCACTCGGGTGGGGCGGGAGTGGTCGCCGGCGCGGCGGTGATGGTCACCGGGCAACTGGTCATGATCGCGGTCATGACGATGACGCCGGTGCACATGACCGGCCACGGGCACAGCACCCAGGCGGCAGGGCTGGTGATCGCGCTGCACGTCGGGGCGATGTTCCTTCCCTCGCCACTGACGGGGTTGCTCGTGGACCGCGTCGGGCGGCTGCCGGTGGCCACCGCGTCCGGCGGGGTACTGCTGGCGGCCGGAGTGCTCGCCGCACTCGCCCCGCCCACCGGAACCGCCGGGACGGTGCTGCTGGCCACGGCCCTGGTACTGCTCGGCGTCGGATGGAACCTCGGCCTGGTCAGCGGGTCGGCGCTGGTCACGGACGCCGCCGCGCCCGAGGCACGAGCGGCCACCCAGGGCCTGGTGGACGTGGGGATGGCCATCGCCGGGGCGACCGGCGGCATGGTCTCCGGGCTGGTGGTGGCCGGGAGCGGGTACCGGTGGCTGGCCCTCTGCGCGGGCGTGGTTGCCCTGGCCGTCATCCCGCTCGTGGCCCGCGCCTCCCAGTCCCGCTCGACGGTGTAACGCTCACCGAACAGGAGACGCCGACCTGTTCACCACCTACAACGGCCCCCCGCCGGTTGCTGGACCAGCCGGCCCCGGTTCAAATAAGAACATTGAGGGGTGGCGCCCGGTGCTACCTCTGCGGCGCCGTATAGCAAGAGCATCAGCCGAGCTCCCGGCGCCCGTGGCCGGTCTCGGCGGGCGCCGCGGGGCCGACGATCGCTCTCACGGGGGCCTCCTGGACACGCTCGGTCTTGGCCCAGCCCTTGCGTCGGGTGAGCATGCGTCCTACGGCGCGCCAGGCGGCGACGAAGCTGACGTAGCTCCACAGCACCAGGGCCTGGGCGTAGCCGGCCGCTTTCCCCAGGGGCACATCATCCGTGCGTCGCCAGTACACCAACGCCAGCGCCAGGTATCCCGCGAAGACCAGCGCGTAGCAGCCCAGGCCGCCCAGCACTTGAGGCCACCCATGCTCTGCCAGGAAGTGGACCAGCTGGGGCGCGTGCCCTCGTGCGAGGCGGTAGAACACATACTGCTGGACGAGCGACCATGGCAAGGTGATCAGGTAGGGCAGCAGCAGGTAGCCGGTGAGTTCGGTTCGGGTCGCGAGCCGGATGCCGGGGCGGGCCCACAGTTCGGGGAGGCGCGTGATGGCGCTCATGTGGCCCTGGTGCCAGCGGGTGCGCTGACGCAGGAGGCGGCGAGGGTCGGTCAGGCCCTGCTGGGACACGTAGGCGCTCATGGTGGACGTCACCGTCCAGCCATGGACGGCAAGGCTGATGCCCAGGTCGAGGTCTTCGGTCAGAGAGTCCGACCACGGTTGTCCACCCACACTGTCCAGCGCGGACAGGCGGGTGAACTGGCCGTTGCCGCCCATGCTCACCGACCCCGTGGCCGCCCGGCCGAACTGGCTGAGCGCGCTCAGGGCCCAGAACTCGAAGTCCTGGAACCGCAGGGCAACACGGTCGCGCTCCCGGATCCGCACTGCCAGTTGCACACCGCCCACCTCCGGTGCCTCGAAGAGCGCGGCCACGTGGGCCACCGCACCCGGCGTCAACCGGCCGTCGGCGTCGAGCACGCACACCAGCACCCGCGCCGGGTCCAGGCCCGCCTCGCGGACTCGGCAGCGCACATGGCGCAGACCGGCGTTCAGGGCGGCTCCCTTTCCGCGCCGGGCCTCGGGCAGCGCCCGTCGCACGATCGCGACGCGGTCTCCGCCCGCGGCTTCGGCGAGGCCGGCGGTGTCGTCGTCGCTGCCGTCGTCGATGACCACGGCCCGGACCCCGGGCTGCAGGTCCAGCAGACAACGGACCGTGTTCGCGATGACTCGCGCCTCGTTCAGGCACGGGACCACGACGAACACCGTCCAGCCGCAGGGCAGGGCCAGGGGCGCGCCGTCCTTGAGTGCGAGCTGACCTCGCAACGACGCGTCGCTGCGGCGGGCGAACAGGAGACCGCTGACGAACAACGGCCCGTTGTACGCCAGCGTGATCACGATGACGAAGAGCCCGACGTCGCGCACGACGGTGTCCCAGGGGGCCACAAACATGCCTTTCATCCCACCTGCGGGGTCGCCCACCCAAACCGTGCAACCACAACCCCCTGGGTCACGTCGGACCCGTGAGTGCCGCACGCCAGCCGCCCGTTGCCGGTGTCCAGCCGGCTGCCCTGCGAAGGCCGCGGGCGCGGCTGCCCGCGAAATGGCGCAGTGTGCGGCCCACATGCTTGCGCACTGGCAGTAATTTTACAAATACAGGGCGTGATGAATGGGCGGTTTCACTCTCCATCCGGTGGACGTAGACGTCGACGCGTCGCCGGCCTGGGCCGTTCCGTGTGACGGCGGCATTGATGTGAGTGCTCGCCCAAATGACGGTGCAAGTACCGACATGGCCCGCCGTACGCCGGAGGTCAAAAATGGGTGCCGGCCGTCAGCAGCGCGGCCAGCGCCGAGGGACCGCCCCGCTCCCAGGCCGTCCGCTGCCTGGCGGCGCCCGTCCCGTCCGAGAGCAGGCGGGCGAGGGCCCCGGCCACCCGGTCCGTGTCCCCGGCATCCTTCAGCGCGGGAGTGACGTACTCCAGAAGTGTCGTGACGACGTCTGCGGCCGGTGCCGGCCGCAGACGCACCGGATCAAGCAGGGTCCCCGCAAGACCGTCGCGCGCGCCGTGCCACACGGCCGCCGCCAGCAGCTCCTGGGGTACCGGCACGAGAGCGGACCCCTGTCGCACCTGCCCCGCGAGGGTCGTCGTCAGTGCTCGGAGCAGGCCCGCGAACATCACCGCCTCCTCCGCCCCCAACTGAGTGTCCATGGCACGGATCTCGACGGTCGGGTAGCGGTCGGAGAGTCTCGCCTGCCAGTACAGCTGACCGCGGCCGCGGATCATCCCCGCCTCGATCAATCCCGTCGTCCGCGCACGGTAGTCCCGGGCGTCGGCGAACAACGGCGGCGGACCACCGACGGGCCATCGCCCGTACGCGATGGTGCGCCAGCTGGAGAACCCGGTGTCCCGTCCGTCCCATAGCGGCGAGTTGGCGGCCATGGCCGTCAGCGCCGGCAACCACGGGCGCAACCGGTTGAGCACGCCGACGCCCAGTTCCCGGTCCTCGATGCCCACATGGACGTGCATGCCGTTGATCACGTGTTCGTGGATCAGTGGTGGCGTGTCACCGGCCAGATCCTCATACGGTGGCCCCTCCGTCACCAGGACCGGGCCCGGCCCGCGGGACGGCCCCGCTCCGGTCGCCGCCACCCGGCATCCGGCGGCCGCTGCCGCCTCGCCCACCAGACGGCGCATCCTCCCCAGATGCTCGGCCACCTCGTCGAGTTCCCTGCACACCGGAGTGCCGATCTCGATCTGCGCCCGCAACAGTTCGGGCGACAGGTCTCCCGGATCGCTCCCCAGAAGCGCCCGGGCGGCTGACAGGACCCGGCTGTTCCGCGGCACCGGACGGAGGCTGTCCGCCTCGACCAACAGGTACTCCTCCTCGACACCGAAAGTGGTCATCCGGTGCTCTGCCGAGGAGTCGGTCGCGGTCGCGCCGTCTGGCCCCACTCGCCTCCTTGATGCCGACCGTACTGCGCCTGAAGAGGTCTCTGCCTCACGTTTGGCCTCCCAGGCCCGTTGTCGTCGAGCCCATCCTGCCCGTTGGGCACTGGGCCATTCCGCACGCGGACATCTGGCGGCCACGCGGTTGAGCCAACCGGCGGCCGATGTCCGTCGCAAGGCCCAGCAGACTTGTCATCGGCCGCGGCCTCGGCGGCCTCGGTGTCCCGGGTTGCTGGCCGCACGCAAGACAACGCCTCGTTCTCGAAGAAGAATTCGGCGCGTCAGGTACGGCGTTGTGGGCCGCCGTGGAATGGCGGCGCCGAAGCTGGTGGCGGGGGCATCGCGTTCCGGACCGGAAGGCTTTGCGTGGGACCTTGTTCGCTCGCCCCGCGCCGCCAGGGTGATCTCCGCCTGCGAACATCCTGCCAGGGTCACCTTCGCGTGTAGTGCGACACCGTAACCCGCCGGAGCGGGCCTTGGGACCGGAACGGGGCTCAAGCACGGCCGCCTCGTGCCAGACGGATGGAGGCACGAGGCGGTCAGTGGCAGGCGGCAAACCGGTATGTCTGCCTGTCCAGGTGCGGCGAGGTCAGGCGCCGGACGCGACCTTGCCCAGGTCGGTCCAGCCGCCGTGGCCGTCTCCGCCGTTCCAGGCGAACACGGTGGCGCTGCCGGCCGTACCGGCCAGGACGTAGTCGGCGTGGGTGTCGGCGTCGAAGTCGACGAACTGCACCTTGGTGTGGTCGGTGGTCAGGCCGGTGGCGATCTGGCCCATGCCCTGCCAGCCGGTGTTCGGGACCAGGTCGCCGCCGCGGTTGAGGTAGAGGTCGACCTTGCCGTCGGGCTTGACGAGGTAGTAGTCGGCCTTGCCGTCGCCGTCGTTGTCGGCGAAACGGACCCGGCTACGGTCGCTGCTGGCTCCCGTGGTGATCTGGCCGATGCCGTCCCAGCCGGAGTTCGGCACCAGATCGCCGCCGCGGTTGAGGTAGGCGGTGACGGCGCCGCTGTCGTTGAAGGTCAGGTAGTCGGTGCGGCCGTCGCCGTCCCAGTCCGCGAACCGGACCTTTCCGGGGTCGGTGGTGGTGCCTCGGGCGATCTTGCCGATGGCGTTCCACCCGCCGTGTCCGTCGCCGCCCTGATTCAGGTAGGCCTCGACGGAGCCGTCGGTGTTGATGAGGAGGTAGTCGGCCTTGCCGTCGCCGTCCCAGTCCGCGAAGCGGACACGGTTGCGGTCGTTGGTCAGCCCCATAGCGACCTTGCCGAGGCCCTCCCAGCCGCCGTGGCCGTCGCCGCCGCGGTTGAGATACACCTCGACATTGCCGTTGTCGGCGACGGTGAGGTAGTCCGGCCGGCGGTCGCCGTCGAAGTCGGCCCAACGGACCCGGTCGTTTCCTCCGGCCTCGTTCACCGCGGCCGAGCGACGCGAGGTCAGGGAGGTCACCCAAGCGCCGAGGTCGTCGACGCGAACGTCGACCGCGCCGGTGCGGGTCTCCGCCGCGTCGGTGCCGAGGCACCCGCCGCGCCAGGAACGGGAGTTGACGGCGGCCAGTTCCACGCTGCCATTCTTTACGCGCAGGGCGGGGCCACCTGCGTCGCCCTGGCAGATCACCGCGCCGGCGGAGCCGTTGAGCGCGACGGCTCCACTGCCGACGGAGGACACGGTGAAAGCGCCGGAGTGCAGTTTGTCGGGCACCCACTCGGTCTTGGTGCGACCGAAGCCCACCGAGGTGAGCTGCTCGCCGGCCGTCGGGGCGGTGGCGGCCAGCTTGACCGGGGCAGCAGCGACACGGCGGGCCAACTTGACCATCATCAGATCGCGGTCGGCGTGCGGGACGACCTCCACGGCCTCGACCACAACGCCGCCCGACTTGGTGAGGTCGGTGCGACCCACCGTCACGGTGACCTTGAGACCGGGCTTTCCAGCCGGTGCGGTCTTGCCGTCGACTATGAAGCAGGAGGCCGCGGTCAGCACCCACTGCGGGTCGACCAGGGCACCGCTGCACGCCGAGTTCTCGCCGACGTTGAGCTTCGTTGTGAAGGTGTAGGTGTCGGTGGGGACGTCGCTGCCGGAGAGGGCGGAGGCGGGGGGAGTGGTCAGGATGCCGCTGCCCATGGTCGTGGCGAGCACGGCGATGGTCCACCAGTGGCGTGAACTCTTTATGGTCATCTCAATTCCTTGCCATACGTGCTGGTTGTGTAGCCAGGCCGGTGAACCCGGCCCGATTCTGCGCCGGGGCAGGGTCCGCTCGAAGGAGCTTCCGCTCCGGGGCGGGAAGGTCCCGGATGACTCCTCACCTGCGGACCAAGAGGCCGGCAGACAGCGTTCCGGGCACGTTGAACGGCCCTGTGGCTGAGCTGGGAAACGACTTACTGGACCAGTTCTATGTGCGGATGGTCCGGGGATGCCGGGCAGACGTGGAGTTGCAGGTCGTAGCCGCGGGCGAGGTCGAGCATGGTCGGGTTCCACGGTTGGGGATCGGTGAGGGACTGCGTGGAGCGGGCCTGGTCTTCGTAGGTCATCCAGCTCTCGGTGCTGGGGTCCCATTCAGCCGAGGCGATGGTCAGCAGCGGGTCCATCTCGGTACCGCAGGCGTCGCAGACGCGGGGGATCGGGTCGGTCAGGCCCCAACGGGTCCAGCCGCCGACTTTCCACCCGGGAGCGTGGGACAGCTTGTTCAAGTAGAACTCCTGCGGGGCGATGGCGTAGGCGCTGTCCACCGTGGGCCCGGCCGCCTGCCACGAACTCCACTCCCCGAGCTGCTGCTGCACGTCCTCGTCGAGCTCCAGGAGGTTGGGGTAGTCGGTGACGTCCTCCGGCGCGAGCAGGCATGGCTGCGGCAGATAGCCGGGGAACTGGACCACGGGCGGCTCGGGGGGTGCGGCGAGAACGTCGACGACCGCGGCGGCGGACCGCCAGAACAGTGCGGTCCTTGGGTGCGCGGGGTGGTCGAAGGGGCACCACAGCACCTGGAGCAGATCGGCAAGAGCCGTGCCGGGCGGGCGGAGCCGGGGGATGTCACGCGTGTACAGCTGGGCCACGGGAAGCATGGGTACCGGGGCATCGGGCCAGGGGCGGCCGGCACGGATCTGGTCGTCGATCGCGCGCTCTTCCGGCGTGTACCGGGCCATCTCGGGTATGCCGTCCGGCCGGCTCGCCACGGCTGCCCGGATACGCCGCTGCTGCCGTACATCCTGAGGTGAGAGGGCGGCGTTCACCTGGTCCCAGACGTGCGGTCCTTCGCAGTACGGCCAGGGCTCGTCGGCGGGCCACAGCAGCGGCCCGCCGACCGAACTGTCGTGCGGCGACGGCGACCCGGGGCGCGGGTGCAACCGGGTCGCCGTGCGTGCCAGCGGGGCCAGTTGAGGGAAGAGCGCGGTGACGTCGAGCGGCCGCGGTGGGGTGGTACGACTCATTCTGGCTCCCGATGGCGCTGGTGGGGGTGGGATTAGTTTCCGAGGTTGAGCAGACCAGTATTGGCCTTGGTGTTGGGGATGTAGACGTCGGGGAACAGCGGCTGTGACGTGCCGTCCGCACGCTCGACGGTGGCCCGCATCGTGACTCCCACCGGAATCGTGCTGGTGGCGTCCTGGTAGGCGGGCGTCACCTCGTAGAAGATCGCGTCATTGGCCCCGAAGTTGTTGTCCGCCAGCGCGTTCTGGGCCTCGAACTCGTACGTTCGCATGCTGGGTGTTCCGGTGTTCATTCCCACCTGCCAGCACGGGACGAGGTTGTCCTGTCCGCCGTCGAGTGTGCGGCCCTTGCCGCCGAGGATGTTGGCGATCAGGTGGCACCGGGCGAGCCCGTACGGTGCCTTGGTGCCGGGCGCGGCGAGCGGGCGGGCGAAGTTCTGCGCGTCCTGCCAGCCGGTGATGTCACCCGAGGCCGAGGTGCCCTTGCCGATCTTCTTGCCCAGGCAGGCCTGGGCCACGGTCGGCCGCGTGCCGGCCGGATCGGGCGGGGTGGTGGTCTTGTTGCGGTGGGCGACCGCTTCGGTGGTGTTCTTGATCCACCCATCGCCGTTGGGGAGTGACCCGGACGGTGTGGTCTGCAGACAGGCGGCCTGCGGCTGGGCGGTCGTGGTGGCGATCTCCAGCTTGAACTGGTCGGCCTCCAGCACGCGCTGGTTGGCGAAGCCCTCGGAGAGCTGGGTCTGGGCCGCCTGGTTGTCCGCGAGCGGGACGTGGGCGCGCACGCACGGCTTGCTGGGGTCCACACCCCCCAGGTCGTAGATGTCCCATCCGCCACCGCTGTAGTTGGGAATGATCTCGGCGCACTGAGTGCCGTCGGTTCCTCCCTCATGGGTGGCCGCGAAGGGGAACTCCCCGCAGCTGTCGTTCGCCACGAGGTCCGACCTGTCCTGGAACCCTCCGCAGGTGCGGGCGGTGCGGTCGGCCATGCCGCTCCGTGCGCGGGTCAGCGGTTTGTTGCGGCCCCAGCCGTCGGCGAGGTTGTCCTGGGCCCAGCGGTATCCGGCGGCCGCGGCACCCGAGGTCGCCGTGCTCATGTTGACGACCGGCATGACGCTGGGCACGACACAGCCGGGGCCGGGAGTGCTGTTGGGGGTGCTCGTGTCCCGGACGTCGTCGTCGCAGCGGACCTTCTCCGGGTTGCTCCAGGAGGCGTTCGGGTCGGTGGCCTGGGCGCCGGGGGAGGTGACGTAGAGCTTGTACGACGTCGTGAAGTCGACCTTCGTACCGGGGGCCGGGGAGGAGGAGTAGGACACGTTGCCGCTGACGGACTGGCCCGTCACCAGGTCGCCTCCGAACCAGGGGGCGGCCTTGGTGACCTTGCAGCCGGCCGAGCAGTCAGCCCGGAACTTCGCGGTCAGGGATGTGACGGCCCCGGTCGCACCAGCCATGGTGACGGTGACGTTCTCGTTCCATGCCGTGCGGGCGGAGGGCAGGAGGGCACTGCTCGCCACGTTCAGCGTGCCGGTGCCGACCACCTTGCCGTTGGTGTCCTTGAGCGTGTACAGCACGTCCAGGCCGTTCACGCAGTAGCCGAAGCGGCTGTAGTTCCACGTCCTGGGGACTGCGATCGAGCAGCTGGCGTCGTTGGCCGCGGCAGCCGAGGCCTGCGGGCGTGCGGCGGCACGGCTCTGGCGCCGTGCCTGCGTCACCGGCGTGGTGCGCGTGGTGACACAGGCCTCAACAGCTCCGGCCTTGCGTTCGCGGGAGCCGGTGCGGGTGGGCTCGCAGTGCTCCCCGGAGCCCGGCGCGAGGGGCCGGGTCTTGGTGGGTGCGGGAACGCGGGCTGCATCGCTCTGGTTGATCCTTCCCACTTTGGGGTGGGAGGCCGCCGGTGCCTTGCCGGTGGCATTCGCCGCGGCCGCCGACCGCGCCGGGTCGGTGTGGCCGTCGGCCGCGGCGGTACCCGTCGCGGTGAGGGTCAGAACGAGAAGGACGCCGGGAAGTATTCGTCTTGCGCGTGGTGAAAACATTTCTTCTCTCGGTAGGAGGTCATCCCAAGTAGGGGTTTGTGGCGGCTCCCCGTGCCCCGGGCGCCCGTGTCATCCAGCAACGGGGCAGGGGAAGCGGGGGCGGCGAGAGTCGGCTCGATCAGCCGGGAGCTCTCGCCGCCCCGGTGCGTGAAGAGCCCTCAGGCAGGGGGCGGTGGGGGTGGACCGACGGTCAGGAGAAGACCTTGACGATGCCGGAGACGACGTCTTCGGCGACCTTCTCCACCTTCTTGACGACCGGCTTGGCCACCGAGGCAGCACGCCCGCCGCCGCGGGTGACGAGCTGCAGTGCGCTGCGGCTCGCGGCGGCGGCGAACTGGGCGCTGGTGAAGCCGTATTCGATGCCGTTGGCGAGCGCGCTGATGCCGGAGGCGGCGACGGAGACGCCGAGACAGACCGCGGCGATGCTGCCGAGAATGGGCGCCGCGGGCCAGAACACGCAGGCGATGCCGAACCCTGTCGCCAGGAGTCCAGCGGCCACGCTCACCTTGTCGGCGGTGTCAGCCCACCACTTGGCGTCGTTCCACCATTCGTCCTTGCCGGGCTGGCTTCCCTTGGGGTTGACCGTGTCGTTGGTCGTCGAGTTGGAGGGGTTGCGGTTGGCGTCCCGGTCCTTCTGCGCCTGCTCGGCAGCGACGCGTGCGGCCTCCTGCACTTCTGCCGTGCGCTTGTCCGCCGCGGTCTGGCGGGCCTCGGCGGCGGCCGCGGCGGCCGTTTTGGCGTCCCGGCCGGCGGCGAGCTCGGCCTGGTGGGCGTTGGCGGCGGAGGCCTGGGCGTCGTAGGAGGAGGCCAGCGCGCTGTGGGCCGCGTCGATGGCGCGGTTGGCGGAGTAGTTGGCCGCGCGGGAGGCGCTCTGGGCGGTCGCGGCGGCGTCCTTGGCCTTGTCCGCCGACGCCTGGGCGTCGCTGGCGGACTTGTCCGCAGCCTTCGCGTAATCGTGGGCCTGGTTCGCGTAGGTGTCGGCCTGCTGGGACGAGGCGATCGCCTTTTGGGCCCACTCCTGGGCCTTGGCTCCGGCATCCCGGGCCACGGCTGCGACCTGGGAGGCGAGCGCGGCGTCGCGCTGTGCCTCCTGGGCGATCCTGGCAGCGGCCGCGATGGTCGCCTGCATGGCGGCGGCGTGGCTGAGGGAGTCGTAGTCGAGCTGGGCGGCCTTGTGCTGGATGGACTCGACGAAGCGCCGGCGCATCCAGGCGGGGCCCTCCATGGCGACCTCGGCGTAGGCCTTGGAGTACGCGCCACCGGAGGCGATCACCTTCATGGTGGCGACGGCGTCGTCCTCCGCGATGGCCTCGGCCAGGTCCTCGTCGAAGAACTTCTGCAGGGCTTCGGGCGTGTTGGCGTTGAGCGCGTCGTTGGCGGCCTTGGTGACTGCCTTGCCGGGCTTGGAGTTGAGGATCTTCAGGATGTTGACCCTGTTGTCCTCGGCGCGTGACTTGATGACGCCGCCGGTGTTGAAGTCGCCTTCGGCGGGCACACCGCCGGCGAGAGCCTGGGCCGCCGCCTTCGCGACGGCCGGCTCGGAGACCTGGGCGATGAAGAGGATGGTTTCGCGGTCGTCCTGGGCGGCGGCGAGCTGGCGGTCGAGGTCGATCCAGGAGTAGACATCGTAGTCGGTGCCGGCGAGGGCGAAGCGGGCGGCCTGGCGGGTCCAGGTGCCCTTGGACTCCAGCAGCGCGGTGGCGGCCTGGCGGCCCAGGGTGGCGGCGACGGTGAGGTCGTCGTTCTTGAGGGCCTGCTCCGCCCGGGCTATGAGGTCCTTGGTGGCCTGGGTGGTCTGCTGGGCCTGGGTGCGCTTGTTCAGGGCCTCGGCGCGCTCGTTCTTGTCCAGCAGGGCGAGCTGGGCCGCTTCCTTCATGCCCTGGAGCCGGTCGGCCGCCAGCATGGCCGCCTCGGCGGCGCGGGCGTTCTTCTCCACCTCCAGCGCGTCGGCGATGGCCTTCGTCGCGAGGTTGGCCGCCTTGACCGCCTCGTCGGCGTAGGCCGTGGACTTGTTGGCGAAGTCGATGGCCTGGCCCGCGTACTGGACGGCTTCCTCCGCCGCGGCGGCCGCGTTCGCGGCGTGCGCGGCGGCGGACTTGGCCGCGCTGTTGGCGGCGCGCGCGGCGCGGGCGGCGGTGGAGGCGAGTGCCTGGGCGGTGGAGGCCGCGTTGGTCGCCTGGTTGGCGGCGGAGGAGGCGATGTCGGCCTGGCGCTTGGCTTCGGCAGCTTCACCCTGGGCAACGCCGGAGGCATCCGCAGCCTGGGCGGAGGCCTTCGCGGCGGCAGCGGCGTCGCGTGCCGCGTCGGCGGCTGCCAGGCCGGCGTTGGCAGACTGCTCGGAAGCGGCAGCCGCGTCATCGGCCGCCTTGGCCGCGTTGTTGGCCTTCGCGGCGGCGTCGCGGGCGGCGACGGCGGCTTCCTTCGCCTCGTTGGTCCTCGACGCGTCCTTGGACGCGGCGATCGCGGCGTTGTAGGCGCGTGTGGCGGCCGAACCGGCTGCCGCTGCCGCCTGGGAGGCTGCCGTGGCCGCCCATGACGCGCGCTGTGACGCCTGGACGGCGGCCGTGGAGGCGTGGATGGCCGTCCGGGCCGCGGAAGCGGCGCCGCTGGCCGCAGTGGCCGCCTGGCGGGCCGCCTCCGCGGACCTGCGCACATCCTCCTTCGCCTGCGCGGCTTCGGCCGCGGCCGTCTCCGCCTTCTCCTTGGCCTTGCCCGCGGCTGCCGTGGCACGCTCCGATGCCTCGACGGCCAGGTCTGTCTGCTCGCGCGCACGCGCGCTCTCACGCTCGACGATGGCGACCAACTGCGCGATGTTGGCGGCTTCCTGGTCGCGGGCGCGCGCGATGTGCTGGCCCGTGTCGAGGTACCACTGCACGTCGTCCGCGGTCCCGCTCAGGGCCCGGTTGGCGTACTTCTTGAGCTCGGGGCCGGCCGTGGCGAGGCTGCGGAGGATGTCCACCCGTGCGTCTTCCAGCCTGGCGTTGTACTGGGTGGCGAGCAGGAACTGTTCCAGTGCCTGGTCCGTGCCCGCGCTCAGCGCGGTGTTGCCCTCGCGCTTGATGCTCTTTCCGCCGTTGGCCATCACGGTGAGGGTCGAGACCCGCATGTCCTCGGTGATCGCGGAGCGGAACCCGTCCTTGACATAGGCGGCTACCGCCTCGTCACCTCCGTTGAGGGCCGCCGTAGCGTCCCGTCGGACACTCTTGCCTCCGTTGCCGAGGTAGGTGAAGGCGGCCACACGGTTGTCGATCCGCGTCGCCCTCGGCAGCTGGTCGGTGAGGAAGGTGGTGATGTCCTGGTCGGTGCCGCTCAGTGCGTAGGCGGCCGCCTCCTTGACCGAACGACCGCCAAGTATCCATGCCTTGACAACCTTGGCGCGGTCGGTGTCAGGAAGGGCCAGGGCGTCTCCGACCGTGGGGGTTCCGGGTGCGGCCCGTACGGGTGTGCTGAACAGCCAGGGAGTGGAGAGAGCGGCTGCACTTGCCGCGACGGCGGTGGTGAAACGGCGCCGGCTCCAAAACGTTTCCTGCACAGAAGACCTCTCTGGTGTCGAATTCTCATGATGGATGCCGAATCCCGCCCGGCGTATTCCACCGTGGCGTCGGTGGGCCTGACTTTATGCATGGAAAGCATCCCGAGAACACCTGGCTGGAACCTCACTGGTGCCCCGGCTGAAAGATGGCTGGATCTAGCCCCCAGGATTTCGTAAAATCGCTACAACCATTTCGCGGTGTGGTGCAAGTCACATAGAGAATGAGGGATTCCCCCAATTAAGTCCCATTTATTCCCTTGGCTTGATCTCGTATGGCTGCTTTCATTCAGAAGATCGTCAGCCACTGACCAAGGCTGTCGCGTTTGCCATTCGATGGCATGGCTCAGCGCTGACCGAAGGTGCGCGTAAAAACCAGACAGATCGCTTTCGTGGTCCACGCGCACGCATCCAAGAAAAACTCTGGAACGACACCTGAGGACAAAAATGAAGGTACGTAGCACAGTCCTGCGGATCACTGCCACGGCCGTGGCTGCAGGGGCTCTGGCCTGGGCGGCAATCGCCGGAGGGGTGCCCGGCGGCTCCAGTCACGACCCTCTTGCGACGAAGGCGGTCGCCGAGGAAGGGCCGGGTTACGCCGTCGAAGACTTCGCGTACCCGAACGCCGACAAAATCCTTGCCGAGCAGAAGATCAAGCTCAAGAGAGGAGACGGCCACATTGTCCTCGCCCCCTGCACCGGCGCGCCTGAATTGATGGAGGTCTTCTCTCACAAGAGTGAGAAGGTCTGCTTCAAGGTCACCGGCGACAAGGGATACCTGAGCCTGGAGATCCCGTCGGTCTTCGGCGTGAAGGGAAACAACTACGCCGCCGAGGTGGAGATGACCACCGGCGCCGAGCAAAAGACGTTCCCCGTCGACAAGAATGCGTGGACCGCCGTGGGTGAGACCGCAGACGACCAGGGCCGCGATTTCATGCTTCTGGAAATCCGCACCAGCAAGTAGCACGGTCCTGCGCCTGCACTCCACAACGCTCGAGAGAGCCGGTCGTCCCACGAGCCGATCGGCCTCGACATCCGCGCAGCCATGCCCGCTCACCCTGCCTTCGAAGGACATACGTGTCTGCACTCCGTCCGCGCGCCGCGCGGATCTCCGGCCTGCTGGCCACCTCGGCCGTGCTGTCGAGCGGCCTGATCACCGCCACCCCCGCCACCGCGGTCACCGGCCCCGAGGCCACCAACGGCGCGCACCCCTACGCCGTCCGGCTCGCCATCGGCAACGACGACACCTCCCGCGCCTGCACCGGCGCCCTCGTGGACCGCTTCTGGGTCCTGACCGCCGCAAGCTGCCTGGCCACCACCCCGGGAGCCACGGTCTCCGCCGGCAAGCCGGCCCTGGCCACCACGGCAACGCTCAGCGACGGCAAGACGGTCACCGTCACCGAGGTCTCGCCCCGCGCCGACCGGGACACCGCCCTGGTACGCCTCGCCACCCCGGTCACCACGATCGCACCCGCCACCCTGGCCGGCTCGGCCCCGGCGGCCGGCACCGAGCTCAAGGCCGTCGGCTTCGGGCGCACCAGGAGCGAGTGGGTGCCGGACAAGCTCCACACCGGCACCTTCACCCTCGACTCCGCCACGTCCACCACCCTCGCCGCAACCGGTAAGGGCACCGACGCGATCTGCAAGGGCGACACCGGCGGCCCGCTGCTCAATGCCGCCGGCGAGCTGGTCGGCGTCAACAGCCGCTCCTGGCAGGGCGGTTGCCTGGGCACCGACCCGGCCGAAACCCGCACGGGCGCCATCGCGGCCCGTACAGACGGCCTCGGCGACTGGATCGACGAAGTCCGCTCCCTCGCCTCCGGCTGGAAGACCGAAGCCCTCGTCCAGGCCGGCAGCACCCTCTATCAGGGCATCCGCCTCGCCGACGGTTCCTGGACAGGTTTCGCCGACGTCCAGACCCGGGCCGGCGGCATCGGAGGCGTGCGCACCGCAGCGGCCGCAGGCATCAACGGTGACACCCACATCCTGGCCATCAGCAACGACGGCCGCCTGTTCCACACCATCCGCAAGACGGACGGCACCTGGGCCGCCTTCGGCGATGTCGGCACCTCCGCCGGCGTTCTGGGCAACCTCACCCAGGTCTCCGCCGTCTCCATCGGCACCGACCTCCACGTTCTCGCCATCGCCAATGGCAAGCTCTTCCACACCGTCCGCAACGCCACCGGCCACTGGACCCACTTCGGCGACGTCGCCGAAGCGACTGGCCCGATCGGCTCCGTGACCCAGGCCGCCACTGCCAGCGTCGGCGGGCAGTTGCAGGTCATCGCCGTGTCCGGAGGCAAGGCCTTCCACACCCTGCGCAACACCGCGGGCCAGTGGACCGCCTGGGGCAACGTCGCGCAGGCCGCCGGAGCCACGGGACCCATCACCTCCGTGGGCATGGCCGGTATCGGGGGCGACGCCCACGTCGTCATCGCCACCGACAACGGCACCCGTCAGTACCACGCCATCCGTAAGGCCGACGCCTCCTGGGACGGCTTCGGAGAGTTGACCGGCTACCTCGGCAACGTCACCGTCAAGTCCCTCGCAGCCGCCCACGTCGACGGTGAACTTCAGCTCGCCGCTGTCACCGCGGACAACACGTTCGTCCACACCGTGCGTCACACCGACCGCACCTGGACCACCACCCCGGCGGCTCTCCGCGGCATCACCGGCAGTGCGGGCTCCCTCTCCATCGCCGGCACTCTCTGACACCCACGTGTCGTCCTGTGTCCGTGGTCCCTCCCGGCGCCACGGGCACAGGACGCGCCCGCGAAACACGTCGTGAAGGAATACCCATGGCTGAAACTCTCCCGCGCTCACTGCGGATGACCGGCCTGCTCGTGACCGCCACGGCAGCCGCCGCAAGCCTGATCTCGGCAGGCTCCGCACAGGCCCTCACCGGCCCCGAGGCCCCCGCCGACCAGTACGCGTACACCGCCAAGCTGAACATCGGCGATGAGGCCGACAGCCGCGCCTGCACCGCGACCCTGGTCAACGCCCGCTGGGTGCTGACCGCCGCGGCGTGCCTGGCCGCCAAGCCCGGCGACGCGATCACGGCCGGGCGGCCCATGCTCAAGACCACCGCCACCTTCCCCGGTGGCCAGACCCGCGAGATCGTCGAGCTCTCCGCGAGCGCCGCCGACCGCGACCTGGTCCTCGCCCGCCTGGCCGCGCCCGTCACCGACATCCTCCCCGTCAAGCGCGCCACCACCACTCCGCCCGCCGGCACCGACCTGACCGCGGTGGGCTTCGGCCGCACGAAGACCGAGTGGGTCCCCGGCAAACTCCACACCGGGGCCTTCACCGCCAACACCACCGACGCCGCGACGCTGACCATCACCGGCAAGGGCGCCGAGTCCATCTGCAAGGGCGACACCGGCGGCCCGCTCCTGAACCCCGCCGGCGAGCTGGTCGGCGTCAACAGCCGCTCCTGGCAAGGAGGATGCCTCGGTACCGCTGACACCGAGACCCGTACCGGCGCCGTGTCCGCGCGCACCGACAACCTCAACGACTGGATCGATCAGACCACCGCGCCGCGCAACGGCTCGCAGGTGTCGGTCCTGGCCGGCGGTGGTGGGACGATGTGGTCGCAGTCCGGGGATCTGGGGTACGGGGAGTACGGACAGGCCTGGGGCAAGGTCGACGGCCAGGACATCTCCCGCGTGACCAGCCTGCGTTCCGGCGAGTACCTGCGCGCGTACGGCATTGCCGGCGGCAAGGTGTACGGCCGCGATCTGAACACCCGCACGAGCCAGTGGACCGACTGGAGCGAGATACCCGGCGGCGCGGCCGGCACGAGGGACATCTCCGCCGTGGTCGTCAACAACGTCGTCCACCTCCAGATCGCCGGCGCGGACGGCTCGCTGCACACCCAGACCGGCGACTACAACGCGGGCCACTGGAACACCACATGGACCCAGGTCGACGCATCCGGCCTGACCAGCGTCACCAGTCTCACGTCCGGTACGACCGTACGCCTCTACGCCGTCGCCGACGGTCGTGTCTACGGCCGCGACCTCAACACCCAGAACGGCTCGTGGACCGGCTGGGGCGAGCTGCCCGGCGGCGCCGTCGGCGTCAAGGACATCGCCGCCAGCCTCGTCGGCAACAACGTCGAGCTCCAGATCATCGGTGGCGACGGCGCGGTCTGGATGCAGTACGGCAACTACGACGCCGGTCACTGGAACAACACCTGGACCCGCGCGGGCGGCAACGGCCTCACCCGCCTGAGCAGCAGCCCTGTCGGCAAGAGCGTCAACGTCTACGCCGTCGGTGCCTCCGGCAAGGTCCTGAACGCCACACTCCAGAGCGGTCCTGGCACATGGACGGCGTGGAAGGAACTCCCGGGCGGCCTCGCCGGCACGGCGGACGTCAGCGCCGTCGCCGTCGCCGCGCCTTCCACGGTCTCCTTGGCGGCAGGCAGCCAAGGCACGCTCTGGAGCCAGCAGGGTGACCTGGCCACCGGCACCTTCGGCGCCCAGTGGGCCAAGGTCGGCGGGGTGGAAGTCACCCGTCTGACCAGTGTCACCGCCGAGAACTACGTCCGGTACTACGGCATCGCGGGCGGCAAGGTGTACGGCCGCGACCTCGACACCCGCACCGGCACCTGGTCCACCTGGGGCGAGATACCCGGCGGCGCTGCGGGCGCCAAGGACATCACCGCCGCGATCGTCGACAACGTCGTCTACCTCCAGATCGTCGGCGCGGGCGGCTCGCTGCACACCCAGGTCGGTGACTACAACGCCGGCCGCTGGAACTCCGCCTGGGCCGACGTCTCCGCCTCCGGCCTGACCAGCGTGACCAGCGTCGCAGCCGGCCCGACCGTACGCCTCTACGCCGTCGCCGACGGTCGCGTCTATGGCCGCGACCTCAACACCCAGAACGGGTCATGGTCCGGCTGGGGAGAGGTCCCCGGCGGCGCCGTCGGCGTCAAGGACATCGCCGCCAGCCTCGTCGGCAACAACGTCGAACTCCAGATCGTCGGCGTGAACGGCGGGCTGTGGCTCCAGTACGGCAACTACGACGCCGGTCACTGGAACGCTTCCTGGACCGACGCCGGCGGCACCGGCCTCAGCCGGGTGACGAGCACCGCATCGGGCAAGAACGTTCACGTCTACACGGTGGGTGCCTCCGGCAAGGTGCAGGGCTCGATCCTCGTGAGCGGCCCCGGCACGTTCACGGCGTGGAAGGAACTCCCGGGCGGCCTCTCGGGCACGACCGACGTGACCGCTACCGCCAGGAAGTAGTCAGTGAACCCTTCTCATCCTCGGGTCTGAGAGTGATGAAGGCCTGCGTGGGAGGGGTTCGTTACGCGGCAGGGCTCCTGGTCGTTCCGTTGGTGATCACACTCATCAACGTCCGGACGCAGGAGCCCTGTTGGTCCCATATCGAGCCATGTTCGGCGTCCGGCACGAGGTCGTCGAGCATGGCTCGTGGCTCATCCACGCTCGAAGTGTGAGATGAAGTCCCGCTGGCGCCGACTCGGTTGCTGACCGCTCTGCTCAACCTGGTTGAGTATCCCCCCGATGTCAGGATGTGTGACGTTCTGCGGCAGCTCGGACGCCTCGACACCGATCCAGGGCTTCGCCGAATCACACCAGCGCGCTGGGAGAACACCGGCATCCGGCTACGGCCTGTCCGGCGGATCATTTCGGGCTGGTGCGGGCACGCCCGGTACGGCTGCGTTGTCGTGAGCCGCGATGGTCACGCGAACGACGGCCACCGGTCGGCGGCCCACTCCCGCCAGCCCACCCAGCCGGGCGGCGGGCCGGCGACCCCGCGGCCCTCCAGCTCAGCCGCGTCGGGCTCCTCAAAGTGCGCCCGACCGTGCAGGATGTCGGCCTCGGACATCGGCAACGTCTCCCCGGGGGCGGTCGCCCAGCGATGGGCGATACGGGCGCGTTGGGTCTCATCGTCCACCGGTAGGTAGACCATGCGGAAGCGCGCCTTCTCCGCCTCCACCAGCCAGCGGATCGCAGACCGTTCGTCCTGTGACCAGCAGCCGAAATCCACGACGACGTTGGTGCCCAGTTTGACTGCCTCCAAGGCGAGCCAGAGCATGCGCCCCTCCAGTACGTCGCGCTTCCCGTCCGCCTCCGCCTCGCCGAACAGGGGAATCATCCAGTCGTCGGGCGTCAGGCGCAGCGCGCCGTGCTCCGCGGCGAGCTGCCGAGCCCGAGTGGTCTTTCCGGCCCCTGGCAGGCCGACCATCAGGAACAACGTGGTCACACCCAGATCGTGGCAGGGAAGCCCATCAGACGACCACCGCTTTATCCGCCCGATCACGGGCCGAGCCACAGGCGGATGGAGGCCACGGTGACAGTGCCGTGGAAGACGTAGGCGCGCTTGTCATAGCGCGTAGCCACGGCGCGGAAGTCGCGGGGCGAGTTGGCGCCAGGTCAGGTTCGTCCGCCAGTACGCGGCGACGAACAGGACCCGGTCCTCCAGCACCAGGCCCCACGGTCGGCCCTTGCGGACCGGTCCACGCCTTCGCGCCGCAGTGCCGTGACCAGCCCGCCAAACTGACGCGGGCTCAGCCCGGTGAACGGGGCTGTCCAGGACAGCTCGGACGCCGAGATCCCGCCAGATCACACCAAGATCATCTCGGCCGTGACCAGCAGTTATGGACCAGCACTTAGGCGTTGCTCCATCCGGCCGTGCTGGAATACGAGTCAAGCAGGTCCACCACGAAGACCAGGGTCGAGCCCGCCGGGATCAATGGCGAGGGCGACTGATTGCCGTAGCCGAGACGCGGGGGAACGATGATCTCGCGCCGACCGCCGACCTTCATCCCCCTCACCCCCCGGTCCCAGCCCTTGATGACCCTGCCACTGCCAAGGGCGAACTTGAACGGCTGGCCCCGGTCCCAGGAGGCATCGAACTCCTTCCCGGATTCGAAGGTCACCCCGACATAGTGGACCCTGACCACCATGCCCGGCTTCACCTCAACCCCCTGCCCGACGACCAGATCCCGGATGGTCAGCTCGGTAGGAGCGTCACCCTCCGGAACGTCGACCGCGGGCTTCGTCAGTTCACTCATTGCAGCCTTCTCACTCTCCGTCGAAAGCCCGCGCGCGGACCAGCCGGACACATGGACACCCCGTGCAGCAGGTGGTCACGTTACCGAGAATGCCGATGCCCGGAGCACACCGAATCCAGCGGCCACACGTGGTGATCTTTCGCGTAGCCGATGAACCCGACCTCCATGCCCGGGGCACGCAGCAATCGCCCGAACGAGACGAGGCACGGACGGCTGCCGGCACCCTGCGAGATGTCTTGATTCGCTCGGTCGACAGTCCGACGTCATGGCGGAGCACCTACGTGGACCGCGTCGTGGATCAGCTTGGCTTCGTGCAGCGTCAGTAGGGTTCCTGCATGACGGATGAGAGTGAGCGGGCCGTGCAGGCGGCCATCGACGGGGAGATGGAGCTTCTCGATCCCGAGGTGCGTGCTTCCCCGGCCCGTGTCCTGGAGCTTCTGGATCCGGAGTTCACCGAGATCGGGGCTTCCGGACGACGGTGGGACGTGGAGTCGATCCTCACGGTGACGAGCGACGGCTCGGTGTCTTTGGAGCCTCCGGTCAAGGTCAGCGAAGTGTCCGGCGTTGTACTTGCTCCGGGCGTCGTTCACCTGACCTACTTCGCCGACAACCAGGGCCGTCGGGCATGGCGGAGCTCTTTGTGGCGTCTGACGGAGACGGGCTGGCGGATGTACTTCCACCAGGGCACTTTGACCGATTGAGCGGGTGGGACCGCCGCCGGCAAGGGCGGTGGTCGCCTAGGGCCTGTCGTCACATTCCCGTCTGTCCTGCGACGTCTGGCACGCACTCTCGCCACACCGGGCGAAAGCCCACGTACGTCCAGTACGAGGACTCTCGCCCGGCGCGCCGAGAGCACGCACCAGACGCCGCCGGACCGCCCTTCGGGCGACGACGGGAATTTGACGACAGGCCCTAGCCGAATGGGACGGCTTCAGCCGGCCGTGGCCGGCGCTTCCGCTCGCGCGCGGGTGCCGGCGAGGCGGTAGGAGTCGGTGCCGGTCTCGATGATCGTGCCGTTGAAGGTGAGCCGGTCGACGATGGCCGCGCAGAGCCGGGGGTCGGTGAAGGTCTTCGTCCAGCCGCCGAATGACTCGTTTCCGTGGGCGGAGGACGGCACACTCCCGGCCCCGTCCAGACCGCAGTGCATGGCGAGCCCGGCTCCGGCCCGCAGGGCTTCAGACCGGCTGGTGTAGGCCCAGATGTCGAGGCGGTCGCCGACGACGTCCGTACCCGGCTCTGCAGGGATATATGACACAGCTCCTCCGGCACCCGCTGATCGGCTGGTCAATGCGTCCGGCGACCGCCCGCCATCAGGCGGACCCCACTCCGTGCAGGAGCTAGGTGGGCGCGGTCGCCGGTCCATGGCCCCAAGCTTGCGAGCACCCGGGGCACACCGAGCCTATCCGTACACCCAGTGCTCCCGGAAGCGGGTTTCCCACGGCCGTGCCCCGCTACGCCTGGAACACGTGGAGGAACCCGCGCCGGGGCGGCGCCCGTCCCCGTACCCGGCAGAGCCATATCAGCGGCGGCAAGGCATGCCCATCCCCGCCGCGACCGCCGCGAGGTCGTGAAGCTGCTGCACAGGCGGACAGGGCTGAGCCTGTGGCACTGCAAGTCGCTCGTCAGCCAGCTGCCTGCAACCGTTCTCCAGAACGTGCCGTGAGAAGTCGCCACCGCCCTGGTGGACGAACTCCGTGAAGCCGGTGCTTGCGCCCACGCCGAAGTGAAGCAGTAGCCGCCCTCGCCGAGGCGACCGGCGGCGACGGCGTGCCCGTCCGCCCGCGCCGGAGCCGGCCGAGTGGGCCCGCCGCTGAGGACCTTCACGAAGGCGCCCGGTCGCTTCCGGGACCCGAACAGGCGCTGGCGGGGCCCTCGTTCGGGAAAATGTCCGGCTCGGTTTCGCTCTCGCAGATAATTTTGCGGTGATCCATTGACCGGGACCAAGGCACCCGGATAGAAAGATCACGATCAGGATCACGATCACGAGTTCGGTCCATACAGCACTGCCTCGGGGGATTTCGCTTTGCCGCACACAGATGCACTTCGTCCTGCCCGCGTCCTCGTGGTCGAACCCGCCTCCTCCGGGGGCGCCACCCTGATCGGCGTCGCCGCCGAGATGGGCCTGCGGGTCGTCGTCGCCACCGCCGACTCCGGCGACCGCCGGCTGTCCGACGCCGTACGCGCGGCGGCCGACTCGGTGCTGACGGTGGAGACCAACGACCAGGCCGCACTTGAAGCGGCCGTGCTCGGACTGCACCGGGCCGAGCCGTTCGAGGCGGTGCTGCCGGGCTCCGACATCTATGTGACGGCGACCGCGCGCGTCGCCGCGGCACTGGACCTGCCCGGCCTGCCCGTGGTGACCGTCGACCGGGTCCGGGACAAGAGCGTCATGCGGGCCGCCGTGGCGGAGGCCGGGCTGCGCACCCCGCGCTTCGCCCAGGCGACCACCGACGCCGAACTGGGCGCCGCGGCCGAACGGGTCGGCTTCCCCTGTGTGTTGAAGCCGGTCGCCTGCTCCGGCAGCATCCACGTCAGCCGCGCCGACGACCTCGACCAGCTCACCGCCGCGTTCCAGCGGCTCGTGACCGACCCGGAGCCCGACATGGGCAAGCTGCACGAGCACCGGGTGCTCGTCGAAGAGTACGTCCAGGGCCCCGAGTTCAGCGCTGACGGCTATGTCCTGGAGAGCGGCGAGGTCACCGTCGTCGCCCTCAGCCGCACGCTGCTCGGCCCCGAGCCCGACTTCGTGGAGCTGGGCCACCTCACCCCGGCCCTCGTCGACGACGCCACCCTGAAGAGCGTCGAGGCGTACGTCGGCGACGTCGTCCGCGCCGTCGGCATCACCAGCGGCCCCTTCCACTGCGAACTGCGCCTGGCCGCCGACGGTCCGGTGCTCATCGAGATCGGCGCCCGGCTGCCGGGCGACCGGATCGTGGAGCTGCTGCGGCTCGTGACCGGCGTCAGCCTGCCCAGGGTGGCCGTCGCCATCGCGCTCGGCGTCGGCCTTGAGGCGGCCGGCGCCTTCGCGCGGCCGCAGGCCGAGAGCGCCGGCATCCGCTTCTTCTCCGCCGCGGGCCGCTCCTCGTACCGGGAGCTCACCGGGTGGCCGGAGCTGGAGGCATTGCCGGAAGTCACCGAGACCGCCGTGTACTTCGCGCCGGGTGAGACCATCCCGGGCGTCGAGGACTGCCGCTCGCGCCTCGGCCACGCCCTGTTCACCGCCGACTCGCCGCAGGGCGCCCTCGACCGCTGGCAGGCGCTCGGCGACCTCGTCGTCCCGGCCTGACCCGGCGGATCCCACCATGAACGCACACATACTCGATTACGCGGCCGTCGGCATCGGCCCCGCGAACATGAGCCTCGCCGCGCTCGCGCATCCGGTCGAAGGGCTGCGCGGCGCCCATCTGGAACGCCGTGAGAGCTTCTCCTGGCACCCCGGACTGCTGCTGCCCGAGGCCACCCTCCAGGTCTCGCTGCTCAAGGACCTGGTCACGCTGGTCGATCCGACCAGTCCCTTCTCTTTCCTGTCGTTCCTCGCGAGTGAGGGCCGGCTCTACCGGTTCCTGGCCGCGGACTTCCCGGCCGTCCTGCGCGCCGAGTTCAACCAGTACCTCCAGTGGGTCGCCGGGCGGCTGCCGAGCCTGACGTTCGGGGCGGACGTACACAGCGTGGACTTCCACGACGGGGCCTTCCACCTCCGTACCGGCGAGCGGGAAGTGACGGCACGTCATCTCGTGCTCGGCACTGGGCTCACTCCGTCCGTCCCCGAGCCGTTCCGCCCCTTCCTGGGCCCCACCGTCTTCCACTCCGGGGAGTTCCTGCTGCGAGCCCCCGAGGTGACCGGACGGAAGATCGTCGTGGTCGGCGGCGGCCAGAGCGGCGCGGAGATCGTGCGCCACCTGGCGGCCGGCGCGGCCCCCGAGAGCATCACCTGGGTCAGCCGTCGCTCGTCGTTCCTGCCGATGGACGACTCGCCGTTCGCCAACGACCTCTACACGCCCGACTACGTACGCCGCTTCCACGCGTTGCCCGCCGACCACAAGGCCCGGCTCCTGGAGCGGCAGAAGTACACCAGCGACGGCATCGACCTCCAAGTCCTCCAAGACATCTACCGGTTGAGCTATCGCGACGAGTTCATCGAGAACAACCCCGGCAGGCTGCGCTTCCTGGCGGACAGCGCGGTCACCGCGATCGAGGGTGGCCCCGACGAATGGAAGCTCGTCGTCGAGTCCTCGGGCCCCGACGCACCCGCTGTACTCGCCGCCGACATCGTGATCCTGAGCACCGGATACGCCTACACGCTGCCGGACTTCATGGCTCCGCTGGACGCGCGGCTGCGGCGGGACAGCGGGATGCTCGTCGTCGGCGACGACTTCTCGGTCGCATGGGACGGGCCAGCCGAGAACCGGATCTACCTCCAGAACGGCGCCCGGCACTCCTGGGGCGTCGCCGATCCCAATCTCAGCCTGCTCGCCTGGCGCAGCGCGGTCATCCTCAACAGCATGCTCGGCGAGACGAGGTACCCGGTATGACCGATCGTCAGGTCCCGCAGTTCCAGGCCGAGGCGGTCGGCGCCCTGGTCCCCTTCGGTCCGACCGAGGTGGAACCCGATGGAGTCACCGTCGCCGAGGCGGACTTCGCCCGTTCGGTCTTTCCCGGCGTGCCGTTCAAGACGGCCCGCTTCACCGTGCCGCCGGGTGGGACCAGCTCGCCCGACCAGCACGCGGTCCAGGAGATCTGGGTGATCCACGCCGGATCCGGCACCCTGGAGGTGGACGGCGAACGATCGCTCGTCGGGCCCGGCTCCCTGGTGGGCTTCGCCTCGCAGGCCGTCCACGAGATCTTCGCCGACCAGGGCGAGGAACTGGTCATCTACTCCTTCTGGTGGTCGGCGCCCGATGAGTGAGCGCACCACCGGGACCCGTGAGGCGCCGCATTACGACCTCGCCGTCCTCGGCGCGGGCGCGGTCGGCGCCCTCGCCGCGTACTACGCCGTGCGCCGGGACCCGGGCCGCCGCGTCGCCGTGATCACGCACACCGGACGGGGGACGGGCGCGACCCGTCTCTCGGCCGGGTTCGACACGCCCACGGGGCACAACCCGGCCCAGCGCGCCCTGGCCGCCCGCAGCACCGCGCTCTTCGACGAGCTCGCCGCCGGACTGGGCGACGCCGGACGCGCGCCGGTCGACGTCCGCTGGCTGGTGGCGCGCGAGAACACGGCCGCGCTCGACGCGACCATGGCCGACGGCGGCCGCACCCGCCCGGTCACCGGGGAGCAGCGGGCCCTGCTCGACCGGACCTTCCCCGGGCTCGCCCACGGCGGCGACGAAGTCCTGCTGGCCACCGCTCCCATGACGGCAGGTCAGCCGCAATGGCTCACCGACCGGCTTCTCGACGAGGTCCTCGGCCGCCCGGACAACACCCTCCTGGAGGGCTTCCGGGTCACCGAAGTACGCCGTACGGGCGGGCGCGTCGAACTGGTCGCCGCCGACGGCAGCCGGATCACCGCCGCCAAGGCGGTTCTCGCGCCCGGCCCCTGGGTCCTCGACGGCCCGGTGGCGGCGGCGGCCCGCGAGCGCGGGGCCCGGGTCAAGAAGGTGGTGGCGTTCCACATCATGACGCCGCCCCCGCCGGGCGCCCCGGCACTCGTCCTGGAGGACGCCGACGCCTTCCTGCTGCCCCACCGCCCCGGCGACCACTGGATCTTCAGCATCACCTCGCCCGACTGGGACCGAGGGCCCGACGAGCCGCTCGTCATCGACACCCGCGACCGGGAACTCGCCCGAGCCCTGCTCGCCCGGCACGTACCCGGATTCCTGCCGCACCTGCTCGGTGGCCGGGTCTTCAGCGACTGCTTCACCCCCGGCCATCTGCCGGTCGTGGACACGGTCGGCGGCGACGACGTGGTCATGGCCATCGGCGGCTCCGGCTCCGGCTACCGACTCGCCCCGGCCATGGCCGAGGACGCACTGAACCTGCTCGACGGGAGAACGCGAACATGAGCCTGCTGACCGGGGACACGCACACCCCCCGGCACTACCTCCTGGTGCCGCCCGAGGCCACGCCCAACGGCCCCCTGCACCTCGGCCACATCGGCGGCCCCTTCCTGTGGTCGGACATGATCGCGCGGCATCTGCGGGTCCGCGGCGACCTGCCGTTGGTGATCACCGGCAGCGATGTGTACGAGTCGTACGTGACGCTCAGGGCGCACGCCGAGGACTCCACGCCCGGCGAGGTCGCCGCCCGTTACGGACAGCGCATCCAGGACGACTTGGCCGCGCTGCGCATCGGCGTCGACGCGTTCATCGTCCCCGATCAGCAGCCCTGGCGAGAGCAGTTCGAGCAGGAGGTCGCCGCCTCGATCGAGCGGCTGACGGCCCGGGGCGCGGTGCTGACGCGCACCGAGCGCGTGCCCTACTGCACGGCGTCGGACCGCTGGGTGGTGGGCGGCTGGCTCCAGGGCCGCTGCCCCGAGTGCGGTGCGGGCATCGCCAGTTACTTCTGCGAGGAGTGCAGTGCGCACTTCCTGCCCGAGTCGGTCGTCGAGCCGCGCCCCCTGCTCGACGAGGGGCCGCTGACCTGGCGGGAGATCTCCAGCCTCTTCCTGCGGTTGCCGGACCGCGACCTCCTGGACAGCACGCTCGTGGACCTGGGCGTCGCCGACCGCTACCGGGCGACCGTGGCGCGCTTCCTGGAGCGCGACGGCCTGACCGTACGGCTGAGCGCCCCGCAGACGTGGGGACTTCCGCTGCCCGCGCCCGAGCCGGACGTGCCGCGCGCCCTCTTCCCGTACGCCGGGATCTTCATGTTCGCCCGCCTCGCCGGCGCCGTCCACGGCCGGCTCTCCGGCACCGGCGTGAACGCCTTCGACCCGGACTCCGGGGTCACCACCATCACCACCCTGGGGATCGACAACGTGATCCCCACGCTGGTCTCGATCGTCGGCACCAGTCTGCTGCACGGCGACATGAAGCCGTACGACCGGTGCCTGATCAACCACTTCTACCAGCTGGCCGGGCGGAAGTTCTCCACCAGCGCCCGGCACGCCATCTGGGCGGCGGACATCGCCGCGTCGCCCGCCATCGGCGTGGACACCGTCCGGTACTACCTCGCCGGGGCCGATCTGGAGTCCGGGGCGTCGAGCTTCGAGACGGCTGACTTCCTGCACACCGCGAACGCCAGGCTCGCCGACGGCCTCGGCAAGCGGATCGACGCGGCCTGGAGCCGGCTGCCCGAGGGACCGCCGCAGGCGCTCGCCCCGGCCGTCGCCGAGTTGCTGGAATCCCTGCTCGCCGAGCAGTCCGCGGCGCTCGACGCCGCCCGTGTCTCGACCCGGCGCGCGGTCGCGGCGCTCGACCGCTGGTGCGCCGACGACGCGGTCGCCCACGCGGCCGAGGACGGCGCCTACTGGTGGCTCAAGGGCCTGTCCCTGCTGGCGTTCCCGGTGATGCCGGACCTCGCCGAGCTCGTCTGGCAGCGCCTCGGCGGCGCCGGAGAGCCTCGCGCGGCGGCCTTCCTCGCCAGGACCCCGGCCCACCGGGACCGGCCCGCGCCCGGCTTCGGCCGGGTGAGCGCCGCCGATCTGGACGCCTGCCTGCCCGACACCCTGCGACCGGGAGCGGACGCGTGACCGACCGGACCACACCGCTGTACGTCGTCCTCAACCGCTCCGGCGACGAGTTCGGCGAATACCACCGCTTCCTCGACGGCCACCCCTGCCGGATGGTGTACCTCACCACGCCCGGCGGGCTGCCCGCGCTCGACCAGGACGGGGCGACCGAGGTCCATGTGCGCGACAGCCTCGCCCACGACGACCTGCTGCCCCTCGTACGGGAGATCGCGGACCGGCACGGCACGCCCGAGGCCGTCTTCGGCCAGTCCGAGTACGACATCCTGACGGCCGCCAGGCTCTCGGCCGCACTCGGCGTCCCCGGCGGTTACGGTCTCGACCTCGTCGAGCGGTTCAAGGACAAGCCCGCCATGAAGAGCGCGGTAGGCGCGGCCGGACTGCGGGTTCCCCGGTTCCGGAGCCTCGACGACGCACCCTCGGCGGAGGCGGTCGTCGACGCCCTCGGTGGTCTGCCCCTGGTGGTCAAGCCGCGCGCCGCGGCGGGCTCCCAGGGAGTCACGGTCGTCCACAGCGTCGACGAACTGCGCGACGCGCTGGGGGGCGTCGACCCGGAGGCGTACGAGTGCGAGGAGTACGTCGGCGGGGACATCTTCCACGTCGACGGCGTCCGCCGCTCCGGCCGCCTCCACTTCGTCACAGCTTCCCAGTACGTCCACACCTGCCTGGACTACGCACAAGGCCGCCCGCTCGGCTCGGTCCTGCTCGACCCGGGCCCCGAGCGCGACGAGCTCACCACGTTCGCCGACCGCTGTCTGCGGGCGCTCGGGCTGCGCGACGGCGCGTTCCACCTGGAGGCGATCCGGCGTCCGGGGGGCGAGCTGGTGTTCCTGGAGGTCGGGCTGCGGCCGGGCGGCGCGCAGGTGCCGTTCCTGCACGTCGACCTCTACGGCATCGACCTGTTCGCCGAGGCGTTCCGGGCGGCCCTGGGCCTGCCCCCGCTGTGGCAGCCGTCCGAACCGGTCGGGCCCCGGGCCGGCGGCTGGCTCATCTACCCCGCCCCGCGCGAGCTGCCCGGACGGGTCGTCGCGCGCACCTCGCCCAAGTCGGCCGTCCCCGAGGTCTACCACGAGGAACTGCCCGCCATCGGCCAGATCATAACCGGACCCGGCAGTTACGACGAGGGCTGCGGGATCTTCCGGTTCCGGGGGCGGAGCGCCGCCGGGGTGCGCGCCGCCGTGCACACCGCGATGGAGGTGTACGGGCTGCGGACCGAGCGGGCCGAGGGAGCTCTGCATGGCTGAGGCACGCCGGTACGGCGTGCTGCACGCCTGGTTCCAGGAGATCCTTCCGGCCGCCGGGAACGCGCGCAGACTCGGCGTCCTCACGCTCATCCAGTCCCTGGGGCTCGGGGTGTTCCTCACCTCCAGCGCCGTGTTCTTCACCCGGACCATCGGCATCCCCGCCCAGCGCGTGGGCCTCGCCCTGTCGGCCGCCGGGCTCTGCGGTCTGGTCTGCACCGTGCCCATCGGCCGGCTCGCGGACCGGCTCGGCGCGGCCCGGGTACTGACCCTCAACTTCCTGCTCGCGGCCGTCGGCTTCACCACGTACTGCCTGGTGGACGGCTTCGCCGCGTTCCTCGCGGTCGCCTGCGCCATCGCGGTCCTGGAGACCTCGGCGGGCGCGCTCCAGGCGTCGCTCACCGACGCGCTGGTGGGCGAGGCGGAACGGGTCAGGGTGAGCGCGCAGATGCGCAGCCTGTTCAACCTGGGCTTCCTCGGCGGCGCCGCGCTGGCCGGAGCCGCCATCGCGGCCGGCACCTCGACCGCCCTCTACGCCACGGTCCTCGCCAACGCCGCCCTCCAGTTGGTCTCCGTCGCCGTGCTGCTCGGAATGCGGCTGCCCGCGGGCGCCGGGCCCCGGGCCACCGCCGCCGAGGCGCCGGACGGGGTGCTGCACAGCGCCGCGCTGCGGGACGTGCGCTATGTGGCGGTCGCGCTGCTGTGCGGCGCTCTGGAGCTGTACCACCCATTGCTGACGGTCGGCCTGCCGCTGTGGATCGTCACCGGCACCGACGCGCCCGCGCTGCTGGTGTCGGGGCTGCTGATCCTGGACACCGTCCTGGTGCTGTTGTTCCAGGTCACGGTCAGCAGGGGCGCGCGTACCCCGGCGGGAGCGGCACGTATGCTGCGCTGGGCGGGGTGGGCGCTGGGGGCGTCCTGCCTGGTCTTCGCGGTGAGCGGGGGGCACGGCGCGCTCCTGGACAGCGCGGCCCTGCTGAGTGGCGCGCTGGTGCTCGTCCTCGGCGAGCTGTACCAGGCGTCGGCGAGCTGGGGCCTGTCCTTCGGGCTCGCCCCGGCAGGCCGGCAGGGGGAGTACCAGGCGGTGTTCTCCCTGGGGCGCGGACTCCAGCAGTTCGCCGGGCCGTGGCTGATGACCTCCCTGGTCGTCGGCGCGGCGGCGACCGGCTGGCTGGTCCTCGCGGCTCTCTTCGCCCTGCTCGGGCTCGCCGCGCCGCCGTTGGTGCGCGGCCTGGAGAAGGCCCGCGCGCGGACGGAGCCGGCGCCTGCCTGAGCGGACCGGCCGGCGCCCGTCCGGACCACATGTGTCACACCCGTACGACCGAAACAAGTGAGCGAGCACCATGACCCTCCAGCGACGACACGACCCGGACGAGCGCGGCTTCGCCAGCGACAACTACGCGGGTGCGCACCCCGAGATACTTGCGGCGATCGCCCTGGCCAACGGCGGCCACCAGCCCAGCTACGGCGCCGACGTCTACACCGAGCGCCTCCAGGAAGTGGTACGCGGCCACTTCGGCCCCACCGCGCACACGTACCCGGTCTTCAACGGCACCGGCGCGAACGTGTTCGCGCTCCAGACCATGCTCGACCGCTGGGAGGCTGTGGTCTGCGCCGAGTCGGCCCACATCAACGTCGACGAGGGCGGGGCACCCGAGAAGGTCGCCGGGATCAAGCTCCTGACGGTGCCCACGTGGGACGGCAAGCTCACCCCTGAGCTGATTGACCGTCAGGCATGGGGCTTCGAGGACGAGCACCGGGCCCGGCCCAAGGTCGTCTCGATCGCCCAGTCCACCGAGCTCGGCACCTGCTACACGCCGGACGAGATCCGTGCGATCTGCGACCACGCGCACGACCTCGGCATGCTCGTCTACCTGGACGGCGCCCGGCTCGCCAATGCCGCCGCCACCCTCGGCGTGTCCCTGCGCGAGATGACCACCGACGTCGGCGTGGACGTCCTCTCGCTCGGTGGCACCAAGAACGGGCTGCTCTTCGGCGAGGCGGTCGTCGTGCTCAACGAGAACGCGGTGCGCGGCATGGCTCACCTGCGCAAGACGAGCATGCAGCTGGGCTCCAAGATGCGTTTCATGTCGGTGCAGTTCGAGGCGCTGCTCGGCGGCGACCTCTGGCTGCGCTCGGCGGCCCGCTCCAACGCGATGACCCAGCGGCTGTACGAGGCGGTGCGCGCACTGCCGGGTCTGGAGATCCCCCGCCCGGTGCAGGCCAACCAGATCTTCGCCGTCCTGCCGCCGGCCGTAACCGAGCGTCTCCAGAAGCGTTTCCGCTTCTACACCTGGGACGAGCAGGCCGGCGAGGTCCGCTGGATGACCTCCTTCGACACCACCGAGGACGACGTGGACGCGTTCGCGGCGGCGATCGCGGAGGAGCTGGCGGCGGAGCGAGGCCAAGGGTCGGCGGTCGCGCTGACCACGGCCGAGCGCGAGGAACTGGTGCAACTGCGCCGTAAAGTCCGCGAGATGGAAGAGACGATCGAAGCGCTGGGGAAGGCGCCCGCCTTCTCCGCGAACCGCAAGACGAAGTAGCCGGAGGCGGAAGCCCGGGGGCCGGGCGAGCGTTCCGGCCCCCGGGCAGGAGAAGCACGAAGAAGTCGTCCAGTTCCAGGTCCGACTGCTCGGCAGCATGCTCGCTGATCACGTGAGGAGGCTGTTCCGCCGCTGCCACTAGCGACGCTGTCGCTGGTAGTGGCATCTTCTTGGCAGGTCACGCGGCGCCGGCCGGGGGACAGCTGCCCACCGACCGTCCTGACCTGCACCGGGTCGTCCGCTTCCCGTACGACCTAACGGGCTGAGTCGGAAGTGCGCTGCGGAGCAGCCAGAACCCAGGCGGCGAATGCTTCGACGCCGTCCACGACGGCCTCGAAGCGCGGGGAGTGGAACAGGTCGAACGAGTGCTGTCCGCCCGGCAGTTCGGCGTAGACCACGGTGCTGTCCGAGACACGGCGCAGCCGGTCGACGAAGTTCCGGGCGCCCTCGACGGTCGCCAGCGCGTCCTTGGTGCCGTGGGCGATGAGGAACGGTGGCGCACCGGGGTTGAGGTACGCATACGGTTGGTTCGGGGACGGCGTTGCGTCGGGCTCCTCGCCGAAGAAGTGGCCGTAGTAGCCATAGAGGCAGATCGCCGCGGTGACCGAGGTGTCGGCCAACTCGAATCCGGGCTGGAACACCGGGTCGTTCGGCGTGAGCGCGCACAGGGCTGCCAGGTTGGAGCCGGCGGAGCTGCCCGCCACGAACAGCCTCGACGGATCGGCACCGTACTCGGGGGCGTGCTCACGGACCCAGGCGATGACCTTCTTGGCGTCGATCTGGTGGCCGGGGAAAGTGGTCTGGGGCCGCAGCCGGTAGTTGGCGCTGATGCACACCCACCCCTGGCCGGCGAGCCGGTAGAGCAGGGGCCGTGCCTCGCGGTTCTTCGCTCCGCTGGTGTACCTGCCACCGTGGAAGTAGATCAGGACCGGCGCCTTCTGCGGTGTGTCGCGGCGACGGTAGACGTCGAGGAGATTCCGGCGGCCGGCGTCCCCGTAGCGGATGTTGGGGATCCGCTGCACGTCACGCTGCCGCATCAGGCCCGGCAGCAGCAGGATGCGGCCCCAGGGTCGGTGGCGGCGCAGCGGTACGTGCACACGATCCCGCCAGCCGGTCCCGAGGCCCTGCTCGAGAGCCCGCCCGACCACCTGATCCGTGCGCACGCCCCGCCAGGCGGAGACAGCAAGGCCGACGGTGACGACGGCGGCCACCGCGGTTGTCACCTTGGCGCCCGGTGACTCCAGATCGGCCTGGGCGGCAGCCACTGCCGTGGAGACCACCAGGACATAGATCCCCACGAACGGCACCTCGTTGAGGCCCAGGCCGAACCAGAAGCTCATGGTCGCCAGAGGCCGGGGCCGACGTGGCGCGACAACGGCGAAGAAGGTGCACCAGGCGAAGAGCGCGGTCGTCGCCACGTATCCCATCGGCATGTACATGAACGTACCACCGTCAACTCTGGGAAATTTGCTGGGGCTTCCCCGCCCAACCGCGCGCAGTAGGTCACTCGCTTGGGAAAGCCGATGAACCCGGTTCAACATCAGCGCACACACGCGTTCTCGGCAAGGTCCGCACCGACCCCATGTGGGCGACTGCTCTGGTGAGGGCCCAGCCGGCCCTGACGAACCGCGAAGCCTCCCGGCGACCGACGATCTTCACTGAAGCCATCCGCCCACGATCAGCACGAGCACCATGCGCCCCGCGCACGCACCCTGCCGCCCGATCCGCTGCCAGACCACCTCGTCGATCGGGAGCCGGACGTAACCACCCCGCGCCAGTGCCATCGCGTACGTGGGCTTGCCTGCTCCCGGAAGCCCGCACCTCAGGGCCACCGTGCTCGCCCGCTCTGTCATGGGGTCAGGCTGGTGCTGTGTGCGCGTACCTGTTGACACCCCGGTCCAGGCGCCCCACACTCCCATGTGGGAGCGCTCCCACATATCAACTTGCCTGCACCTGCGGCGAGTTGAGGAGTTGCGCAGTCGGCCGGGGCAATGCCACCGCCGACTGCACCGTCCTGCCTCGCCCGCCCGCCGACCGGTGAGAGCCGGGTTCCCACAGCGCGGTCGTTTCCATCCCCCACCCAAGGCCGCGGCGCTGTCGGCGGTACGTGTCGATCGCACGCTTCGGGCGTTGCGGGCCGTACCGCCCGTGCCGCCGGCTGCTGAGAAGGAGACCATGCGTACGACACACAAGGCGGCCGCCCTGGCGGCAGTCGCGGTATTGGTGGCCGGTACCGGGGCGGCGCAGGCCGCCGACACCGGGCGATCCGTGCGGGCGGCCGACGCCACCGCGGGTCCGGCGATCACCGTGGACGCCACCAACGGGCGGCACGCCATCGACGCCCACATCTACGGCATGAACTTCCCCGACGAGGCACTGGCCAAGGAACTGCGTCTGCCGATGGGCCGCTGGGGCGGCAACGCCACCTCCCGTTACAACTACAAGCTCGACGCCTACAACGCAGGCTCCGACTGGTACTTCGAGGACCTGCACTACAACAACGACACCGCGGCCCTGCCCGCCGGATCGCAGGCCGACAAGTTCGTCGAGCAGAACCGCAGGACCGGCACCGACACGCTGATGACCGTGCCGATGATCGGCTGGACGGCGGCCGGCCGTGACAGCGGCTGCGGGTTCAGTGTCGCCAAGTACGGTCCCCAGCAGGAGACCGACGCGCAGTGGCGGCCGGACTGCGGCAACGGCAAGAAGCCCGACGGCACCCTGATCACGGGCAACGATCCGGCCGAGACCAGCACGCCCGCGGGCCCGGACTTCGTCAAGGGCTGGGTGCAGTACCTCGACAGCACCTACGGCGCCGCGAACAGCGGCGGGGTGCGCTTCTACAATCTGGACAACGAACCGGACCTGTGGTTCGGCACACACCGCGATGTCCACCCGGCCGGGGCGGGCTACGACGAAATGCGCGACAGCACCTACGCCACCGCCGCCGCCGTCAAGGACGCCGACCCGGCAGCGCAGACCCTCGGCCCGGTCGGCTGGGGCTTCAACTCGCTGATCTACTCCGGCCTGGACCAGCAGGTGTGCGGCCAGCAGGGGGGCAGCTGCTGGTCGAACCCGCCGGACTCCGCCGCGCACGGAGGGGTGCAGTTCGCCCCCTGGTACCTGCAGAAGATGAAGGAGTACGAGCAGGCGCACGGGCGCCGGATCCTCGACTACTTCGACGAGCACATCTACCCGCAGCAGTCCGGCGTGTCCGGCAGTGCGGACGACGCGGCGACGCAGGCCCTGCGACTGCGGTCCACCCGGCAGTTGTGGGATCCCTCCTACGTCGACGAGAGCTGGATCAACCAGCCGATCCAGTTCGTCCCCCGCATGCGCTCGCTGGTCGACCAGAACTACCCGGGTACGAAGCTGGCCATCTCGGAGTACAACTGGGGAGCGCTGGACCACATCGACGGCGGCCTGGCCCAGGCCGACGTGCTGGGGATCTTCGGACGTCAGGGGCTGGACCTGGCCACCCTGTGGTCACCGCCGAAGGCGACCGACCCCGGAGCGTACGCCTTCCGCATGTTCCTGAACTACGACGGCCAGGGCGGCACCTTCGGCGACACCTCGGTCAAGGCCGCGAGCGCCGACCAGGACAAGCTGTCGGTGTACGCGGCCGAGCGCAGCAGCGACCACGCCACCACGGTCATGGTGCTCAACAAGACCACCGGCGACCTGACCGCACCCGTCTCCGTGACCGGCAGCACCGCGCTCCCGGCAGCGGCGCAGGTCTACCGCTACGGCCAGGCCGACCCCACCGCGATCCAGCACCCGCCCGGTCAGCCGCTGAACGGCGGCTCCTTCACCGCGACCTTCCCGGCGTACTCCATCACCGAGTACGTCATTCCCGCCGGCTCGACCCAGGCCACCCCGCCCTCGGCGCCCGGCACTCCCACGGCCTCCGCGACCGGCCCCGACCGCGTGACGCTGACCTGGCCGGCCGCCACGCCCGGGACCTCCCCCCTGGCGGACTACCGCCTGTACGGCGGTGACCCGGCCACCACGGCCCCCCTGACCACCGTCCCCGCGTCGGCGACCACCGCCACCGTCACCGGCCTGACCCCGGCCACCGCCTACACGTTCCGCGTCGTGGCCACCGACACCGGGGGCCGCAGCTCACCTCCGTCGGCTCCGCTGCAGGTCACCACCAGCCCGGCCACGACGAGCGGCTGCACCGTCGCCTACCAGGTCGACAACGACTGGGGCGCCGGCTTCACCGCCGGTGTGAAGATCACCAACCAGGCGGGACCGGTCAACGGCTGGACACTCGGATTCACCTTCACCGGCAACCAGAAGGTCACCCAGGGCTGGAACGGCACCTGGTCGCAGACCGGCGCCGCGGTCACCGTCAAGGACGCCGACTGGAACGCGTCCCTGCCCACCGGGAGTTCCACCACGATCGGCTTCAACGGCGCCTACTCGGGCACCAACACCGCACCGGGCACCTTCACTCTCAACGGCACCCCCTGCACCACCGCAGGCACCAAGCTCCACTGATCGACCGCCCACACGCATGGCCGACCCCGAACACCAGGGGTCGGCCATGCGCCGCCGCACCACCAAATGATCACGACATAGGGCGTTGTCGCTCGTCAGCCGGGGTTCGGAAGGGCTTGCCGGCGTTCGAACGCCCTGGTGATCACGTTGGTCCAGGGCCAGTGGAGGGCGAGGTGTTGCCGTATGGATCCACCCAGGACTCGATATCGCCGCCTTGGCCGTCAGGGGCCGCACCCGAGTCCACGGCCAAGGTGACGGGTTGTCCGCGGACAAGCCCTGTTGTCCACTTGCGGTTCGGCTGTGACCTGGGTCGATGTCGGCGTCGTGGCGCGGACAACGGTGGCTCTGGCGAGGGTTGCTGTTGCCGGTCAGAAGCAGCGGCTCTGCCGGGCGTTGTTTCGTTCACCCAGGAGGCCTTGATGGCAAAGAAAACAGGAAGGCTCGCGTCCGTCGGAGCGGGAGTTGTGCTCCTGGCAGGAGCCGCCCTGTCGACTGCCCGGCAGGCGTGGGCCTCGGCGGCCAGCCGGCGCCGAGGTCTACACCCGGAACTCGGGCAAGTGCCTGGCCGTCTACGACATGGCTACGGGCGACGGCGGCCGCGTCTTCCGGTGGGGATGCAACGGCAATCCCGATCAGGACTGGTACTGACAATTTCCGTCGCACGGCCGGAGCATGCCGGTCGCCGCAGCCTGCCGGGCCCCCAGGCCCGGGAGTTCGCGTCGCTGCTCGGCAGCACGCATGTGCCGTGCGGAAGGAGAACCGATGAGCGACAAACGCCCCATAGCAGCCGACGAAGCCGCACTCCTGCATCCCCACGTGGGACCGGCCGCCACTGCATGCCTCGCTCTCGCGCCCCGCACGAGCGGCACACGTAGGTCGGGGGTACAGCGGTGAGCGGGCAGGCTGTGCTGCTCTTCGGGTTCCCGGTGATCGTCGGTGTGGTGGCGGGGTACGTGAGCGGTGGTCGGCTGGGCGGACTGGTCGCCATCCGGCTGCGGGCATTGTGGCTGGTGTGGCTCGCCGGCGCGGCTCAGTTGGCCGAGTACGCCACCGACCGTCTCGACGGCCAGTCGGGCCAGGCGCTACGCAGCGTGCTGCTGGCCACGACCTTCGCGGCGGTGCTCGGGTGGCTGTTCGTCAACTTGCGGGGACGCAGCCGCGCACTGAAGACCGCCGCGTCGACGGCTTTGGGCGGCGGGCTGCTCAACGGCATGGCGATCGCACTCAACGGGCGCATGCCCTACTCGCCCACAGCCGCTGCCGCCGCCGGCATCCCCCCGGGGCAGGAGACGGCCAAGAACATCGCCGCCGCACACGGCAGTCGGCTGACCCTCCTAGGCGATGTCATCCCCATACCCCCATTGCACGCGGTCATCAGCATCGGCGACATCCTCATCACCCTGGGAGCCGCCGCCGTCATCGCCACAGCCATGCGCCAGCCCACACCACCACACACCGCGGAGGCGAGACATGACTCAAACCATCAACGTACGGCGCCCGATGACGGCGCTGTTCACCCTGGCCACCTTGGCCCTGCTGCTCTACACCATCGGAGCCCCTGAGTGGACCGGCGGCTGAGAGCTCACTCAGAAAGGAAACCGACGTGACCCGGACAATCAGTGTGCAGCGTTTGATGACCGCGCTGTTCACCGTGGCGACCTTCGCCCTGCTCCTGTACACCATCGGAGCCCCTGACATGACCGGCGGCTGATCCACTACGAGAGGGAGCCGGCTGGCGCGGTGGATTTCCTCACCGTGCCAGCCCGGACCAAGTCTGTCGGACCATGTGGCCAGGATGCCGGGTAGCCCCGGCTCCTGGCCTGTCGCGGTCGCGATCGTGGTGGTGAGCGGAGCGAGGCTCCTGTCGTAGAGCTGCCTTCACCGACGCCCAGAACGGCACTACCCGGGCCTACGAGGCCTCCAGGAGATCGCGGGCACCATCAGGTGCGTAAACGAACATCAGGCGCCGAACCAGTGCGGATAGCAGGTCAGTCCTGGGAACGTACCCCGACGGCCCACAGCAGCCGGGCCGCCGCGACCTGTTGGTGGCGCGGGCGGTCTTGGGCCAGGAGCTCGCGCAGGTGCTGCGGCGGTATGTGCCCTGCCCACGGCAACAGGGCTGCGGTCGCCTGCCGGACCACCGCCGCCGAGGAGTCGTCCAGGAGCGGCCGTATGTCGTCGACGCGCAGAGCCTCCAGCGTCCGCAGCCCCGCCACCGCCCAGGCGCGTACCCCGGGAACCGGGTGCGCGAGGAGCGCTCTGATCCGGTCCGCGTCCTCGCGCACCCCACACTCGCCGAGACCCACCGCGGCGGCGGGCCGGGCCGCGGGGTCGGCGCACAGTGCGCGGTACAGCGGCGCAGGGTCGGTGCCGCCCTGCCGCAGCACCCACCGGGCGCACGCCCGCACCACGGTGGACCGGTCGGTGAGGTAGGGCTCGGCCTCACAGTGCCGCCCGGCCCGGGCCAGCGTGGTCACCCCCGCCGCCCTTACCCGGGGCTGCCGGGAGGCGAGCAGCGGCGCCACGACCTCGCGGAACTTGTCGGAGGTGCTCTCGCCGAGGGTGGCCACGGCCGCATTGGCGCACAGGTCCTGCACGACGACGTCATGGTGGCGCGCGGCGGTCTGAGCGAGCCGGGCCGCAGGGAGTAGCCGGCGCTCGATGGCGACGCGGTGCGCGAGGCGGGCCGTGGCCCGGTCACCGCTGTCGAGCAGCTCTTGGACTTGCGCCGCCGGGCCCGCACGCAGCACCCCGGTCAGCAGCTCCTGGGCGAAGCCGCCCCGGGGGCGGCGGCCGACCCGCAGGATCAGCGCGGCCTGCGCGGCAAGCCGGTGTGGGGGAGCCTTGGCCAGGAGTGCGCGGGCCTGTTCGCGTACCGGCTCCGCCCAGTCCGCGCAGCGGATGACGACCAGCGCCAGCAGCGCGGGCCGCTCCTCGGCGTGGCCCAGCGCGGCCTCGCGGATCCAGCCGTCGCGATGGCAGAGGGCGAGGGCGAGTTCAGCGTCACCGGGCTTGCGGGACCAGGTGACGCTGGGCAGCCACGCACCCGGGCCCCAGCTCAGCCGCCGCCCAGCCAGTGACGCGTTCGAGTGGAACAGCTCCGGCCGCCGCCAGGCCAGTTCACGCACCCCGAAGTCAAGGCCGATCCAGGACTCCGGGTCACTCACATCGAACGCCCGGTCCACGGCAACTCCGGCGGCCAGTCGCCTGACAGCCTCGTACGTCGCGTCTTCCCTGGTCAGCATGGGTAGAGACTAGAGCCTGCCTCCGGATCACGCTGTTGGGAGGCGCGCTGGACATCCTCCTCAACGCCCTCGCCCTGGACCGCGAGACGCTGGAGTTCGGCGGCACCGGAGAGACCAGCCTCAAGGTGTTTGACAGCCCTGCCAGGCGAGCGATCCGGCCGAAGGCGGTCTCTCGTGGAAAACCGCCTCCAGCGCCCTTTGGCCATACCATCTCCGCCCGACAGCCACGGACTTGTCTGCGCCGCGTTACGACCTTCAACCGCCCGCGGATCGGCTGCGGGCTGCACGCCCGTTCCCGGGACAGCCTCCTGCTGCATGGGGTCACGTATGCCCGCTCGGGCTTCTGGTGCCCGTACGCGCGGCGCGGCGCACCGCAGGGGTTCAGACGCGGCAGCTGCTCCTATATCACCCTGGAGGCGGGCTGGATTCTCCGCCAGCTCGGACGGGGCTGCCCAAGACCGTCCTCGACACGAGGGGAGGAGCGACGAGTACTCCACGAGCGTCGGCAGCGACACCGTCTTGAACGGTGTCGCTGCCAGTCGCAAGCAAGCGGGCCCAGCAGTATCCGGCCGTACAAGCCCGGACTAGGACCTGTCCGCCCGATCATCTGACTGTCTGACTGGTGGCTCGTTGTGTCAGGCATGGGGCGGGGTGACTCGACGGATGCCGGGTGGGAACGGCTGCGTCCGTTTCTGCCGGTCAGTAGCGGGTGTTGTGGCCGGTGGCGGGATCACCGGCAGGTGATCGACGGGATTCTGCACACGGTGCGGACCGGAGTGCACTGGCGGGATCTGCCCGAGCGATCGGGCCCTGGAAGACGGTCCATGAACGCCACCGGCTGTGGTCGGCCGACGGCACGGGGTGGGCTCACCAGCAAGCCTGAGCTGAGCGCCGTGTTCGGCGACTGTCGCGAGTGAGGCTGCCCTGTCCGGTCCCGGCAGCGAAGCGGCGTTCGTTCAGCGCCGCGACTGTGCCGTTGTCCTTGGCTGGTGACGGTCTGTGAGGCGTGGTGCATTCCGGGGAGGTGCTCGGGGGTTGCTGGCTCGGCGCTGGCATGATCTTCGGTCATGGGAGACTGGTTGATGCAGGCAGGTCACGGGGTGCGGTTCGAATGGGGTCCTGCCGGTGCGGCTCTTCTTGCGAAGGACGCTGCCTGCCTTGTCGTGGTCGACGTGCTGTCGTTCACCACGTCGGTGACGGTCGCGGTGGAGTCGGGGACTCAGGTGTTTCCCTACCGCTGGAGGGATGAGACCGCAGTGGTATTCGCTGACGAGCTGGATGCCAGCCTGGCTGTGGGGCGGAGCAAGGCCACCGAGACGTCACCGTGGTCGCTGTCACCGGCCGCATTGCGACGTGCCCCCTTCACGCCTCGGCTGGTGCTCCCCTCGCCCAACGGATCCACCATCGCCGCGGCGGCCGGGGGCTCGATGGTGGTTGCTGTATCGCTGCGGAACTCGGCCGCCGTCGGCCGTTGGCTGGCCGACCGGGGCTATGGAACGGCCGAGCGACCGGTTGTGGTGATCGCCTCGGGTGAGCGCTGGCCCGACGGCAGCCTCAGGGCGGCGCTTGAAGATCTGCTCGGCGCCGGAGCTGTGATCGCCGCTCTGCGCCGATGTGGCCGGGACCGGCTCTCGCCGGAAGCAGCCATGGCGGCCGCGGTCTTTGACGGTGTGCCGAACGTCGGTGTCGCTGTCGCGGACTGTTCCTCGGGACGCGAACTCATCGCGTGGGGCTATGGCGACGACGTCGCCATCGCAACTGAGCTGGATGCCTGCGAAGTTGTCCCCGTCCTCACCGGCGGAGCGTTCACTGCCGCTGAGTAGGCGGGGCCGGGTATTCCACGAGGCGTGGCCTCCTGGAATACCCGGCCCGGCTCCAGCATGTCGCGGTCGCCGGCAACAGACTTCTCCGGATCAGGCCAACGCCCTCTCCGGCGGCGAACGCGGGCGTGTTCGGGTCGCCCAGCCCGGTGGGACGATGGTGACGCGCGACCCTCCGACGTGCGACGATGCCCGACGACAAGGCGACGCGGAACGAGGAAGCCGGTGGAATTCCGGCGCGGTCCCGCCACTGTGACCGGCGAGCGAATCCCGAACAGACCACTACCCGCAGGCGGGTGGGAAGGACGGGGCAAGCGACGACCCGGGAGCCAGGAGACTCACGTCGTCGCCTCCTTGACGAAACCGGGGCGGATCTCCCCGGAGAAGGAGCGTGAGCCGTCATGGCGGAGCAGCGACCACAAGGCGGCGCCGGACGTACTCCAGCCGACTCGGCCCCGTGCCGAATCGTGGTGTGCAGGGACTGCTGCTGCGGGAGCCCGAAGGTGACTGGAGTCGACCACGCCCAGCAGAAGGCGCGCCTCGCGGAGAACGCGCCCGTACGTGTCTCCGCCTGCCTCGACGTCTGCGAACAGGCCAACGTGATCGTCGTCCAGCCCTCCCGTGCCGGACGCGTCGCCGGTGCCCGCCCGGTCTGGCTCGGTCTGGTCAACGACCCCGCCGCCACGGACGACATCGCCGCCTGGGTCCAGGCCGGCGGCCCCGGCATCGCGCCCTGCCCCGACATCCTCGACCTCTACGCCTTCACCCCACGCCGAAGGGCGCGGTGAGGTGCTGAGCCGCCCAGCCTTGGCGCTCGCGCCTGCACGGCGGCCGGCCCATCGCGGGTACCGGAGACCGCCGGGCGGTCCCGACTATGATCACCACCCGGTGAGCGAACGGCGTTCGCCACCTCGTCGACTCAGGGAGAACGGGAACCGTGGCCAAGCCTGTACGTGCCGCAATAGGGGACACCTGGATCAGGTGCAGCTTCTGCCAGGGCGATGCGTTCCGGGACCGTGAGGTGAAACTCAACAGCTCCGGGGCGGAGTTCATGAACCTCGGCTGGGCGAACGAGTCGGCGACCGGACTTATCTGCTGGAACTGCGGATATGTCCTCCTGTTCGCGAACAAGAGCCTCAAGCTGTACAAGGTGGAGAAAGACAAGAGGTGACCCGCGCCCGGCGCCTGGTCTCCGCGAGCGCCGAACTCGTCCAGGGCCAGGCGCCGGAGTTGCCCCAATGGGTGATCAACCAGATGTCTGCGGTGCTTGTGCCGAGATGGGCGGCGGTCCTTCGGCTTGCGACGGCATGACAGGCCGATCCATTTCAGCGTCATCAGCACATGCTGGGTCGACGCGCGGATCGGGAGTCCGCCTCCTTCCAGGAGTTGGCGGCCTTCCTAGACGGCAGTTGAGCGACGCGGCGGTGGTTGCGGCGGGGGCGTCGGGTGCCGTCGTCGCGGCCCTTGGCCTCTTCCTCTAGCAGGATCCGGACGACCTCGGCCGGGTCCCATCGCTGGGATCTCGCGGTGGCGAGGATCTCGGGGGCGGGCTTGCGCAGATAAGGAAACCGCATCCGCTTGAGCATGGCCTCCAGCTCGGGCGGGCTCGGCGGCGCCGCAGGCGGTGGAGGCACCGACCCCGACCCCGGCCCAGGCACCGGCCCAGGCACCGGCCCAGGTACCGGCCCAGGCACCGGCCCAGGTACCGGCTCAGGCACCGGCTCAGGCACCGACCCGGCCCAGGCAACGGCACCGGCGCCGGCGCGGGAACGACTTTGGCAGGGCGAGCTACCCGACCCGACCCCACCACCCGATAGCACCTGAAGGCGCCCCGGGGAGCTGCCAGAGGCGCGTGGGTGACCTCCTGGGGCCTCGCGGCGGTGAATGTGCCCGGCGACGACCCGCCATCAGGCGAACCCCACTCCGTGCAGGAGTGGCAGGATGGCTGTGCTTCAACGATGGAGGGGGTGTGCGCCGTGGGGAGCGCAGGACCTGACGTGCCAGAACGTGTCGCGGCTGCCGAGCGTTGCGCGGCAGTTGCGGGTTTCGGGTTCAGCTGTGCTCCTGAGGTGGGCCGTTTGCTCAGGCTGGCTGCCGCCTCGAAACCGGGCGGTGTCATGGCGGAAAGCGGAACCGGATGCGGGGTAGGAGCCGCGTGGTTGCACAGCGGGCTGATTGGCGACGCCCGCCTGTTCACCGTGGAACGCGACCAGGATCTGGCACGTAGGGCGGCCGGGGTCTTCGCTGATGACGACCGCGTGCGTGTCCTCACGGGGGACTGGCGGCTGCTCGAAAGGCACGCGCCCTTCGACGTCTTCTTCTGCGACGGCGGAGGCAAACGCGACGACCCTCAACTGGTCGTCGAGTTGCTCGCTCCTGGGGGTGTTCTCGTACTGGACGACTTCACACCCTCGTCCGGCTGGCCACCTCGGTACGCCGGCGCAGTGGACGAGCTGCGGGTGTTCTACCTCACCCATCCGGCACTGCACGCCACCGAAGTGCTGACCACACCCACCGAGTCAGCCGTCCTGGCCGTACGCCGCTCGTAGCCGCTGCTTCCACGCGGCACCATCCGCGCCAACGCGCGGCTCGGAGGCGGCGGCCAGTGACCACTTCACGTTCATGTGTCCATTCTTGCGACGCGGTTGGCAGCGTCTATCCGTACCCGTACTCATGTGAGTCCGGGAGGCCGCCCCGCGCGGGGCGGCCGTGGTGGGGGTGCGACGGTGGTTGCAGAACCCCTGCTCGCCTGATCGTCGCGGGCAGTCCCCGACCGTACCTACGACGAGCACACGCACCTCCTGGCCTCGAACCTGGCCCACATCAGCGATGCCGCCCGCCGCGCCGTTCAGACCGGTGGCGCAGTCGTGATCTGGTAGGGCCGCCCGGCCGCCCAACTCGACACCCACGGTTACGACTTCACCGTTGAGCACCGGGAAGCCGGTCCCGGTGGCAGTCAGCGGCTGACTTCCATCGCCGCCGCTGTCGCCAGGGCACAGGACGACCGGGCCGGATGTGGCCCGGTCGCCCCGTGTGCTGTGGGGGAGTGGTCACCGGGCCGGTTTCGGCAGCGAGCAGGTGGCCTGGGCTGTCTTGGCCGGGTCGCTCTCCGAGCGGGCGGTGAGGATGACGGCGCCCGTGCGTTCGGCGCCCGGCTTCGCGGTGACGGCGACGTCGACGGGGACGGAGGTGCCGGCGGCCGCGGCGGCGAGGCGGTTGGGGAGCCAGGCCGACCAGCCGCGTTGCGAGGTGGTGGCGGTCAGGCGGTAGATGTCGGAGGACAGGTGCGGCTGGTTGTTCGGGTCGGGCTGCCCGGTGTTGGTGAGGTTGAAGGTACACACGGCCCGGCCTGTGGCGGGCGCGCTCGTGACGGAGCCCTTGCCGAGGGCGACTGCTGGGGTCTGCGGGCCGACTCCGTCCAGGGACTTGATGCCGATGTCGTAGGAGAGCACGCCGGTGGCGTCACGTCGCACGTTGAGGACGTAGAAGTGCAGCCGGTTGGCCTCGTCGACGTACTCGTACGAGCTGCCGGAGTCGGCCCCCGCGTGGAAGAGCGCGTCGCTGAGCTGCCGGTAGTCCCCCATCGTGATCTTCTGCGGAGTGCCGTCGGGGCGGGTGAAGTCCACCAGGCCGATGTCTTCGGGGTGGGCGTCGACCACCCAGGCGAACGGCGCGTTGTCGGCGTTCTTGGTCTTGCTGAGGAGGACACCGCTGTCCGGTGTGAAGGAGTCCATGCCCATGCGGTCGACGACCTCGACGGTGTAGTTGTCGTAGCCGCCGCCGTCGCACAGCGGGTCGGTGGCCCGGTCGCAGGCCGGTGACAGGTCGCGGGCCATGGTGATGTTGACGCCGGTGAGCCCTTTCTCTCCCGGCGGGGCGGAGCGGGCGGTGACGCGGGCGACGACGGGGCCGGAGTCCTTGAGGGCGTCGCGGTCCAGGCGCAGGATGTTCCTCTCGTCGACCATGCCGAGTTTGAGCTTGTCGCGCAGGACGTGCTGGGCGCCCATGGAGCCGCCCGCGGTGGCGGGTATCTGCCAGCGCGTGTGCGGCCCGCCGGGGCCGTTGAACGTGCCGCGCGAGAGCATGCCCCAGATGCCGGTGTAGGAGCGGCTGAGCGGTGTCCCGTAGGGGTTGTTGTAGTTGTCGCCGATGCCCAGGATGTGGCTGAGCTCATGGGCGAAGGTGGCCATGCCGGAGCTCTCGGCCTGGATGGAGGAGCCGTTGGCGGCGTTGGGCCAGATACGGGCTGCCGCCTGCCAGGACGTCCACGGCACGTAGCGGGTCCGTGCCGCGTTCTGTCCGGAGGCGATGGGGGACGGGGGTCCCCAGGCGACCGGCACGTCCTGGGCGGAGGCGAACTTCATCGGCCCGAACTCCTGCCAGGCGGAGGACTCGTCCACTCCGGCGGTGAGGTAGAAGACGAAGTCGAACTCGCCGGCTTTGCCGGCGCCCACGTCGGCGACCCAGGCTCGCTTGCCGTCGGCGCGGATGTCCTTGCCGCAGGTTTCGCCCACGGGACAGGCGCCGGGGTTCATGCCGGGCTCGATGCCGTACTGGTAGGACTTGCCCGGCATGCGGTAGGCGCCGAAGGCGGTCAGGCCGACGCCGAAGCGGCCGCCGGAATCCTCCATCCAGTACTCGTTGATGGTGTGGCCGTGGTTGAGGGCGCCGGGCTTGTTGAGGAAGTCCTCGTAGAACTTGGGGAGTTGGGCGCGGGGAATGCCGGACGCGCTGGGCAGTGGATTGCCGAACTTGGCGGCGCCGGCGGGCTTGGTGACCGAGAACTCCTCGTCGGAGTAGTCCAGCAGTACGAGAGCGCCTTTGAACTTGCGCCGGGTGGGCCGGCGGTCGGGGTTCGCCCAGTCGGTGCCCGGGACGGAGCGGTATTCGGCCCAGGTCATGTCGTCGGGGTTGCGCCAGTGCTGAGGGTCGACCGGCTTGACGAGGGGCGGGCCCCAGGGCGCGGCATCCGGCGTCGCCAGGGCAGGCCCGGCCGCGACAGCCGCGACGACGCCGAGGAGCAGGATGACGACACTGAGCCGACGTGGTCGACGCCGTCGACGTAGTCGGGCTGGGCGTCTGCGGTGCACGAACATGGCTCACCTCTTGCCTGGAGTCATCAAGGTCACGGTGTGTGGTGAATGACAGGGCAGTGAATGGCGCGTCCATGACAAGCGAGACGAACTGTGGTGCGGGTGTGTCCCCGTGCCACGGTAGAGCCGTGGACAGGCATGACGCCAGAGTGCCTGCGCGCCCCTGGCCGGTCGGTCGCCGAAGGCGCGCCATCGCGGCCGGAAACCACCTGCCGGGCGGAGGGAGCTCCGCGAAGCGGTCACGGCGTGCACGAATTCGCCGCGGGCGGATCTGCCCGAGGCCGCCCTTCGCGCAGAAAGTGCCTCCATGTGGACCGACAGAACCCCTCGACAAGGTTCATCGTCCCTGCTCAGAAGGCACTTTCGCAGACCGCCCGTGGCGCTCAACTGTCCGCCAGGGCCGCGCGCGCAGCGGCGTGTGCGCGTAGAAGACGAAGACGGCCGCCGACAAGACCACGGTGACAACACCGGTCGGTGCTCTGCGAAACGCCCCGCCACAGGGGCTCGGCGAGGCAGTCATGAAGTGTCAGATACTCAAGACCATCGATGTGTCTGAGCCATCCGGTACCGGTCACACCGGCCCGCTCTGTGTGTGGGCCGATCACCACACCGTGGGCGAGGTCACGGTCCTCGACCCCGCCACACTCACCGCCGGCGGCACCGGTATCAACATCAGTGAGAACCTGCGCCGCTGCTCGTACAAAGCAGCACCCCGCGGTTCAGGTCTCGCACACGGGCTGGGACCAATCCGGGCAGCCCGGGACCACGGCAGGACCACTGGCCGGCGATGCGAGAACCAGGCATTGAAACGGCAGGGAGAGCAGGATTGCTCGAGGAGAGCAGAGCCTTCGGGAGGTGCGGCGCCAGGGCCACCAGGGGCACGGAGCACCAGGGGCAGCGATGCGGCGGCCCGTGAGCTCCATCGGCTCGCCGGGGGCATTGCCCCCCGATGATCTCGTTCGTCGCTATGGTTCGGTTTCTCCTTCTCAGTGCAGTTGTTCGGCCAGTCCGACGATGATGCCTTCCGGGCCGCGGAGGTAGCAGAGCAGGTAGCTGTCCTCGTACCGGGCGATCTCGCCGATGAGTTCGGCGCCGTGAGGGCGCAGGCGGGCAACGGTGTCCTGGATGTCGTCGACGGCGAACATGACGCGGTGTGTGCCCACGATGTTGTGGGGCTGGTTGCGTGGCTCGGTGCTGATTGCCGTGGGGCTGCGGTACTTCGCCAGTTCGAGGCGGCTGTGACCGTCCGGGGTCCGGAGCATCGCGATGTCACAGTGGACGCCGTCGAGTCCGGTGCACTGGTCGGCGACGAGGCCCTTGACCTCCGCCCTGCCCTCCAGCTCCAAACCGAGTTCCACGAAGTACGCGATGGCGGCGTCCATGTCCTCGACGACGATGCCGACGTTGTCCATCCGCTGAATCGCCATGCTGGATTCTCCTTCTTCCTCGTGCGGCTGGTGGTGGCTGCTGATGTCCCTGGGACGGAGCCGGCGACACGTTCTCGACATCCTCAGACCGCCGGAGTCCGGTGCACACTGCTCGATAATTCTGGATCGGGCCTCAGCACCGCTACAGCAGACCCGCGAGCCGAGCGCCACCACCGAGGGTGAGATTTCCTGATGCCTGATGAGACATCAGGCGCCGACGCATCGGTCAACCCCGCCGCCGCGATCTCGCCAGGGGTGCCCACCATGCCTCCGCCCCCGTGGTTGGCAGCCCCCATCATGGCTGGTCACAGGAGTGGCGGCGAGGTCGGGAAGGAGGGTGCGGGAGCGAAGGCCGCGCGTGCTGAACAGTCGATTCCGGAAGTTCGAACAAAAAACCCTTGCCTAATGGTCAAGAAGTGTTGACCATTAGACCCGTGCCTACCGATGATCTTCCCGAGACGTTCCACGTCACCACGGACGAGCAGCTACGCGCCGTCTCCAATCTCACGCGTCACCGGATCATGGCCGTGCTCCGCTTCGAGCCCGCGACGATCACCCAGATCGCCGAGCGAGTGGGCCTCGCGAAGGGGAGTTCCAGCTACCACGTACGGCTGCTGGAGCGGGCCGGCCTGGTGAAGGTGGTACGAACCCGGAAGGTCCGGGGAGTCACCGAGCGGTACTACGCGATGGCCGCGCGGGCGATCGTGCTGCCGGATCCGGGCGAGGGAGGGCCGGATGTGCTGATGCGGCACGCGGTGGCGGACCTGGAGGCAGCGCCGGTGGGAGGCGAGAGGCACGTACGGATGGCGCATCTGCGGCTCACCGACGAGCAGTTCGCGGAGCTGGGGGCGCGGCTGGAGGCACTGGCGGACGAGTACCGCGAGCTGTCCGATCCGTCGCTGCCGGACGCGTCGCTCGTCTTCGCACTGTTCCACCCCGCATCGCGCGAGCAGGCCGAAGGGGACGCCAAGTGACCTCGACCTCAGACGTTCGGAAGTTGCCGACCGGGTTCGGACGGCTGTGGACCGCGCAGACGGTCTCCTCGCTCGGTGACGGGGTGTCGCATGCCGCGCTGCCGCTGCTCGCCTTGACGTTGACGCGGGATCCGATGGCGCTCGCCGTCGTCACGGCCGCAGGAACGCTGCCGTGGCTGCTCTTCGGGGTGCTCGGCGGCGCGCTGGTGGACCGCTGGGACCGTCGGCGCACGATGCGGGTCACGGACGCGGTGCGTGCCGTGCTGCTCGCCATACCGGCGGCAGCCGCCGCGCTCGACGTGCTGAGCATTCCACTGCTCGCGGCCGTCGCCTTCCTGCTCGGCCTCGGCGGACTCTTCTTCGACACGGCCGCCACGGCCTATCTGCCGGATCTGCTCGGCCGCGACCCCGCGCTCCTGGAGCGCGCCAACTCCCGCCTGCGCGGCGCCCAGACCGCCGCGTCCGGCTTCGCGGGGCCGCCTGCGGGCAGTGCCCTGCTCGCGCTCGGGCGGGCGGTTCCGCTGCTCGCCGACGCGGTGTCGTTCGCCCTCTCATCACTGCTCGTACGGTCGCTGCCCGCCGCACCTCGCCCCGTACCGCAGGCCCATGAGTCACTACTGCGGCAGGCGCGAGCCGGCGCCTCATACGTCTTCCGGGACCGGCTACTGCTCGGACTCGCGCTGCGTCCGGCGGTCGGGAACATCGCCTTCCTCGCCGTGGAGACCGTGCTCGCCCTCTTCGCGCACGATCGTCTCGGCATCGACACGTTCGGCTTCGGCCTGCTCCTCACGGCGGAGGCCTCCGGCGGTCTGCTCGGCGCGGGCATCGCCTCCTTCCTCGGCCGACGACTCGGCACCGGCACCGCGCTCACCTGCACGGCCACAGTCGAGGGACTCGCCATCCTGGGCCTTGCCGCCGCCCCGAACCCGTACGTCGCCGGCCTCGCGCTCGCCGTCTGCGGAGCGGGCATGGGCGCCACGATGGTGCTCGGCCCCTCCCTCCGACAGGCGATCGTCCCCGCCCACCTGATGGGCCGGGTCGCCTCCACCTCCCGCATGCTCGCCATGTGCGCCGCCCCGTTCGGCGCCTTCCTCGGCGGCTGGCTGGCCACCACCTACGACGTACGCACCCCGCTCTACACCGCCGCCGGCCTCCTCCTCACCATGACCGCCGTCACGTCGACCATGACCAGCAACCGCCAGGTCGAGGCGGCGCTGTGTGCCGCCGCCCCGGCCGACGATCCAGATCACCCGGAATCCCGGGACCTGGTTCGGGAGGGCGCCATTTAGGGCCCCGCGAGGTCGTCGAGCCAGCGCGGCGTCAAGGGTGTCCGCTCTCACTCATCCTGGCTGTCCGTTCTCAACTCGACTGAGGACCAGCAAGATGAGTGAGAGCGGACACCGTGGCGGATCCCGTCCCCGTAGGCTGGGTGGTGTAGGTTCTCGCGTTCTGTGTCATATTCCGACGCTGTGACCTGCGGTTCTTGACGGTGTCTCACGTGGGTTGGTCTGACTTCCGTCTCACGGCCAAAGTGGAACCAGACGTCGTCCTCGTCTCACCAGCAACGTATCGAGGTCGTCACCAGCCCATGGTGACCGGTGCAGGAACTCGCGGTTCATGTCCCAGGTCACCGCTGTGGTCGCTCCCTGGTCACGGCATGCGGTAGCCCGCTCCGGTGCCGGAGCCGGTGCCGGTGCCGGTGCCGGTGCCGGAGCCAGAGCCAGAGCCAGAGCCGGTGTTGAGGTGGAGGGGTGCTTCGGGCTCGGTGATGAGGATGGGCAGCATGGCGCAGCCGTGTTCGACCCTCGTGGTCGGTCCAATCGGGCATCGGACGCGCGAACAATCGGCTCATCGTCGCCTGGTCATGGTCGGGGAGGTCGTCGTCGGGCGGCCCGGGCGCAACCGGGCGGCTGCCGACCAGGGTTAGCGCCGAGAACGCGCCCGGATGGTCGAGTACGGCCACCTGGGCGACCATCCCGCCGACGCCGAGCCCCGCGACGTGCGCGGGCCCGCCGCCGAGCGCGTCGGCAAGGGCCGCCGTGTCGGCGGCGAGGTCGCGCAGGGTGTAGGCGGGCGTCTCCGGGTCCGCCGTCGTCGACTCTCCGCTGTCGCGCAGGTCAAAGCGCACCACGCGGCGCCCACCGGAGGCGAGGCGCTCGCACAGAGCGTCGGGCCAGGAGAGCATCGTCGTGCCGCCCGCGAGCAGCACGAGTGGCGCGTCGTCGTCACCGAACGACTCGATGGCCAAGGCGATCCCAATAACGTTGATGGTGGTCATTGAGCTCACCGGAGGACGTCGTAGGTCAGGTGCGTCGCGGTTGACGTCGCGGTCACGCTCCGCTGCACCAGCGAGCGCCGCGCGCCGCCGGTGAACAGGGGCGTCCCAGCGCCCAGCACCACGGGCGCGAGGTGCAGCGACGGCACGTCGACCAGTCCGGACTCCAGCGCCGCGCGGATCGTGGCACCGCCGCCCATGAGGACGACGTCGAGGTCCTTGCCCCTGTCCGCCGCGGCCGCCTCGGCGCGCTCGCGCGCGGCGGCGACGGCGTCGGGTAGGCCGGTGGTGACGAATGTCCAGTCGAGGCCGGTGAGCCGCACCGACTTCGGCGGGGTACTCGTCACGACGACGAACGCGGGCTTGCCGACCTCGCCGGCGCCGTAGCCGGTCGTGTCATCCCAGCCGTGCGGCCCGTCGACCACGTCGAAGAGCCGGCGGCCGAGGACGACGGCGCCGGAGCGGGCGATCGCCTCGCGCAGCAGCAGCCGGTCGTCGGGATCGTCGGAGAACGCCCAGGTGTGCAAGGCCTCGCCGCCGGTGCCCAGACCGTTGTCGGGATCGGGGTCGGGGCCGGTGACGAAGCCGTCGAGGGAGACCGAGATGTCAGCGATGATCCGAGTCATGCCAGGGCAGACCCGAGCCGTCGTTCAAACTCATCGCTCACGCATGAGGTGTGTGCCGGAAGGTGGTTCTCGTACAGGCTGGGGTGGACCGACGAACTTGAAGAGTCCCGAGGGGAGTGAGCGGTCTGTCTGTGCTGCGCGACGTAGGGCTGCACGAATCGTCAACTACCGTGCACAGATGGGCAAGGCGGGACGCTGTCGTGCCCGGCCCCCTGGAAATTGACCAGCTAGACAGCCAAACTTCCGCCGCCCGCTTACCACCGTTGCCGGATGGTGGGCGGCCAGTCGAGGGACTCCGCCGGCAGCTCGGGCCCCATGACGAGAATCTCTGTGACACATGTCGTCGGGAGCCCCACCATCGCAGGCGAGCGAAGGTCGCCGTCGGCCCTTCGGCGGCGCCGTCGCTGGGGGGCGGCTGTCGTCCATCTGTGTGATCAGGGAATTGGGGGTGTCCCACACGCCTGCCTGCCATGCATCGAAGCGCCGCGCGTGCGCGGTAGTTCATGGTGCGCCGGACGTCCGGGCTTTGCGCGATCTGGGGGAGCGTGCACGTGTGGTGGAGCGGCGGGAGCCGCCGAGGCGCGCCCCGTCCCGGACGACCACGGCAGCGGGGCTCTAGGAGTCCTGGCTCACAGGAAAACCCGCCGGCCGCACGCACGAAGACGCCTCGTTCTCGAGCCGGAAGACGTCTGAGCTGTCTTTCCTCCGGTTGTGTGTTCCTGCCGGCCTACTTTGTCCCACAGAATCCTTGAGCCGTCATCGTCGCAGCACGTACGCTCCGGCATGTGAAGAGCACCGGCTTAGACGATGCCCAGTTGAACCGGCTGTGGGGAGCCGTTTGCCTCTTCGGCGGGATCTTCTTCCTCCTGTGGGCACTGTCATGGATCAATGCGAGCGTGTTCAATGAGGACTTGCAGAATCACTGTGAAGATCTACGAACGGCCAGCTTCCCGGTTGAGAAGTCGTGTACACATGAGGACGGGAGCGCCGAGGGAGCGAACGGCGTGCTGTTCGATGGGCTCTTCTTCGGCTCGATGGCTGCTGGGGTGGCATGCCTGGGAGCTGCGTTGGTGATTGAGGGTGCGCAAAGGAAGCGTCCCTAGTGACCTGAGTCAGAGATTCGTCGTTGGTCGGGCATGAGTCGTCCGGGTCCGAAGATTCCGCCGTTGTCGGTCACTGATGCCCAGCGGGCGGTGTTGGAGGGCTGGTTGCGTCGCCGCACGACGGCCCAGGCTCTGGCTCAGCGGTCGCGGATCGTGCTGGAGTGCGCCAAGGGGCACTCGATCATGGAAGTGTCCCGCCGGCTGCGGATCACTCCGGACACGGTCCGCACCTGGCGGCGGCGTTTCCTCGAACGCGGCCTGGACGGCTTGTGCGACGACCCTCG
>NZ_JBFAAD010000041.1:0-61857 GCF_040639555.1 Streptomyces sp. NPDC023838
CGCAGTTCCCCGCGCCCCTAAAAGCGCCCCTCCGGGGCGCCCCGGGGATGCCGCGCAGCGGCATTCAAGGGGCGCGGGGAACTGCGCGGCCAGCCCCCACCGGGCCGCAGACGAATACCGGGCCAAGAAGGGGCGCGGGGAACTGCGCGACCAGCCCCCACCGGGCCGCAGGCGAATACCGGGCCGGAAAGGGGCGGGCCGGGTACGGGTCACCCCGGCCCGCCCCGCAGGATCGCTCCGATGTGGGCCGCCGCCGTCGACAAGTGGTGGCGCGTTTCGCGGAGTTGCGGCTCCGTCACCCCGTGGTCGCGCGCCGCGTCGCGGATGTCGTCGCGGAAGCGGTCCAGGAGGCGGTCCAGGTCCCGGGCCGGGTTGCCGGTGGGCGGTTCGTCGGCCCAGGCGGGCTCCTGCGCCGGGGGGCGGGTGAAGCGGCCGAGTTCCTTCGTGATCTCGGCGAGTCCCTCCCGTACGCCCGAAGGCCAGTCACCCCGCGCGAAGCGGTCCTGCACCTGCTCCGCCACCCGCTGCATCTGCTCGCGCGCCTTGTCCTGCGCCTCCTTGGCCTGGCGGCGCGCCTGCTGGGCGTCCTCGCGGGCCCGGCGCGACTCGTCCTTCGCCCGGCGCGCCTGCTCCTTCCACTCCTGCTTGGCCCGCTTGAACTCCTCCTTGGCCTGCTGCCAGGACTCGCCCTCCCCGGCACCCCCGGCCCGCGCCTCCCGCGCCTGGCGGCGTACGTCGTCCCGCAGGTCGCCCGCCGCACCCCGCACGTCCGCGCGGATCTCCGCGGCCAGCTCGGAGACCGACTCGCGGATCTCCAGCTCCAGGTCGGCCAACTCCCCGCTGCGGCCCGCGAGTTCGGCGCGGCCCGCGTCGGTGATCGAGTACACCTTGCGGCCGCCCTCGGTGGTGTGGGTGACCAGTCCCTCCGCCTCCAGCTTGGCGAGCCGCGGGTACACCGTGCCGGCGCTCGGCGCGTACAGCCCCTGGAAGCGCTCCTCCAGGAGGCGGATCACCTCGTACCCGTGGCGCGGGGCCTCGTCGAGCAGCTTGAGGAGGTAGAGGCGCAGGCGCCCGTGGGCGAAGACGGGGGGCATGTCAGAGCACCTTCTTCGTGGCGTTCTCCGTGGCGGCGGCCGCCGGGTCCGGCGTGTCGTGCGGCTCGGGGCGGCGCAGCAGCGCGAGCGAGCCCGAGACCGTGGTCGCCCGCAGCGTGCCCGTGCCCGCCCCCAGCGTCCCGGTGATCCTCTTCGCGCCCCACTGGCCGCTGACCCGCAGGTCGTCGAAGGCGTTGGAGACCGCGCCGCTGGTGGTGTTCGCCTCGACCCTGGCGTCCGCCGCCGGGTGGTCCAGGCGGATCGCGATCTCGCCGGACACCGTCGTCAGCTGTACGTCCGTGGGCTTGCCGGCCGGGTCCAGGTCGAGCACCATGTCGCCGCTGACCGACTCCGCCCGTACGGACGTGGCCGCGCCCTCGATCACCGTCAGATCGCCGGAGACCGACTGGAAGCGGAGGTCGCCGGTGACGGCCTGGGCCTCGACGTTTCCGGAGACGGTCTCCGCGCGGACCGAGCCGGACAGGCCCACGAGCGTGGTGTCGCCGGTGACGCCGCGTACGTCCGTACGCCCCCGGATCCCGGAGACCACGGCGCCCGCGCCGACCACGCCCACCTCGACGCCGCACCCGGACGGGACCGTGAGTGAGACGACCGCGCTGCGCCGCCAGCCCTTGCGGTCGAACCACTTCAGGAAGCCCTTCCAGGGCAGGTCCTCGTAGGCGACGGTGAGCATCGGGCCGTCCTGGGTGACGATCAGCGGCGGTCCGTCGAGGGCGGACACCTCCAGGCGCGCGGAACCTTCCTCGGTCCCCACGACGTTCACCGTTCCGTTGACGATCCGCACGTTGAGCGCGGTCACCGGGGCGTCGAAGGTGAGTGTGCGCGGCTCGGAAACGGTCCACGTCGACTCGGCCATGGCTCTGCCCTCCCTGGGCGGGTCATACGCAACATATCGCGTCTACTGATAGACACGATATATCGCGGATGGGGGAAGTCAAGGAGCCGACGGGGGCGTCACCGCAGCTTCAGCCGTGGCTGGGTGGGGGGGTTTCGGGGTGTCCGCGGGGCGCGGGGCAGCGGGAGTGGGGCTGCCGTGGCGGCGGCCGGGCGCCGGCGTGTCGTGCTGCTCGCGCAGGGGCGCTGGGCCGGCGTACGACCTCCAGTCGTCGGCGTACGACCCGCGGTCGCGCCGAACGCCTGCCCGCAACGAGGGGGCGTCGAGGCCGGGCCCCGGCAGCCCATGCGGCCCAGGCCGGGCCATGCCGCCGGGGCGGGCCGTGCGGCCCATGCCGCCCGGGCAGCCCAAGCGGCCCAGGCGGCTCAGGCGGGTCGAAAGGCCGGGCCGGGAACCGGCCCCGCCTCAGGCCCTACTCGTCCTCGTCCTCGTCGTCCAGGCGCGCCAGCCACGTGGCCAGGCGCTCGACCGGGACCTCGAAGTCGGGGTTCAGGTCGACGAAGGTGCGCAGCTGGTCGGCGAGCCACTCGAAGGTGACCTCCTCCTCGCCGCGCCGCTTCGCCAGCTCCTCGATGCCGCGGTCGGTGAAGTACACAACGTGCTCCTGATGTGCTGCGGGATGTTCCCCTCCAGGGTATCCGGCGGCTTGAGGGGGTCCCGCGCAACCGTCCGGCCCATTACCCTCGTCATCTCAAGTAGGGGGAAGTTGCGACTGGTTGGGGGGCGGCCATGGCGCACGTGAGGGAGATCGAGCTGCCCGGGGGAGCCGTGGTGCTCGCCCGGGTGTCCACCGCCGGGGGGTACGCGGCGGACGACGACGACGTCGGGGTGATCGAGAACGCCGTCGCCAAGGTGGAGCGGCTCGGCGAGCTGATCGCCGGGGTCGGGCGGTCCGTGCTCGACGCGGCCGCCGCCGTGCGGCCCGACGAGGCGAGCGTCAGCTTCGGCGTCGAGCTGTCCGCCAAGGCCGGGGCGGCCGTCGCGATCCTCGCCGACGGGGAGGCCAAGACGTCCATCCAGGTCACGCTGGTCTGGCGGTCGGCGGACCAGCCCGCGCCGCCGGTGCCCCCGCCGTCGGCGAACCCACCGCTCGTGCCCCCGGCCCTCGGCGGCTCGCCCGATGCCTGAGTACGCCCACGACCCCTTCATCGAAGACCTGGCGCGTTCGGCCACCGTCCATCTGCTCCCGGCCGGTGGCGGCCCGATGTGGGGCAGCGGGTTCTTCGTGGCCCCCGGCTGGGTGCTGACCTGCGCGCACGTCCTGCGGCCGCATCTGGGCCGGGACCGGGAGCAGGTCTTCCACGTCGGCAGCGACCGGCTCGGCGGCGACCCGCTGCCCGCCCGGGTCGCGGCGTGGCTGGTCGACGACGAGCTGCGCGGCGACGACGTCCCGGTCGAGCAGGACCTGGCGCTCGTCCGGCTCCTCGACGACGACGTGGAGCACGAGTGCGTCTGGCTCAGCGACTGCGCCGAGCCGCCGGCCGCGAGCGGCGCCGTGGTCTACGGCTTCCGGCCCGAGGGCAGCCCGGTGCGCTGGAGCAGCGCCATCGACATCCGTACGTACGACGGGAGTTACGGGCTCCGGTTCCACACCACCGAGTTCCCCAAGGGCGTCTCCGGCGGGCCGGTGCTCGATCCGCAGACCGGCGCCGTGGTCGCCGTGATGAAGTCGCGCCGGGTCGAGCGCGACGGCGGCCGGGCCATCGCGCTCCCGGCGCTGCGCCGTTTCGGCGAGCTCTACCGGACCGTGCTCGCCGAGCACGACCGGTGGCACGGCGGCGAGCCCCGGCTCAGCGGCTACAACACCTGGGTCGACCGGCAGCAGAAGTTACCCGCCGCCGGGCTGCACCACACGCCCGAGCAGTGGAGCCCGTACGACCGGCGGGCCGCCCTGAACCTGCTCGCCTCGGTGCCCGGGCCCGGCGGGGTGCCGCCGGTCGCCAAGCTGGCGCGCAAGGCGCGCGGCGGGGTCCCGCCGCCGGGCAGCCTGCCCGACCCGCGCACCTGGCGCGACGGCCACGGCCTGCTCTACGAGGCGCACCGGCCGATGCCCGCCATCGCCTTCCTGCACTACCTCAAACTCGTCGTGGAGTACGAGCGCGGGCGCGGCGGCGACCCGGCGCAGCTGGACGCCTGGGTGAGCGAGCGGCTGCGCGGGGTCCCGCCGGTGGTGCACACCGTGGTCACCGAGGCACGGCTGCCCGAGGGGCTGCGGCCGGTGCCCGGGCCGGGCGCGCCCGAGGAGAACCTGCCCGTACTGCCGTATCCCACGGCCGAGCGCGGCGCCGTCGTCACCGTCGAGCTGGAGCCGCTCTCCGACGCGCCCGACCGGTTCCACTGGCGCATCCGGGTGCACGACGGCGACCGGGAGGGCTCCCGACCCGTCGCCGAGGAGTGCCGCGGCGACGGGGTGGCCCCCGGCGAGCTGATCCGGCGGCTGCGCCGGCCGCTGGTCACCGCGTTCCAGAGCGTCGACACCGACGACTGCCCCGCGCCCCTCGAAGTCGCCCTGCCCGCCGACCACTTCGACACCGCCGTACACCGCTGGCAGCTCACCGAGATCGGGCGCCTGTACCGGCCGCCCTACCTCGGGGTGCAGCGGCGGGTGGTGCTGCGCGACCTCGACCGGCGCGGTGAGCCCGACCCCGAGTGGCGGGAGCGCTGGGACGGCCTGATGGCCGCCGAGGAGCTGGCCGCGGTGCCGGCGCCGCTGCCGGGCAAGGCGCCCCGGCTGCGCCACTTCACCGAGCTGGAGCCGGGCGCGGTGCCCGTGCTGTGCCGGCCCGCCGGGCGCGGGGTGGGCGGCGCGGCCATGCGGATGGCCCTGGAGGCCGGTCACCCGGTGGCGCTCTGGCACACCGACGGCCACCCCGAACAGGGCTGCCAGGACCTGTGCGCCGCGCTGCGCGCCGGGGCGGCCGATCTGCTCGGGCAGGCGAAGGACCCCACTGAACTCCCGGACCGGCTGCGCCGTATCAGGGAGGAGATCAGCGATTCCAAGGATGCCCAGCACTGGGCGGAGGGTGTGGCGATGCTCTACGACGACCCGGGACGGCCGCTGCCGGACTTCGACCGGCTGGACGCGCCGTGACCCGGCCTCGCGCGGGCACGCCGTGCGCCGCCGTGCGCCCGGACAAGCGCCGGTGTGACCGCGCGTGCGTCCGGCCGCCCAGGTCGTGTCCGGAAAAGGCATTTCGGATGCCCGTCAGTGGGTACGTTCCGACTGGACCTCGACTCGCAATGAGACTTCGACTCGCAAAGACACGTGGCCCCATGACACGTGGCCAAGAAGTGGTGCCCCGCCGACCGTCGACGAGGAGCGAGCGATGGACGACTGGCTGATCTACCGAGGCTTGGGGGCACCGGATCCCGAGCGGATCCGCGCGCTGCCCCCGCCGCCCCGCTGGCGCACCTTCGGCGGCGAGCCGCGCCCGTACACGGTTCCGGACATCGACATCGCGTCCAAGCGCAGGCTCGGCGACCGGGTCTCCGAGCTCTCCGCGCACGACGCCGAGACCCTTCAGCTGATCAACGCCGCGCTGTATCTGCGCCGCCCGCTGCTGATCACCGGCGAGCCCGGTTCGGGCAAGTCGACGCTGGCGCACTCCATCGCGTACGAACTCGGGCTCGGCCGGGTCCTGCAGTGGCCCATCATCAGCCGCACCGAGCTCAAGGACGGGCTCTACACGTACGACGCCATCGGGCGCCTGCACGACGCGCAGCTCGCGGACGGCCAGGCCGACGACATCGGCCGCTACATCCGGCTCGGCCCCCTCGGCACCGCGCTGCTGCCCGCCGCGCGGCCGCGCGTGCTGCTCATCGACGAGCTCGACAAGAGCGACATCGACCTGCCCAACGACCTGCTGAACGTGCTGGAGGAGGGCGAGTTCCCGCTCCCCGAGCTGGAGCGGATCGCCGACCGGCCGGGCCGTGACGTGGTCGAGGTGCTCACCGACGACGGCCTCCGGGTCGCGGTGCCGAACGGCAAGATCAGCTGCCAGGCCTTCCCGATCACCGTCCTGACCAGCAACGGGGAGCGTGACTTCCCCGCGCCGCTGCTGCGCCGGTGCATCCATCTGCACCTGGAGCCGCCGCGCGAGGAGCGTCTCGCGGCCTTCGTCCAGGCCCACTTCGGACCCGGCGCCGACGAGCGCAACGTCGATCTCCTCAGCCGGTTCACCCGCGACGACGGCGACGGCGAACTGCGCCCCACCGACCAGCTCCTGAACGCCATCTTCCTCACCCAGCAGGTGAGCGAGGAGGGGCCGGAGCGGCGCGAGGAGATAGCCGAGCTGCTGCTGCGGCCGCTGGACACCAGGCAGCGGTGACCCCGATGACCGCTGCCCGGGGCCCGCGCCCCGCCGAGAGCGCCGTGAGCTCCACGCTCACGGCCCTGGTGGCGCGCCTTCGGGAGGCGGAGATCCAGCCGACCGCCCAGGAGCTGGCGGACGCGCTGTGGCTGGCGGGCTTCGCGGGGCCGCTCGCCCGGCCCCGGCCCCAGGTGGCGGACGCGGTGCCGCCGGTCGCCGGCGGCCCCGGCGTCAAGCCGCCCGACCCCGTCGACGGCGCGGGCCCCGCTCCGGCGGAGCGCGTCCCCGCACAGGACGTCCCCGGCGGGTCCGTGGGCCGTCCGAACGGGGGCCAGGCCGAGCTGTTCACCCCGGGGTCCGGCCCCGGCCCGGACGGCGACGCCGCGGGCACCCAAGGCGGGCCGGACGGGGTGCGGGTGGCCGCGCCCGCCGCCGCCACGCTGCCCGAACCCCTCGGCCTGCAACGGGCGTTGCGTCCCCTCCAGCACTACCGCCCGCCCGCCCGCACCACCGCGAGCCGTCTCGACGAGCAGGCCACCGTGGACCGGGCGGCGGACACCGGCCTGATCCTTCCGGTGCTGCGGCCCGACCGCCGCCGCCAGGCCAGGCTCGCCCTGCTGATGGACGTCTCCTCCTCGACCGTGGTGTGGGAGCAGACCCTCGACGAGCTGCGCCAGGTCTGCGAGCGGGCCGGGGCCTTCCGCGAGGTGCAGCTGCACTATCTGCACGAGGGCGCGGACGGCGGGCCGCGCGTCGGCACCGGCGTCGCCCCGGGCGGACACCTCGCCCACCCGTCCCAGTTCTGGGACCCGGCCGGACGGCAGCTCACCCTGCTGCTCAGCGACTGCGCGGGCCCCATGTGGCGCAGCGGGCAGCTGCACCGGCTGCTGTACGGCTGGGCGCGGACCGCCCCGCTCGCCGTGGTCCAGCCGCTGCCGCAGCGGATGTGGCGCTCCACCCATCTGCCCACCCGGCAAGGGGTGCTGCGGCGCCGTGAGGGCCCGGCCGGGCGGCTGGAGTTCCGGCCGCGCAGGCCGGAGCGGGGGCGCGACGCCCGCGGGCTGCCGGTGCCGGTGCTCGCCCTGCGCCAGTCCTCGTTCGGCGCCTGGGCGCGGCTGGTGAGCGGCTCCAGCGAGCGGACCATGGAGGCGGCGGTCGGCCGGGTCCGTGCCGACCATGCCCCGGCCGCCGGAACCACTCGCGCCGAGCGGACGCTCACGCCCGCCGAGCGGGTCGCCGCGTTCCGCGCCACCGCCTCGCCCGACGCGGCCCAGCTCGCCGCCTGTCTGTCGGCGGCGCCGCTGGTGCTGCCGGTGATGCAGCTGGTCCAGCGGGCGATGCTGGTCGACAGCGGGCCCGAGGTGCTGGCCGAGGTGCTGCTCAGCGGGCTGTTACGGGCCGACGAGGAGAGCGGCCCGGGCGGCGGGCTGCCCGGTTACGTCTTCCTGGACGGGGTGCGCGAGGAGCTGCTCGAACACCTCGGCGCCGGGAGCGCGATCCTGGTGCTCAAGCACTGCTCGGAGTACGTGGAGCGGCGCTACGGGCGGAGCGTGCGCAACTTCCCCGCCCTCGCCGCCGCCGTCCTGGCCGGTTCGGTCGACCCCGGCGGCAGCACGCCCGCCGGACCGTCCGACGACTCCCGGCTGCGGGTCTTCGCCCGGGTCTCGGCGCAGGTGCTGCGGCGCTTCGGGCGCCCCGACCAGTTCGTCCGGCCGGGCGGCGCCGACGGCGCGGGTCCGGGCGAGCTCTCCGAGCGCGCCCGCGACTGCCTGGACCGGTTCCGCGCGTACGGCACGGTCCGCGACCTCGACATGGGCGTCCAGCTGCTGAGCGCCGCCGTACGGGGCGAACGTCGTGCCGCCGAACGGGCGTATCTGTACGGCGAGTTGGCGCAGGCGCTGCTGCTGCGCTGGGAGCTGCGGCGCCTGGGCGAGGACCTGGGCGAGGCCCTGTCCGCCGTGGAGAACGCGCTGCCGCACGAGCGCCGGGCCCATCTGACCCTCGCCCGGATCCTGGAGGCGATGGCGGACGAGGCGGAGTCGGGCCGGGCGGGCGCGGACGAGGCGTGGTGGCTGACGGCGGTGGCCCGGGGCCGGACGGAACCGGGCATCGAGGGGGCGGGCACGACGGCGGTCGCCGTCGCGGAGCGCTCGGCCCACGAGGTCGCCCTGGAGTTCCTCAACCGCGCCCACAACAGCCTCGCGCTGATCGGCGGGATCTCCCCGGCCTCCGCCACCCAGCGCGCCGACTGGCGGGCCGCCTCGCTGGCCCGGGTCCGGGTGCTGCGGCGGCTCGCGGAGCTGGAGCCGGCGTGGGCGAGCGGCTGCCTGGACAGCGCGGTCCAGGTGGCCGACGCGCTCCTGGAGGAGGACCGCACCGCCGACGTCCTGCTGCTGCGCGGGGCCCTGCTGCTCGCCCTCGCCCGCCACACCGCCGCGACGCCGGGCGAGGAGGCCCTGCTCACCGCCCGCGCGTACGCCGAGCGCGCCGCCAAGGACCTCTACGCCGGGTTCGAGACGCCCGCGCCGGGCGCGCTGAGCGACGCCGAGGTCAGCCGGGCCTGGCTCGACGTCGCCGACGCCGTGGAGCTCTCCCAGGCCGAGTCCGACGACGCCACCCGGCTGACCGTCCTGCAGGCCCTCGACCAGGCGCGGCGCTACGCGGGCCCCGACCGCGAGGCCCAGGCCGTGTGCCTGCTGCGGATGGCCAAGGTGCTGCGCGAGCGGTACGCGTCGACCCGCAGCCGCACCCACCTCGACTCGGCGGTGGTCGCCTGGTCGGAGGCGCTGGAGCTGATGGGCCCGGACGATCCGCGCCGCGCCGCCGCCTTCACCGAGCTCGGCGAGGCGCTCACCGCGCGGGCCCGGGCCAAGGAGTCCGTCGACGACGCGCGGGGCGCGGTGCGCGCGCTGCGCCGGGCGATGGACGAGACCTCCGAGTCCGACCCCGAACTCGCCCGCCGCCGCTATCTGCTGGGCGCCGCCCACGTCCAGCGCTTCCACGCCGAGGAGGTCCTCTCCGACCTGCACGAGGCCCACTGGATCCTCGGGGCGGCCGCCCGCGCCACCGACCGGAGCGCGGTCCTGGCCCGGATCTGGCTGCTGCGCGCCGAGGTGCTGCGGCTCCTGTCGCAGCGCACCGGCTCGCCGTCCCGGCTGGGCGAGGCCGCCGACCACGCGCTGCGGGCCGCGGAGGAGGGCAGGGCGGCGGGGGATCCGCTGACGGAGGCCGGGGCGCGCCGGCTCAGGGCGTTGCTGCTGGAGCGGACGGCGGGTCCGGCCCGAGCACGGGAGGAGCACGTCGAAGTCCTGCGCATCCTGGCGGTCGCGGCGGCACAGGGGCGGCCCGACCCCGAGGTGGAGGCCCTGAGCCGGGCCGAGATCGACCGGCTCGACGGCGAGCTGGGAGCGTCGTGACGGCGACCGCGACCGACGGGGGAAGGGCGCTGCCGGACCCCGCGGCGCTGCCGGTGCTGCGCCCCCTGGCGGCCCGCTCCCCGCACGAGTGCGCCCACCCCGTGCTGGCCGCGGTCCTCGCCGACCTGCGACAGCGGCCCGGGCCCCACGGGCGGGCCGGGGCGTACTTCAGCGACGCGCCCGCCGCGGCGCCGACGGACGTGACGGGGGCGTACTTCGCGGACACCCCATCGGCCCACCCCGGCGACGCGCGCCCCGGTGATGCCCACGCCGGCGACGCGCGCCCCAGCGAGGGCCGTCCTGGCGACGGCCGTCCTGGGGACGCCCGTCCTGGGGACGCCCGTCCTGGGGACGCCCGCCCTGGCGACGCGCGCCCCGGCGACGCCCGCCCCCGAGACGCCCGCCACGGAGACGCGCCGTGACCACCGCCGAGGAGCCCCGCTGGCCGCACCGCGAACTCGATCCCGACGCCGTGCGGCCCGTACCGCTGCGGCAGTTCGTCCTGAAGGTGCACAGCCGGTGCAACCTCGCGTGCGACTACTGCTACATCTACCGCGGCCAGGACGCGAGCTGGCGCGAGCGCCCGGCCCGCGTCCCCGAGGCGACCGTGCGCCGCACCGCCCGCCGCATCGCCGAGCACGCCGCCGCCCACCGGCTCACCTCGCTCCGCATCGACCTGCACGGCGGCGAGCCGCTGCTGGGCGGGCCCGGTCCCGTCGTGGCGTACGCGGCCGAGGTGCGCCGGGCCGTGCGCGAGGCGGTCCGGAACGTGGTGCCAGGCGGCTGCGAGGTCACCGCGACCGTGCAGACCAACGGCACCCTGCTCACCCCGCGCACCCTCGACCGGCTCGCCGCCGCCCGCGTCCGGGTCGGGCTGAGCCTGGACGGGGGAGCGGCCCGGCTCAACACCCGCCGCACCGACCGCCGGGGCCGCTCCTCGTGGCCCGCCGTCGCCGCGGCCGCGCGCCTGCTCGCCCGGCGCCCCGCGGCGTACGCGGGCATCCTGTGCACGGTCGACCTCGCCGCCGACCCCGAGGACGTCTACCGCTCGCTGCTCGCGCTCGGCCCGCCCGGCATCGACCTCCTCCTGCCCCACGGCAACTGGGCCACCCCGCCCCCGGGGGTCGCCCCGTCCCCGGTGCCGGCCCGGCGCGCGCGCCCCACCCCGTACGGCGACTGGCTGGTACGGGTCTTCGACCTGTGGTGGGACGACGACCGGATGCGGACCGGGGTACGGCTCTTCCAGGAGATCGTGGCGCTGCTCCTGGGCGTGCCGAGCTCGGTGGAGTCCGTGGGGCTCTCCCCGATGGTGGCCGTCGTGGTGGACACGGACGGCGCGATCGAGCAGACGGGCGCGCTGCGCTCGGCGTACGAGGGCGCCTCCGCGACCGGGCTCGACGTCTTCCGCCACTCCTTCGACCGGGCGCTGCGCCATCCCGGCCTCGCCGCCCGCCAGTTGGGCGTGGCCGGCCTGTCGGGGGAATGTCTTCAGTGCCCGGTGCGCGCAGTGTGCGGGGGCGGCAACTACGCCCACCGGTACGCCCCGTACAGCGGATTCCTCCACCCCAGTGTCTACTGTGCCGACCTGGAGCGGCTGATCCGCCACATCGCGGCCCGGCTGGCCGCCGCCGACGGGCTGCCGCGGGGCCGCCCGTGACGCCCAACGTCTGTTCAGTGCCACGTGAGGGCCAACTCATGTGCCCTCACCGCGTTTTGCCCGCAGAGAACCTGCCGGTTGCCCCGGACGGCCTGCTTGTCCGGCTGGGGGTCCGGGGGGTTGTCCCCCGGGTAGAGGCAGCGTGACGCACAATTGAAAGTGCGCGCACATCCAGCAGCTTCCGGCCCGAGCCGAGGGAGTCCGCCGCATGTCCGAACACGAGGGCGCCGTGGAGCCCACGCTGCCCGAGTCCGCCGAGGAGTCACCCCGCGTCACCGTGCTCTTCGCCGGGCAGAGCCAGGCCTGGGCCGACTGGATCGGACAGCAGCTGGAGCGGGCGGGCCACCCCGCCGTCCTCATAAGGTGGGACCCGCTGCACCTCAAGCCCGCCGACTCGGCCCTCGCCGACCTGCTGGAGCCGCCCGGCCACATCCTGGTGGTCCTGGACGACTGGTATCTGCGCTTCGACTCGGAGAAGTACCAGGGCTGGGCCCGGCTGCTGCGCGACACGCTGCCGCAGCACCGCGACCGCGTCGCCGCCGTCAGCGTCACCGCGAAACCGCTGCCGCCCGCCGCGGCCACCCTGCGCCCCATCGGGCTGCGCGGGGTCGGCCCCGAGGAGGCGCGCCGCCGGGTCCTGGAGTGCGCGGGTTCCACCGGGCGCCCCGGCGCGGTCGTCCTGGAGCGGCCCATCCGCTTCCCCGACGACCGGCCCGGGGTGTGGAACGCGCCGCGCCGCAACCGCCAGTTCACCGGCCGCGAGGACGCCTTCGAGCGCGTCCACGACATCCTGGCCGCCTCCGGCGAGGAGGGCGGCAGGGTGGTGGTGCACGGTCTGAGCGGCGTCGGCAAGACGCAGGCCGCGATGGAGTACGTGCACCGGTTCGCGGGTGAGTACGACATCGTCTGGTGGGTCGGCGCCGCCGCCAAGGCCAGCGCCCGCGAGGGGTTCGCGGCGCTCGCCCCGGCCCTGGGCCTGCCCCAGGGCAGCCGGCTCGGCGAGGTCATCACGGCGGTGCGCGGCGCGCTGGAGAGGACCGGGCGGCGCTGGCTGGTCGTCTTCGACGGCGCGGAGAGCCCGGAGGCGGTCGGCGAGCTGATCCCGGAGGGCCCCGGGCACGTCCTGATCACCGCCAACTCGCCCGAGTGGCCCGGCCTCGGCGCCCAGCTGGTGCAGCTGCCACCGTTCGACCGCGAGGAGAGCGTCGCCTTCGCCCGGCGCCGCGCCGAGCGGCTCAGCGAGCCCGAGGCGGACCGGCTCGCCGAGGCCGTCCAGGACCTGCCGCTGCTGCTCGACCAGACCGCCACCTGGATCGCCAACAACCCGGCCGCCTCCGTCGCCGACTATGTGCGCGGCATCAGCCAGGGCGACCCGCACACCGTCTCCACCATGCCGTCCCGCGAGTACCCGGCCAGCTTCCAGGCAGCCTGGTCCAAGACGCTCAACAGCCTGCACGAGACCTCGGCCGAGGCATGGGAGCTGCTGAAGCTCCTCGCCCACTTCTCGCCGGACTCCGTGCCGCTGCGGCTGCTGCAGAACGCCCGGGTCAGCGATCTGCCGCCGCACCTCGCCGCCCTGGTCACCGACGCCAGCAGCTGGAACTCGGCGTTGCGCACGCTCTCCCGGGTGACCTCGACACCGCTGGAGTACGACGACCCCGGCCGGCTCGGCACCCGTACCGTCGGCTCCCTGCGCATCCACCGGCTGCTGCACCGCTTCGTCCGCGGCAGCCTGCCCGAGCAGGAGCACGAGCGGGCCACCGCCACCGCCTGCCGGGTGCTGGTCGCCGCCGACCCGCGCGACCCGGCGGGCCCCCACAACTGGCCCCGTTACGCCGAGCTCATCCCGCACCTGGAGCCGTCGGGCGCGCTCACCTCCACCGACCCGGACGTGCGCCGCCTGGTCCTCAACTGCATCGAGTACCTGCGGGTGCGCGGCGAGTTCCGCGAGGGGCGCCGGCTCAGCGGGCTCGCCGTGGAGTCCTGGCGGCCGCTGTCCGGCCCCACCGACGGCCTCGTCCTGGTCGCCACCCATCAACTGGCGCACATGCTGCGCCAGTTGGGGGAGTACGGCCGCGCCGAGGAGCTGGGCCGCGACACCCTGCGGCGGCTGATGGCCGAGGGCCGCGGCGGCATCGAGGTCGTCCGCGCCAAGAACGGCCTGGGCGGCACCCTGATGGTGCTCGGCAAGTACGCGGAGGCGCGCGCCCTGTTCGAGGAGGCGGCGGGCGAGACCGCGGCCCTGCTGGGTGACTGGAAGGTGCCCCGGCTCCTGGGGATCCGCCACAACCTGGCGGTCACCCTCGCCCTCCAGGGCCACTACGCCAAGTCGCTCTCGCGCCACGAGGAGGTCCTGGAGGAGTGCATCTCGGTCCTCGGCGGCAAGGACCACCTCACCCTCCAGGCCGGGTTCTACAAGGCCCAGCTGCTGCGGCTGATGGGCCGGTACGGGGAGGCGCTGACCATCCAGGAGTACAACCACCGCCTGCACCGCCAGGTCCTGGGCGACGACCACCCCCAGACGCTCGCCGCCCAGCACAACCTCGCCCTGTGCCTGCGCCGCGACGGCGAGCCCGAGCGGGCCAGGGGGCTGCTGTGCGAGGCCCGCGAAGCGATGCTGCGGCGCGCCGACGCGACCGCGTTCACCTGCGACTACGCCATGCTGCTGCGGGAGTTGGGCCGCCGCGAGGAGGCGTACGAACTGGCGTCGGCGGCGGCCGCCCGGTACGAGGAGCTGCTGGGCGCGGAACATCCGTACACGATCGGCGCGCACGACAACGTGGCCCTGGTGCTGCGCGAGACGGGCGAGCACCGCGCCGCCCGCGAGCTCTGTGAGCGCAACCTCAGGGCCTTCACCCGGGTGCTCGGCCACGCCCACCCCTGGACGCTGGGGAGCGCCATGAACGTGGCCTCGGCCCGAGCCGCCGACGGCGATCTGCCGGGCGCGGCGGAGCTGGGCAGATCGGCGCTGGTGCGGGCGGTCACCTCGGTCGGCCAGACGCACGTCCTCTCGGTCAACCTCCAGGCGGGCCTCGCCCAGGACCTGCGGGCGCTGGGCCGCCGGGCCCAGGCCGCCGAGCTGCTCCGGGACGCCGTGACGACCCTGACGGTGGCCCTCGGCGAGAACCACCGCCAGACCGCCTACATGAGGAGCGGGGCGCGGCCGTACTGGGACTTCGAGCCGATGCCGGTGTGAGGCCGCTGTGAGCAAGGCCACGTACGGCCGGGTATGACGCTCCTCTGACCTTCCTCTGACGTGGAGCAGCACATTCCTGTACGTGGCCGTGCCGCTCCTGTAGTTCGTGGCCGAACTCCGCGCTGTCCCGTGATCGCCCCGCCTTGAAGCGGAGCGCGATCGTCAAGATCCTTGAGAGGGCCCGGGGCATCGCTCAAGGGCCGCTCCCTTGCGGTGGGCGACGATCGGACGTGCCGAGAACCTCTCTCCTGTCACGGCGAGAGGCCAACTCCCCATGCCTTCAGGAGGGTTTGCCATGACTCAGGGCGACACGATCGGCGCCGGGCCGCCGGCCGCGGCGGCTGATCCGTCCGGCCGGGCCGGGGCCGCGCGACGGGGGAGGTCCACCGGCTTACGCACGGTCGCCACCAAGGACGGATGGCTGCGCCCCGAGGCCACCCGGCTGCCCTCGCTGACCGGACTGCGCTTCCCCGCGGCCCTCCTGGTCTTCCTCAACCACACCGGCCTGCCGTTCCCGTTCCTGCGCCTGGTCAAGGACGACGACGCGGCGATGGACTGGTTCGACGTCACCCGCAACGCGGGCGCCCTCGGCGTCACGTTCTTCTTCGTCCTCAGCGGATTCGTGCTCACCTGGGCCGTCCGGGAGACGGACACCACGCGCGCCTTCTGGCGCCGCAGGATCGTGAAGATCTACCCGAACTACGCGATCACCTGGGGCCTGGCGATGGTCCTCTTCGCCTCCGCCTACACGCCGACCCGGACCGCGGTACTCAACCTGCTCATGGTGCACGTCTGGGTCCCGAAGTTCGACGTGTTCTCCAGCGTGAACCAGCCCAGCTGGTCGCTGGGCTGCGAATTGCTCTTCTATCTCTCTTTCCCGGTGTTGCACAAGGTGTTCCGCCGCATCAGGGCCGGTCACCTCAAGTACTGGATATCCGGTGTGACGGCGGCCATCATCGCGACGCCGTTCTTCACCTACCTGCTGCTGCCGGACGACCCCAACTTCCCCGGCGGCCTCGCGCTCGGCGCCCGCGCCTCCACGAACCAGTACTGGTTCGCGTACAACTTCCCGCCGGTGCGGCTGCTCGACTTCGCGCTCGGCATGCTGGTCGCACAGGCGGTGCTCAACGGCCGCTGGTGGAACATCGGCATGATCTGGTCGAGCCTGCTGCTGGCCGGCAGCTATGTGTGGTGCTCCCACGTGCCGTTCCTCTATTCGCAGCGGTCCATGACCATCATCCCGATCATCTTCCTGATCGCGGCCGCCGCCACCGCCGACGCGAAGAACCAGTTCACGCTCTTCCGCAATCGCGCGATGATCTGGCTCGGTGAAGTCTCGTTCGCCTTCTATCTCGTCCACTTCGTCGTGCTCGCCTATGGGCGCAAATGGCTCGGCCACACCATGTACTCGGTGCCGCAGACCGTCGGCATCGTCCTTGTGGAATTCACGGTCGCCCTGCTCGTCTCCTGGGCGCTGTACGCACTGATCGAGCGCCCCATCACACATAACTGGTCAAAGCCCCGGCACCCCAAGGCCGCCGCGATCTGACCCGCTCCGAACCACTTGCTTTCAAGTGGACTTCAAGATCCGACTGTGAGGATTCCCCCCATGAAGACCATTGCCCTCATCACAGGTGCCAACAAAGGAATCGGCTTCGAGATCGCGCGCCAGCTCGGCGAGCTGGGCATCACCGCGATCGTGGGCGCACGCGACGAGGAACTCGGCAAGGCCGCCGCCGAGAAGCTCGGCCAGCCCTTCGTGCAGATCGACGTGACCGATTCGGAGAGCATCAAGAAGGCCGCCACCTACATCGACCTCGCCTACGGCAAGCTCGACATCCTGGTGAACAACGCCGGCATCACGGTCTCGCACGAGGAGGGCCGGCCCAGCACCACCTCGGTGGATGCCATGCGCTCGATCTACGAGACCAATGTGTTCGGCGTGGTCGCGGTGACCAACGCGTTCCTGCCGCTGCTGCGCAAGTCGCCGGCGGGCCGGATCGTCAACCAGTCCAGCGAGATGGGCTCGCTCACCAACGTGCTCGACCAGGGCCACCCGATCTGGCACGTGAACAACCTGCCGTACAACTCCTCCAAGACCGCGCTCAACATGATCACCGTGTCCTACGCCAAGGAGCTGTGGGACACCCCGATCAAGGTCAACGCGGTCGACCCGGGCTGGTGCCGCACCGACATCACCGGGGGCGAGGGTTACAAGTCGGCCGAGCAGGGCGCGGCGATCGCCGTGAAGCTCGCCACCCTGGACGCGGACGGCCCCACCGCCACGTTCGTGCAGGACCAGGGCACACTGCCCTGGTAAGCACCACCGTTCTCGCTCAACACCCGTACTGCTGAAGGAAGATGACGATGTCCGCTCCCCGGATGAACAACCCCGCGCAGGTGCTGCCCGAGGCCATGACGGCGATCCTGGGTCTGATCAAGTCGATCCGCAAGGGCGGTGTCGAGGACGCCACCCTCGAACTGGTCCACCTGCGCGCCAGCCAGATCAACGGCTGCGGCCCGTGCCTGGACGCGTCGGCCAAGGCCGCGCAGAAGGCGGGCGTCTCCGAGGAGCGCATCTTCTCGGTGGGCGCCTGGCGCGAGACACCGTTCTACAGCGACGCCGAGCGCGCGGCGCTCGCGCTCGCCGAGCACGTCACCCGGCTCGCGGACCGCGAGGACGCCGTGCCGGACGCCGTGTGGAACGAGGCGGCCAAGCACTACGACGAGCAGCAGCTGGCCGCGCTGGTCCTCCAGATCGGCGTGGTCAACCTGTTCAACCGCCTCAACGCCGCCACGCGCCAGCAGGCGGGCCAGGCCTGGTAGCCGCGCCGCACGCCGCCGGGGGCCGGGTCCGGGTCCGGGTCCCCGGCGGTGTGCGACAGTTGGCCGGCCGGGGGGACCGGCGAACGAGCCCACCGGCGGCGGACGTTGTCACATTTGCCGGGGTCGGTTCGTCATGGGATTGACGGAACGCGAACCAAAAGGATGTGACCGATGGACGAGCGCGAGTGGCTGGCGCAGCGATTCGAGGAGAACCGGAGCCATCTGAGAGCGGTGGCCTACCGGATGCTCGGCTCGCTGAGCGAGGCCGACGACGCCGTTCAGGAGGCCTGGCTCAGGCTCAGCCGGACCGACACGGACGACATCGAGAACCTGGTCGGCTGGCTGACGACGATCGTGGGCCGGGTCTGTCTGGACATGCTGCGCTCCCGCCGGGCCCGCCGCGAGGACCCGCTGGAGGCCCAGGTCACCGAGCCCGCCCTGGACCCGGAGGACGCCGCCGACCCCGAGCACCAGGCGATGCTCGCCGACTCGGTGGGCCTCGCCCTGCTGGTGGTCCTGGAGACGCTCGACCCCGCCGAGCGGCTCGCGTTCGTCCTGCACGACATGTTCGCGGTGCCCTTCGAGGAGATCGCGCCCATCGTGGACCGCAGCCCCGCGGCCGCCCGGCAGCTGGCCAGCCGGGCCCGCCGCCGCGTCCAGGGCGTGAACACCCCGCCCGCCCCCGACCTCACCCGCCAGCGCGAGGTGGTCGAGGCGTTCCTCACCGCGGCCCGCGGCGGCGACTTCGACGCCCTGGTCGCCGTGCTCGACCCCGACGTCGTGGCCCGCTCGTACGCGGCCGACCGCCCCGGGGCCTCCACGGTGCTGCGCGGCGCCACGGCCGTGGCCCGGCAGGCGCTCACCTTCGCCCAGTTCGCCAAGTCCGCCGAGCCCGCCCTGGTGGACGGCTCGCCGGGTGTGATCGCGGACCGCGGCAAGCCGGGCTTCCGCGTGATGAGCTTCGGCTTCTCCGAGGAGGAGTCCTCCGGCGCGGGCTCCGCCGGCGCGGTGATCACCGAGATCGAGGTCATCACCGACCCGGCGCGCCTGGACGCGCTCGATCTGGTGCTGCTCAACGCCTGACCGAGGGCTTCGCGGAGGGCTTCATGGAGGCCTGACAGAGGCCCGTACGAGGGTGCAAACGGCCCGGGACCGCTTCGGCGGACCCGGGCCGTCGGGCTTTCCGGGCGCATCACCGCAGGTCAGATGCGGTTCTAAAACTATTTTTCGTCCAGCGGTCACATTCGTCGCGCGGGATCCGTCATATCAGTGACGGACGAGGCCGGGCCGGTGCGCCGAGGGGGGCGGCACCGGCGGAGCGTCCGTCGCCCTCGTTCGGGGGCGCCCGTTCGACAAGCCCCCGATGGAGAGCAGCCTTTGACACGTTCGTCCCGCGTCCGGAACAGAACTCTCGGGCGGCGTTCCGTACCCGACCGCGGTTGTGTCCGGCAGCCACCCGGCATCGCCGGGGGCGCTCTCACCTACTCGATTTCCCATGATTTAGGAGTCTCGTAATGGCTGCCGCCGACTCACTCCCGAGGTCGGGACCCGCGACGGGCGTGAAGCCCGGCCTGATCCTGGCATTCCTGTGCCTGGGCCAGTTCATGGTCTTCCTCGACGTGTCGATCGTGAACCTCGCCCTCCCGTCCATCCAGGACGGGCTCGACATGTCCGATGTCAGTCTCAACTACATCGTGACCGCCTACTCCACCGTGCTCGGCGGCTTCCTGCTGCTCAGCGGCCGGCTCTCGGACACCTTCGGGCGCAGGCGGCTCCTGATGACCGGCTTCGTGGTGTTCGCCCTGGCCTCGCTCACGTCGGGCCTCGCGCAGAACGCCGCCATGCTGATCACCTCGCGCGGCTTCCAGGGCCTCGGCTCCTCGATGATCGCCCCCGCCGCGCTCTCGATCCTCACCAACACCTTCCCCGAGGGCGCCGAGCGCAACAAGGCGCTGGGCGTGTGGGGTTCGCTGGCCGGTATCGCCTCGATCGTCGGCGTCATGCTCGGTGGTGTGCTGGCGGACGGCCCGGGCTGGGAGTGGATCTTCTGGATCAACGTGCCGATCGGTCTGGGCGTCGTGCTCCTGGCCCCGCGGATCCTCCCCGAGAGCAAGTCGGACGCCCCGCGCCAGCGCTTCGACTTCGCCGGCGCCGCGACCCTCACCGCCGGTCTGCTGCTCCTCATCTTCACCCTCGGTGAGGCCATCAACGTCGGCTGGGGCACCGCCCGTACCGTCGGCAGCCTGATCGGTGTCGCCGTCCTGCTCATCGCCTTCCTCGTCATCGAGACCAAGGTCGAGGCGCCGATGATGCCGCTGCGCATCTTCCGCCTCAAGACCATGCGCGTCGCCAACATCTCCGCCATCCTGGTCTTCGGTACGTTCGGTGCGCTGTTCTTCTTCGCCAGCCTCTTCATGCAGCAGGCGTTCGGGTACTCCCCGATGAGGGCCGGCTTCGCCTATGTGCCGCTCGCCGTCGCGGTGGCGTTCGGCGCCGGTGCCGCCTCCGGCATGATCACCAAGATGGCCGCCCGCCCGGTGCTCGCCGTGGGTCTGACGCTGACCACCTCCGGCCTGCTGATCCTGTGGCGCACCGGCGCCGGCAGCTCGTACGCGACCCACCTGCTGCCCGCGTTCGTCCTGCTCGGCCTCGGCTGCGGCATGGTCTTCGTGACGCTCCAGATCGCCGCGTTCGTCGGTATCCCGGACGAGGAGGCCGGCATCGGCGCCGGTCTCATCAACACCAGCCAGGAGGCCGGTGGCGCCCTCGGTCTCGCCGTGATCGCGACCATCGCGTACAACGGCCTGGAGGACAAGCTCGCCAAGACCGGTGGCAACCCCGCCAAGATCCACGACATCCAGGCGACGGCCAACCACCACGCGTTCCTCTCGGCCGCGATCCTCTGCTTCAGCGCTCTGCTGGTCGCGCTGTTCTTCATGCCGAAGGGCGCGCAGTCGATGAGCTCGGCGCACGCGCACGGCACCCAGGAGCCGGAGGTCGCGGGCACCCCCGAGACCGCCGGCGTCGAGAAGTGACCCCGCTGAACCGCTGCTGAACCCTGCTGAACCGCACATGACCTCTGTGAACCGCCCGCCCGCCGCATAGGGCCGGGCAGGCCGTGGCGCTCCTCCGACCCCTGGCGGAGGAGCGCCACCGGCCGGTTGACGGGGGCCGGGCCGTCCGTGGCCGCGGCCCCCGAGGACGCCTGGAAGGACGTATCCGCAATGTCGCTGCCCCGAGGGCGGACGAGCGCTCCGGAGGTCTCCGCCTCGGTGGAGGCGTTCCTCACCGAGCCGCTCGTCGCCACGCTGACCACCCTGCGGCCGGACGGCTCGCCCCATGTGGCGCCCGTGCGGTTCACCTGGGACGCGGCGTCGGGGCTCGCCCGGGTCATGACGGTCGTCACCTCGCGCAAGGCGCGCAACGTCCTGGCGAGCCCGGGAGGCCGAGCCGTCCTGTGCCAGGTGGAGGGCTTCGCCTGGGTCACCCTGGAGGGCACCGCCACCGTGTCGGACGACCCGGCTCGGGTGGCCGCGGGGGTACAGCGCTATGGCAGGCGCTATGGGATGGCGCCGCCGAATCCGCCGGGCCGGGTGGTCCTTGAGATCGTGGTCGACCGGGTGATGAACCTCAATACGTAATCGCGCACGGCATTCGGGTCCGATTCTCGGGCGCGATGGGGGCGTGGCACCGCGGGAGTTCCGGCTCCGGGGTGCCACGCCCCTTTTTCTTTGCCCCTCGTTCTGCCTCAACTCCCCTTTATGAATGGGGACTTGAGTGGTACTCAGGTGGTGACTGCAACGCTCGGTCATATCGGCTGATCCATGTCATCCATCTGCACGAGGAGTGCGCATATGACCCAGGGCGCAATTGTTGTCGGGGCCGGTCCGGTCGGACTCATGCTCGCCGGTGAACTCCGCCTCGCCGGTGTGGAGGTCGCCCTCTATGACAAACTCCCGGCTCCCAGTGGAGAATCGCGCGGCCTCGGATTCACCGGACGTACGGCTGAAATTCTCGACCAGCGCGGCCTGCTGACGAGGCTCGGCGAGTTCCGCTGGGGCAAGCAGGGCCACTTCGGCGGCGTCCGTATCAACTTCGACGAACTGGACGAGAGCCACTACGGCATCATGGGCCTGGCCCAGTCCCGTACCGAGGAAACCCTCGGAGCCTGGGTCGAGGAGCTCGGCGTCACCGTGCGCCGCGGACACGAGGTCACCGGCTACCGCGAGACCGAGGACGGCGTCGTCGTCGAGTACCAGGGCCCCGACGGCCCCGGTGAGGAGGCGGCCCAGTACCTCGTCGGCACCGACGGCGGCCGCTCCACCATCCGCCGCCTCGCCGGGATCGACTTCCCGGGCGAGCCCGCCACCCGCGGCATGTACCTGGCCGACGTGGTCGGTGCCGGACTGCGGATGCGCCCCATCGGCGAGCGCGTCGAGGGCGGCGGCATGGTCCTCTCGGTCACCCTGGAGCCGGGCATCGACCGCATCGTCATCCACGAGCCGGGCGTGCGCCCGCACCACGGCGAGGGTGAGCTGACGTTCTCCGAGGTCGCGGACGCCTGGGAGCGCATGACCGGCGAGGACATCCACGGGGCGAGCACCCGTTGGATGTGCGCCCTCACCAACGCCACCGGCCAGGCCACCCACTACCGCAAGGGCCGCGTCTTCCTCGCCGGTGACTCGGCGCACGACCACGCCCCGCTCGGCGCGCAGGGCGTCAGCGTCGGACTCCAGGACGCCGTCAACCTCGGCTGGAAGCTGGCCGCGGCCATCAAGGGGCAGGCCCCCGACGGGCTGCTCGACACCTACCACGCCGAACGGCACCCGATCGGCGAGCAGTTGCTGCGCAACACCCTCGCCCAGTCGCTGATCTACCTCAGCGGCGAGGAGATGGAGCCGCTGCGCGCCGTGCTGCGCGAGCTGGTGCAGATCCCGGACGCCGCCCGCCACCTCGCGGGGCTGGTCAGCGGTCTGGACGTACGGTACGACGTCGACACCGACGCGAGCGGCCATCCGCTGCTCGGGCTGCGCCTGGCCCCGGGCCGTGAGCTCAAGCTGGCCGACGGCGGGCGGACGCGGGTCGCCGAGCTGCTGCACTCCGCGCGCGGCGTGCTCATCACCACCGGCGACGCGCGCGAGGCCGCCGAACTCGCCGAGGGCTGGTCGGACCGCGTCGACGTGGTCACCGGCAGCTGGGTCCCCTCGGACACCGCCTCCGGCGAGGAACCCGAGGCCGTCCTCGTACGCCCCGACGGACACGTCGTGTGGGCCGCGCCCGACGGCGGCAAGCTCCGCGACGCGCTTGAGCGGTGGTTCGGCGCGGCTCAAGTCGCCGCCTAGAAGCTGGATCCGCGTACAGCCGCCACCCTGCCCAGGGCCTGTCCGGCGCCCGCCCGCCGGACAGGCCCTGACCGTGCCGTGCTCCGGCCACACCCCGGCCGTACCCCCACACCCCGCCCCATCCGAAAGGGAATCCACCATGACCGTCCTCGTCACCGGCAGCAGCGGCAAAGTCGGCTCGCACCTCGTACGGCTCCTGCACGCCCGGGGCGTCGCCGTGCGCGCCGGCTCGCGCAGCCCCGAGAAGCTGACGCTGCCCGAGGGCGTCGCGTCCGTGAAGCTGGCGCTCGACGAGCCCGCCGACTTCCCGGCCGCGCTCGCCGGGGTGACCTCGGTCTTCCTGTACTGCGAGGCCTCCGCCGCCGGCGAGTTCGTCGAGCGGGCCGAGGAGGCCGGCGTCGAGCACGTCGTCGTCATGTCCGCCGACGCGGTGCTGCGCCCCGACGCCGCCGTCAACCCCATCGCCGCGCCCCACCTCGCCGTCGAGCAGGCGCTCGCCGCCTCCTCGATCACCTCGACCCCGCTGAACTGCGGCGCGCTGGCCAGCAACGCCATGCCGTGGGCCTGGCAGCTCAAGGCGCGCGGCACGGTCGGCCTGCCGTACCCGAACAGCTACGCCGACCCGGTCAATGAGAAGGACGTCGCCGAGGCCGCGCTCGCGGTGCTCACCGACCCGTCCCTGCGCGGCCGTTCGTACCACCTCACCGGCCCCGAGGCGCTCACTTTCGCCCAGCACGTCGCGGCCATCGAGGCGGCCGCGGGCCGGGCCATCCCGGTCACCGAGGTCCCCCCGGCCGTGTGGCGGGCGAACAAGCCCGACTTCATGCCGGGCGACATCGCGGACGCGCTGCTCGACCTCTGGGCCGCCAGCTCCGCCCCGGTCCCGCTCACCGACGACGTGGAGAAGCTGACCGGCCACCCGGCCCGGCCCTTCTCCGTGTGGGCCGAGGAGCACGCGGGCCCGTTCCGCGGCTGACGGCTCGACGGCCCCCAGCACCCGGGTCTGCCACCCCCCACAGGAACAGGCAAGTCCCCCCATGTAGGCACACGTAGGACAGGTAGGACAGAGTATGTCGCTGGACCGCAGAAAGATGATCGGCCTGGGCGCCGGGTCCGCCGCCCTCGCGATGACCGGCGGTGTCGCCCTGCCCACGCCCGCCGCGGCCGCCCCGCCGCGCCGCGTCCCGAGCGACGCCGCCCTGGCCAGGTCCCTCTCCGGCGGTTTCCGCAGTCGCTACGCGCACGCCAACGGCGTACGGCTGCACTACGTCACCGGCGGCACGGGCTCACCGGTGGTGCTGCTCGCGGGCTGGCCGCAGACCTGGTGGGCCTGGCGCCACGTCATGCCGGAGCTGGCCCGCCGCCATCGCGTCATCGCGGTCGACATCCGGGGCATGGGCGGCTCCGACAAGCCGCAGGGCGGCTACGACAAGAAGACCATGGCCCGCGACGTGCACGAGCTGGTCCGCTCGCTCGGCCACAGCCGGGTCGACGTCGTCGGCCACGACATGGGCGCGATGGTGGCGTACAGCTTCGCCGCCAACCACCCGGCGGCCACCCGTAGGCTCGCCCTCGTCGACACCCTGCACGTCGACGAGACCCAGTACGACATTCCGCTGCTGCCCCGCCCCGGCCAGGGCTTCAACCTCTGGTGGTGGGCGTTCAACCAGGTGCAGGGCCTGCCCGCGCAGCTGGCGGCCGGCCGGATGCGGCACATCATCGACTGGCTCTTCGCCAACTCCCTCCCCGACCAGAGCCTCGTCCCCGACTTCGACCGCGAGGTGTACGCCCACGCGTACGACTCGCCCGACGGCGTCCGGGCGGGCACCGCCTGGTACCAGGCCGCCCACCAGGACATCGCGGACCTGAAGACCTACGCCACGGTGACCGCGCCCGTGCTCGGCGTCGGCTCCCGGCTCACATACGACCAGTTCCGGCAGGTGCTGCCGACGCTGGGGACCGACGTCCGCGTGGTGCACGCGGACCGGTCGATCCACTACATCCCCGAGGAGCAGCCCGAACTGCTCACCGGTGAACTGCTGAAGTTCCTCGCCTGACCGGCCCGATCCGGGGCGGGCCCGTCAACGGCACCTATCCCATGGCCTGTTCAACATCTGTACGAGGAGTGTGACATGACTCAGGGCGCAATCATCGTCGGGGCCGGACCGGTCGGGTTGATGCTCGCCGGTGAGCTCAGGCTCGGCGGCGTGGACGTGGCCGTCTACGACCGGCTGCCCGCGCCGAGCGGCGAGTCCCGCGGCGTCGGCTTCACCCGCCGCGCCGCCGAGGTCTTCGACCAGCGCGGACTGCTCGCCCGGTTCGGCGACGTCGAATGGGCCCAGGGCCACTTCGGCGGCGTCCGCATCGACTTCTCCCAGCTGGACGACAACCACTTCAGCGTGCGGGGCGTGCCCCAGTTCCGTACCGAGGAGATCCTGGAGGGCTGGCTCGCCGAGCTCGGCGTGAAGGTCCACCGCAACCACGAGGTGACCGGCTTCCGGGAGATCGGGGACGGCGTCGTCGTCTCCTTCGAGGGCCCCGACGGACCGGGCGAGCAGGAGGCCGGGTACCTCATCGGCTGCGACGGCGCCCGCTCGGTCATCCGCAAGACGGCCGGGATCGACTTCCCCGGCTGGGACGCCACCCGGGGCATGTACATGGCCGACCTGGTCGGCGCCGGGGTGCGCCAACGGCCCATCGGGGAGCAGGTGCCCGGCGGCATGGTGATGGCCTTCAACCTGGAGAACGGCGTCGACCGCATCGTCATCCACGACGAGAAGCTGCGCCCCCACGAGGACAAGAGCCAGCTCACCTTCGAGGTCGTCGCCGACGCCTGGCAGCGGATGACGGGGGAGTCCCTGCACCACGCCGAGGTCCGCTGGATCAGCGCCTTCACCGACACCACCCGCCAGGCCTCCCGGTACCGCAAGGGCCGCGTCTTCCTCGTCGGCGACGCCACCCACATCCATATGCCGGCCGGTGCGCAGGGCATGAGCGTCGGCGTCCAGGACGCGGTGAACCTGGGCTGGAAGCTGGCCGCCGCCATCAACGGCTGGGCGCCGGACGGCCTGCTCGACACCTTCCACTCCGAGCGGCACCCGGTCGGCGAGAAGCTGATGCGCAACACCCGCGCCCAGACCCGCCTCTACCTCACCGGCGACGAGATGGAGCCGCTGCGCGCGGTGATGCGCGAACTCGTCCAGTCCCCGGACGTCGCCCGCCATCTGGCCGGGCAGGTCAGCGGCCTGGACGTGCGGTACGACATGGGCGCCACCGGCCACCCCCTCCTCGGCCTGCGCCTCTCGCCGGACCGCGAGCTGAAGCTCGCCGAGGGCGGGCGTACCAGGGTCGCCGAGCTGCTGCACTCCGCGCGTGGCGTGCTCATCACCACCGGTGACTCGCGCGAGGCGGCCGAGCTCGCCGAGGGCTGGTCGGACCGTGTCGACGTGGTCACCGGCAGCTGGGTCCCGGCCGACAACCCGGCCGACGACGACCCCGAGGCCGTACTGCTGCGCCCCGACGGACACGTGGCCTGGACCTCGCCCGACGGCGGCAAGCTCCGCGACGCGCTGGAGCGGTGGTTCGGCACGGAGGGCTAGACCCGAAGGCCGTACCGGACGGGCCCTGGGCCCGAAGGCCGTACCGGACAGGCCCTGGGCCCGAAGGCCGTACCGGACAGGCCCTGGGCCCGAAGGCCGTACCGGACAGGCCCTGGGCCCGAGGGCCGTACCGGACAGACGAGGGCGCCCCCTGTCAGCCCGGCGGGCGCCTTCCGTCGGGCCGTCCGGTGCGATCAGCGATCAGTCGATCCCCCTGATGATGTTGTGCTCGAAGTCGTCCTCCTCCGCCCCGGCGAGCCGGAGCGGAGGAGCGACGGCCGCGAGGTCACCCGGCCGGAACTCGTGGTCTTCCCGGTCTTCCCTGTTCTCGTACATCTGCTCCCCCTTCGCATGGATACGAGCACGGGCCGTTCGAGCATGGCCGTACGGTCGCGGCAGGGCGAGCCGCCGGGTTGCACACGGCTCGGATCAGGCCGCGTACAGATCGAAGGTGGAGGTGCGGCGGGGGCCCGCGACGACGTCGAGCTGGGGGTCGACGGCGAGGATCGCCTGGTGCAGCCGCTGGAGCTGCGGCGACGGCTCCACCCCGAGGTCCTCGATGAGCCGGCCGCGCAGCTTGCGGTACACATCGAGCGCGGTGGCCTGCCGTCCGGAGCGGTAGAGCGCCACCATGGCCTGCGAGTGCAGCCCCTCGTGCTGGGGATGACGGGCTATCAGATCAGTGAGTTCGGCGGTGAGTTCGGCATGCCTGCCGAGGCGCAGGTCGGCGTCGATCCGGCGTTCCCTGACCACCAGACGGCTCTCCTCCAGCCGCATCACCTCGATGTCGAGGATCGGCCCGACCCGCACGTCGACCAGCGCGGGCCCCTCCCAGAGGTCGAGCGCGCGCCGTAAGCAGTCCGCCGCCCGCTCGTTGTGGCCCTCGTCGAACGCCAACTGGCCCTCCGCCGCCAGCTGTTCGTACGCGTGCACATCGACCGCCTCGGACGGGACCTGGAGCAGATAGCCGCCGTACCGGGTGGCCAGAACATCCTTGGCCGAAACATGTGCGTCGGGACCCATGGCACCGGCCAGCCGCCGCCGCAGCTGGAGGATGTACGTCTGCAGGGTGGTCAGCGCGCTCTGCGGCAGATCCGTCCCCCAGATCTCCTCCATGAGCGTGGGTACGGGGATGACGCGCCCCGGGTACAGGGCGAGCAGCGCGAGGATCTGACGGGGCTTGCCCGCCGTGGGGACGACGGAGACTCTGTTCACTTCGGCACTCAAAGGGCCCAGGACCTGAATTTTCACGGCTTCCTCTCGGGGTAAAAGGCGGGGGTGCGCCGGGACATCGTTGTCCGCCCCCGGGGGCCGGGCCGCCGGGGGAGTGTGCGTACGGGATCAGCTCGCGCGGGCGGCGAACTGCTCGGTGAAGAGCTGCTGCTCGGTGGGGGGCCGCCCGGCGGGCGAGCCCTCCGGCACCGGCGCGCCGGGCCGGGCCGCGAGGATGGCCATCTGGAGCCGACCGAGCGCGGCCGAGGGTTCGAGACCGGCCTTCGCGACGAGGGTCGCGCGCAGCCGCTGGTAGGCGCCGAGCGCCTCGCTGCGCCGCCCGGAGCGGTGCAGCGCCAGCATGAACTGGCCGTGCAGCGCCTCGTGCATGGGGTAGCGGCTGACCAGAACGGTCAGCTCGGAGAGGAGTTCGCGGTGGCGGCCGAGGCGCAGATCGGCCTCGATGCGCCGGTCGAGCGCGGCGAGCCGGGCCTCTTCGAGCCGCTCGGCCTCGGTGCGCAGCCGGCTGCCCTGGTGGACGCCGGTGAGGGCGGGCCCGGTCCACAGCGCGAGCGCCTCGCGGAGCAGCCGGGCGGCCCCGGTGTGGTCGCCGGCGTCCATGGCCCGGTGACCGGCGGTGGCGCGCCGCTCGAACTCGCGGAAGTCGACGGTGCTCTCGGTGGGATCCGTCTCCAGCCGGTAGCCGCCGGGCAGGGTGACGAGGACCTCCTTGGCGGTGCGGCACTCGCCGTCCCGGCGGGCCAGCGCCTCGCCGATGAGCTCGCGGAGCTGCATCACATACGTCTGCACGGTGGTGCGGGCACTGCGCGGCGGGGTGTCGTCCCAGAGTTCTTCTGCCAGCGTCGCCAGCGGCACCACCTGATCGGAGTGCAGCGCGAGGAGGGCCAGCACCTGCCGCGGTTTCGGGGCAGTGGGCGCGATGGATAACCCGTTCTTCCGCACCGACAGTGCACCCAGCACTTCGATGTCCATGTTTCTCCCCAGAGTCGGGAAATACGGGGGGTAAGGGTATTCGGGTCGGAAGTGTCCGCTCGGCTGGCAGGCCCTCGGCGGCAACCCGCTTGGATCATGCGCTCGAACCCACCCGCCGCGGCAAGCCCGTCTGTGGCTGCTCTGACGTACCTGTCAAAGTCCTGACCGCGTTGTCAAAATCCTGTAGCAGTAGCGAATTCCGCTCGGATTGAAGCCGCTCGACTCTGGGTAAAGAACGGCCGGATGTGCCGGATTTACCGGGCCGTGCGCTCCGGCCCCGCCCGGGTCCCGCTTCCGCTTGGACCCCGCTCCCGTGACGCTCCGGGATCCGGATCTTACGCCGCCTTTAGGTAAGCGCCCAGTGCACAGGCACCCCCACGTAGCAGATGTGGCGTGGGTCACACCCGGCTCCCGTCACATTCACGGACCACGTTTCGTCATAGGTGTGACGGAGGAAGCCGACCGGTGTGGATGTTCTGGCAGGGCCGGCCGGCGTCCGCCGTCGCAGTTTCCGCGTTTTTCTGTGCGAAGTGTTCGGCGTTTACGTGAGATCTTTTGAGGAGAGCAAATCATGACTGCTCGGGCGAAGCACCCTGCTTTTGTCGTTCCCGGTGCCATTGACGCCTTGGTGGCCCTCGGAAAGGCCAGCAAGGAAGTTCCCGGCGTCGATGTGAAGCTGCTGGAGCTGCTTCACCTGCGTGCGAGCCAGATCAATGGCGACGGTGCCAACGCGGACCGTCACCCGCGCCTGGCGAAGGCTGCCGGTGAGACCTCGGACGAGCGCCTGTTCGCCGTGGCCGCCTGGCGCAACACGCCGTACTTCACGGACGCCGAGCGCGCCGCCCTGGCGCTCGCCGAGGCCGTGACCCGCCTCGCGGACCGCGAGGACGCGGTCTCGGACGAGGTGTGGAACGACGCGGCCAAGCACTTCAACGAGCAGCAGCTCGCGGCGATCGTCCTCTCGGTCGCCACCGCGAACCTGTGGAACCGTCTGCACGTGGCGATCGGCCAGGTTGCCGACCCCAACAGCTGATCACCCCCGTACAGCTGCTGGTGCCGGCCGGACACCCCCGACGGCCGGCAGGTCGGGCGGACGGCTCGACGGCGGGCGGCCCGGTCACCGCAAGGACGTTGCGGTGACCGGGCCGCTTTTGTGTGGGGGGTGGGCTGCCCGGGGTTGTGTGTGGCGGGCTGCCCGGGGCCGGACCCCGGGCAGCCCACCCCTCTATCTCTATCGGGTCTTCCTCGCGGCCTCGACGAACGCCTCGAAGAGGGGGCGGGTGTCGGTGCCCAGCTCGCCGTGGGCCTGGAGTCCGGCGAGGAACGGGGCCGACGGGTCCTCGGCCTCGGCGCCCTCGATGACCCCGTCGTCCGACCAGGCGGTGGCGACGAGACCGGCGCCGAGCTTGTCGATGCCCTGGTGGTGGTGGCAGTAGACGGTGGCGGTCGGCCCGAGGGCGTTGCCGAGGAGCGAATCCGGCTTCACCTGGATCTCGCGCGGCTCGTACTTCCCGGGCACGACCGGGGAGTGCTCCGGAAGGTGCTGGTCGAGGGTGCCGCCGCGGATGATCGATATCAGCTGGAGGCCGCGGCAGACGCCGAGCACCGGAATCCGGCGCCGCTCGGCGACCGCGAGGGCGGCGAGTTCGGCGGTGTCCCGGGCGTGGTGCGGGGGAAAAGTGAACTTCTCGCGCTCGGCACCGTAGAGAGCGGGGTCGATATCGGCGCCGCCGCTCATCAGCAGCGCGTCGGCCCGCTCCATCACGGCGTCCACGGCCTCGGGAATCGGCGGCACCAGAACCGGCGCTCCACCCGCCTCGTGCACCTTCTCCATGTACTCCCAGGGAAGCAGTGCGACCGAAACGTCTCCCCAAATGTTCCAGTTCACCGTAGTCAGATCGGCGGTCACCGCCACGACGGGGCGAGTCATAGAATGTCGTCCTTCCCAATTCTGGATTCCACCCAATGAAACAGAGTTTCACTAGAGCGCCACTCGCGCATTTCTTGAGTGCGTTCCACTTGTCCGCAGCGGGTACGGAGGCGTAGATCAAGAATTACACAGAGCCGGGCTCTGTGGAAGAAATCAATAAATAGGTATCGTGGAAACACCGCCGCCTTCCGGAAGAAAGCGGCTCGGCAACGCGCGCGTTCAACTGCGAGGCGATCGCAGTCGAACACCCCTATGGGGCGTGCGGAGCCTCTGCGTACCCTCGCGGCAGTGATCGGTCCATTAACTGGGGGAGACAACCATGACGGCCGCGACTGAGAACCCGGGCGCCCGTATGTATCAGGAGTTTCTCGGCGTCCATGCGATCCTGCGCCGCGGAACGGAACTGGTGGCGAACGCATTCGAGCGACTGGGTGAGGGCGACCAGGTCAGCGTCAAGGAACTCATCGACACCACGCGGTGGCTCATCGACTTCACGCACCACCACCACGAGTCGGAGGACGAACTCTTCTGGCCGGTCCTGCACGGGCTCTACCCCGAGTCGGTCGCGTCCTTCGACGCCCTCAACGAGGAGCACGCGGAGCTGGACCGTGAACTGGGCGGCCTGAGCCGGGCGATGGAGCTCCTGACGGCGGCCAACGCGGCGGGCGAGGAGACCGGCACGGCCGCGGTGACGGAGGCGGCGCACGCCGGCACGGCGGCGGCCCGCAAGGTCCGCGACATCCTGGCGAGCCACCTCGACACGGAGGAGCCGGTCGTACGCGAGCTCTTCCCCGGCGTCCCCGGCCCGGAGATCGACCGCCTGCGCAAGGCCATCACGGAGGGCAGCCCCAAGTCCGGCGGCCACCTGGTCTTCGGCCTCCTGGAGGACCCGGACCAGGCCGAGGGCTACGACGAACTCATCGCCAGCTTCCCCCTCGCCTTCCGCTCCCACCGCCCCCAGCTGCTCCAGATGTACGTGGACAGCAAGAAGGCGCTGGGGCTGATGGCGGAGTGACGCCCTGTCACGTATAGGCAGACGCAGGCATACGGGCTTTGGGGCGCCCGGCATCCGGGGGTTGGCGGGATGCCGGGCGGGGTGGTGTCTTCCTGCTCTGCGGCTCGTGCGTCGGGTCAGAGGATCGTGGTGTAGGTGTTCCAGCCGGTGCCGTACGCGAAGCGCGGCTGGAAGGGAGCGGACGGGTTGCCGGTTCCGCGGTAGAGCCAGAGCCCGCCCGCTTGGTCACGGGCGATGAGGTCGGACGTGCCGTTGCCGGTCAGGTCACCGGCGCTGACGATGGCGGTGTAGGTGTTCCAGCCGCCGCCGACCTTCGAACGCGGTGCGAGGGGCGACGAGGCGTCGCCCGTACCGCGGTAGAGCCACAGCACGCCGTCGTGGTCGCGGGCCAGGAGGTCTGGGCGGCCGTCCCCGGTGAGATCGGCTCCGCCGATCAGCGCCGTGTACGTGTTCCAGCCGCCGCCGACCCGGGCGCGGGGGGCGAAGGGGGCCGAGGCGCTTCCCGTACCGCGGTAGAGCCACAGCACGCCGTCGCGGTCACGGGCCAGGAGGTCAGGGCGGCCGTCGCCGGTGAGATCACCGGCGCCCACCAGAGCGGAGTAGACCTGCCAGCCGCCCCCGACCTTGGCGCGGGAGGCGAAGGGCGTGTAGCCGTCTCCGGAGCCCCGGTAGTACCAGAGCACGCCGCCCCGGTCCCTGGCCACGAGGTCACCCGTGCCGTTGGCCTTGAGCGTCGACAGCTTGGTGACGAGGTCGTACGCCTGCCAGCCGCCGCCGACGCGGTGCGGGAACGTGTACCTCTGGTAGTCGATGTTCTCGCCCTGCTGGTACTGCCACAGCACCCCGTTGCCGTCGCGGCCGTAGAAGGCCCCCCGGGCGTAGAACGGCACCCAGGCGGCTTGGAGGTTCAGCCCCTGCTCCGCGCCGGCGTACGGCACGCCGTTCCCGTCCAGGGTCTGGACGGTGCCCTTCAGGGACCCGGCGTGCAGTCCCCATGCCGCAGTGACCTGCAGGGTCTCCGACACCGGCTTGTCGTTGCCGCTCCAGGTACGCGCGGGGAGTTCGGCGAAGAGGGAGCCGTCCTCGCCGGTGGTCCAGCCGACACCGGTGTAGTGGGTGCCGTCCCAGGAGTGCCGGACGGTGACTGAACCGGCGACCTGCCGGGCGCTGTATCCGGCGTCGGCGAGCTGCTTGGCGGTGAAGATCCAGCGTGTCCGGGTGACGGCGGGTGGTGTCCGCAAGGCCGTCATATCCGTCTGGAGCGTGACGACCGTGGGTTGAGCGGCACCGGTGTCGATCGGGATCGAGGGGTTGCGGTCCGCCCCGTACCGGGGCGAGTTCCAGGACATGGAGATCGCCGCCCTCCGCACGTCCACCGCGTCCCATCCCGACCGCTGACCGGGAATCGCCTCCCCGGTCGCGCCGTCGGCCACGACCGCCGACAGGCGCACGAACGGCGAGACGGGGAACCGGGCGGCGAGATGCACATGGAAGGTTCCTGTCTGCAACGGTCCGCCGGGCACGCCGTTGTGATCGGTGTCGGCCGAACCGATGTCGAAGGTGGTGCGCTTGGTCGCCGAATCGAAGGACGAGGGCAGGGCGTTCCCCGCGTCGTCCGTCACCCGCAGCGCCTCCGGGCTCGCGTCGTACGTGGCGAGCTGGAGATAGGCGTCGCCGGTCGGCGGGTTCGCCACCGCGAGCTCGACGTCACCGGCCGCACCGTTGACGTCGACGGCGTCCGGCAGCTGCAAGGTCACCTCCGGGCCGGCGCCGTCGGCCGCAGCGGTCTGCACCGGGGTGACGCCGATGGCGGTACCGAGCGCGGCGATGGCAAGAGCGGCACGGTGGTGACGCCGGATCCTCATGGGATGGCCCTTTCAAGGTGGGGCCGACTGCCGGGACTTCGTCGGGGCGGCCGGGTGAGAAGCAGGGGGCGTGCGGATACGGGGTGCCCGGCGTCCGGGCCGAGCACCCTGTCGGGCTCTAGCTCAGATCCCGGAAGGTGGCGAAACCCCCGTCGTTGGGCTAGAGGTGTTGGGCGGAACCGAGGTTGCCATGGCCGTCGCTTGCCCACCAGTAGCGGTTTGCCCGCACCCGAGACGGCGGTGAGGTCTGTCTTGCTGTCCCCGTTGAAGTCGCCCGAGGCCAGTTCGGGGAAGGTGTCGGAGCCCCCGGGACGCCAGAGCCGGGAGGATTCGCCCAGGGCGCCGGTGCCGGTGCCCGGCTCCAGAAGACGGTTCCGGTTCTGAGGCGCGAGGTAGTTCTTGTGGCGAGAATCGTGCTGAGCCTCGGGATGGGCAGGGGGCATTGGAAAATTCCGTGCAGATTAAACTAAATCTCCATTTGCGATCGCTGGTCGTCAAGCGTACGAAGGAAGAGAGAGTGATTTGCTCCATGCGTCGGGGAGGTCCCCATGCCTGTTGCAGGCCCATGGCAGTGGACTCTTGTCGGCATACTGATCGTCCTCGGAATCATGTTTGCGGCGCTCGCGTGGAGGATGGCCGTCAAAGAACGAGAGAAAGAGCCCAGAATCGAAGTGCTCGCCGCAGTGGGTGGAGGTCTGATCACCGGGCTTGCTGTCGGTTTGGCTGTTCTCTTTCTCCAGAAATCATTTGAAGATTCGCAAAAATATGCAACATGGAGAGCGAGTGTGGAAGTTACTGAAAGCATCCCAGGGTTTGACCCGGGCGGGCGCGACATTAAAGGGATTAATTTCAGCGGGAAGAAACTGTATGACGCAGACTTCACCGACGCTGACCTGCAAGGATCCAAATTTAGAGATGCTGACCTGCAAGGGGCGGTCTTCGACAATGCCAATCTCCAGGATGCGGATCTCATAGGGGCTAACCTCAAGGAAGCGAGCTTCAATGGCGCAAACCTTGAAGGGGCGCTCTTGCAGGACGCAGACTTCAGCTACGCAATTGTCTCGGTCAAGATCGATAACGCGCAGGTAAACGCGCGCACGTGCTGGCCGCGCACGCTAAAGCGCGAGGTTCTCGAAAAGGTCACCGTGAAACCTACTTTTGACGAGAACGGGGCAGAGGTGTATGACGCAAGAGATGGTGTCAGAGGGGGGCAAAAGTTCCCGTGCCCACTGAGAAAGGAAGGCGATTAACTAGAGCCACTCGACGTCATGTCCCCAATTTTCAGCTGAGCATCAGCGGCTACTCAGCTGATGCGGGCGAGGGTTTTCGGATGGTCCAAGTACTCACGAGCCGTCTGCCGCTGGGCTGGTGCTACGGGCGCCGAACTGCCTGCCCCGGCCCGCGGTGATGCGCACGTCGTCGGCATACGTGACGTAGAAGTGGCACTCCGTGCGAGGCCGTCTGGCTGCCTCGCGAATGCCCAGGTGAGTGAGCCCGTACGAGGCGCTGTTCGAAGGTGGCGCAGGCGTTCCTCGGGCTCCTGGCGCTGCTTTGTCGTCGCGCGGTTTTTGTCGCTGCCCTCTCAGATCTGGGTCCAGGTTGATGCCGGGGCCATAGCCTGGAAGACGCCGAGGGGTGGGTGAAGCGCGGCCTCTCGCCCTCCGGATCCGTCCGGGTGGAGGACGTCGCCTCGGCTTCCGTCGTCAAGGAGCAGGCGAACGTCCGCGTGTTCGGGGTGCGGAGCAGGTTGAGATGCGGGGAGTGCGGCTGGGGTTGCGGTCGGGGGAGAGTGTCACGCTGCCGCTTCGGACTGCCGTCGCCAACGTGAGTGCCGAATCCCCGCTCCGGCAGCTCGTCGATGAACTTCGGCGCCAGCACCCCGAGTTGGCTGCCGGGCTCGTCGTGCCGACGATGTAGGTGGCCTGACCGTCGGTGGTCAGGGTCGCCCAGACCGACTTGCCTCGCGTCCCGGCGGGCGGTCCCGCCGTGCCGCACGCCGTCGCCAGTGCTGCGACCAGAGTGAGGCCTCTGCCATATTCCTCCGAATTCCTCCGAGCCGGATGCCGTGCGCAGGTCCGGGAGGGGGCGAGGGCGTCGTCGGTGGCCGTCAGGTGGAGGGTGCGCGTGCGCGGCCGCGATCGGCGTATCGGCCCTCATGGTCCCCCGCGCAGCCTGGGCCGTCTTCGTCGCGCACATCTGCCGTCCATGATCGGGATCTGACAGCCGCCTCACGGCGTTATGTGGATACGGGTCCACACACCGGAGGTGACCGCTCGTGTTCGGTTCGGCCATGAACGAGCTCTTCATGCCTGGGAAGCGGCACGAGGAGGAAGAGCGGCAGCGGCTGGAGATCACGCTCGACGAGGCGGGGGACGCCGATCCCGGGCGGGGGCCCATAGATCTGTCCAGCGGGATCGTCCTCATACGGGTGCCGCCCAAGGACGAGGGCCAGGACGAGGATGACGACGAGGGCCAAGGCGAGGGCGAGTAGGACTAGGGCCAGGTCAGGGCGAGGACGGCTAGGGCGTACGCCGGAGGGCCCGGTATTCCGTCCGAGAACGGGATACCGGGCCCTCCAGCCGTATCACTCCAGCCACAGCGGCCAGCGACTACGCGTCGAAGACCTCCGACACCAGCTGCTCCTGCTCCTGCTCGTGCCGCTTCTTCGAACCCACCGCCGGGGACGAGGAGTGCGGGCGCGAGATGCGGCGCAGGCGCTCGCCGTGCGGGACGTCCGCGCCGACCGCCAGGTCCAGGTGGTCGATCAGGTTGAGCGCGATGAACGGCCAGGCACCCTGGTTCGCCGGCTCCTCCTGGGCCCACAGGTACTTCTCGGCGTTCGGGTACTTGGCGATCTCGGCCTGGAGCTCGGCACCCGGGAGGGGGTACAGGCGCTCCAGACGGATCAGCGCCGTGTCCGTCGCGCCGCGCTTGTCGCGCTCCGCCTTCAGGTCGTAGTAGACCTTGCCGGCGCAGAAGACGACCTTGCGGACCGCGTTCGCGTCGACGAACTCGTCACCGATCACCGGGCGGAAGCCGCCGGTGGTGAACTCCTCCGCCTTCGACGCCGCCGCCTTCAGACGCAGCATCGACTTCGGGGTGAAGACGATGAGCGGCTTGTGGTGCGGGTTGTGGACCTGCCAGCGCAGGAGGTGGAAGTAGTTCGACGGGAGCGTCGGCATGGCGACCGTCATGTTGTTCTGCGCGCACATCTGGAGGAAGCGCTCGGGGCGCGCGGACGAGTGGTCCGGGCCCTGGCCCTCGTAGCCGTGCGGCAGGAGCAGGGTGACGCCGGACGTCTGCGACCACTTCTGCTCGGCCGACGAGATGAACTCGTCCACCACCGTCTGGGCGCCGTTGACGAAGTCGCCGAACTGCGCCTCCCACATCACCAGGGACTCGGGACGGGCCAGCGAGTAGCCGTACTCGAAGCCCATCGCCGCGTACTCGGAGAGCAGCGAGTCGTAGACGTTGTACCGCGCCTGCTCCTCGGTGAGGTACATCAGCGGGGTGTAGTCCTCGCCCGTCTCCTGGTCGACCAGGACCGCGTGGCGCTGGCCGAAGGTGCCGCGGCGGGTGTCCTGGCCGGAGAGGCGCACCGGGGTGCCCTCCATCAGCAGCGAGCCGATGGCCAGGGTCTCGCCCATGCCCCAGTCGATCGTGCCGTCCTCGACCGAGGCGGCGCGGCGCTGCAGCTGCGGCATCAGTCGCGGGTGGACCTTGACCCGCTCGGGGATGTTCACCTGCGACTCGGCGATCCGCTTCACGACCTCCTGGGAGACCGCGGTGGTCACCGCCGCCGGGAACTCGGCCTGCGGCTCCGGGGATTGGATCTCGCCCGCCTGCGAGGTGGCCTCGCGGACCTCCGCGAAGACCTTCTCCAGCTGGCCCTGGAAGTCCTGGAGCGCCTGCTCCGCCTCTTCCAGGGTGATGTCGCCGCGACCGATCAGCGACTCGGTGTACAGCTTGCGCACCGAGCGCTTCTTGTCGATCAGGTTGTACATCTGCGGGTTGGTGAACTGCGGGTTGTCGCCCTCGTTGTGACCGCGGCGGCGGTAGCAGATGAGGTCGATCACGACGTCCTTGTTGAACGTCTGGCGGAACTCGAAGGCCAGGCGGGCCACGCGGACCACGGCCTCCGGGTCGTCGCCGTTCACGTGGATGATCGGCGCCTCGATCATGCGGGCCACGTCGGTCGCGTACATCGAGGAGCGCGACGACTCCGGGGCGGCCGTGAAGCCGACCTGGTTGTTGATGACGATGTGGACCGTGCCGCCGGTGCGGTAGCCGCGCAGCTGCGACATGTTGAGCGTCTCGGCCACCACGCCCTGGCCCGCGAAGGCCGCGTCGCCGTGCAGGGCGACGGGCAGGACCGTGAAGTCCGTGCCGCCCTTGTTGATGACGTCCTGCTTGGCGCGGACGACGCCCTCCAGGACCGGGTCGACCGCCTCCAGGTGCGAGGGGTTGGCGACCAGCGAGACCTTGATCTGCTCGCCGTCCAGACCGGTGAAGGTGCCCTCGGCGCCCAGGTGGTACTTGACGTCGCCGGAGCCGTGCATCGACTTCGGGTCGAGGTTGCCCTCGAACTCGCGGAAGATCTGCGCGTACGACTTGCCGACGATGTTGGCGAGCACGTTCAGCCGGCCGCGGTGGGCCATGCCGATGACGACCTCGTCCAGGCGCGACTCGGCGGCGCTGTCGATGACCGCGTCGAGCAGCGGGATGACGGACTCGCCGCCCTCCAGGCTGAAGCGCTTCTGGCCGACGTACTTCGTCTGCAGGAAGGTCTCGAAGGCCTCCGCCGCGTTCAGACGGCGCAGGATCCGCAGCTGCTCCTCGCGCTCCGGCTTCGAGTGCGGGCGCTCCACGCGGTCCTGGATCCACTTGCGCTGCTTCGGGTCCTGGATGTGCATGAACTCGATGCCGGTGGTGCGGCAGTACGAGTCGCGCAGGACGCCGAGGACGTCGCGCAGCTTCATCAGGGACTTGCCGGCGAAGCCGCCGACCGCGAACTCGCGCTCCAGGTCCCACAGGGTGAGGCCGTGCTCGGTGATGTCCAGGTCGGGGTGCTTGCGCTGGCGGTACTCCAGCGGGTCGGTGTCGGCCATGACGTGGCCGCGGACCCGGTAGGAGTGGATCAGCTCGAAGACGCGCGCGGCCTTGGTGACGTCGTCGTCGTGCGAGGCGTCGATGTCCTTGAGCCAGCGGACCGGCTCGTAGGGGATGCGCAGCGACTCGAAGATGCCGTCGTAGAAGCTGTCGTCGCCGAGCAGCAGGTTGGCGACGATCCGCAGGAACTCGCCGGAGGCGGCGCCCTGGATGACCCGGTGGTCGTAGGTCGAGGTGAGAGTCATCACCTTCGAGATGCCCAGCTTGTTCAGGGTGTCCTGGGAGGTGCCCTGGAACTCGGCCGGGTAGTCCATCGAGCCGACGCCCATGATGACCGACTGTCCGGGCATCAGACGCGGCACGGAGTGGACGGTGCCGAGGCCGCCCGGGTTGGTCAGGGAGACCGTCACGCCCGAGAAGTCGTCCATCGTCAGCTTGCCCTGACGGGCCCGCTTGACGATGTCCTCGTACGCCTGCCAGAACTCGAAGAAGTTGAGCGTCTCGGCCTTCTTGATGCCCGCGACGACCAGCTGGCGGTCGCCGTTGGGCTTCACCAGGTCGATGGCGAGGCCGAAGTTGATGTGCTCCGGCTTGACCAGGGTGGGCTTGCCGTCCTTCTCCGTGAAGGAGTGGTTCATCGACGGCATGGCCTTGATGGCCTGCACCATCGCGTACCCGATGAGGTGGGTGAAGGAGATCTTCCCGCCCCGGGCCCGCTTCAGGTGGTTGTTGATCACGATCCGGTTGTCGAACAGCAGCTTCACCGGGACCGCGCGGACGGACGTGGCCGTCGGGACGTCGATGGAGGCGTGCATGTTCTTCGCCACGGCGGCGGCGGGACCGCGCAGCGTGACGTACTCCGGACCGGCCGGGGCCTCGGCAGCAGGCTGCGCGGCGTTAGCCGCTCCAGTGGAGCCGGTGCTTGCACCGGGGGCCTTGGCCGCGGCGGGCTTCGCGGCGGGCGCCGGAGCGGCCTTCGCGGGAGCCGGGGCCTGTGCCTGGGGCTGCGCCGGGGCGGCGGGGGCCGGCGCGGGCACGGCCGGAGCCGGGGCCTGCGCGGCGGGCGCCGGGGTGGCGGCCGGGGCGGCTACCGCAGCCCCCGCGGCTGCGGCGGGAGCACCCGCGACAGGCTTGTCCGCCGCACCGGTCGAACCCGGCTTGTAGTCGGCGAAGAAGTCCCACCAGGCACGGTCGACCGAATTGGGGTCCTGGAGGTACTGCTGGTAGATCTCGTCGACGAGCCACTCATTGGCACCGAAGCCGGCTGCAGGGTTCTTGCCCTGCCCGTCTTGGTCGGTCGAGACGCTCGAATTACTGGGGGACTGAGACGACACGGCGGCAACCGCCCTCTTCCGCTTCACAAGGTGATGGACAGCGGAAATAAAGGCTACGCCTCCCCGGCGTGGAGGTGCAGGCCGGGCGTGCCACAGTCGCGTAAGTCACACCGGAAAGCGTGTTTCGGGGCAGGTTTTGGCGGGAAACAGATCAGGTTCCGCCGACGAGTGGGTACGCCTCGCAGCGGCCACGGCCCCCTCCGGAGCGCGACCCTCACTACCTACACGCAGAACGTGTGCTTCCGGTTCGAACCCTACGTCAATTGGTTGCTCGGGGTGCGCCCGGAAGGGTGACCTGGATGCGGCATCCGCGCGACGATTCGGCCACGCCGATCTGACCGCCGTGCAGATCCACCGCCCACCGGGCGATCGCCAGCCCAAGACCCGTGCCGCCGTCGCTGCCGGGCCCGTGCGGCGCCGAGGCGTCGCCCCGGTTGAACCGCTCGAAGACCCGGTGCCACTCCGACTTCGGGATGCCCGGGCCCTCGTCCAGGACCTCCAGGTCCAGCGACTCGGGCTGCGGGCCGCGCCGGGCCCGTACGGTGACGCGGCCGTGCGGCGGCGAGTGCTTGACCGCGTTGTCGATGAGGTTGGCGACCACCTGGTGCAGCCGCTCCCGGTCCGCGTGCGCGGTCAGCTCCGGCGGCGAGACGTCCAGGTGCAGATGGACGTCGGTACGGGTGTGGTTGCCGGAGCCGGAGGAGAGCCCGCGCCGGGAGGCCGCCAGGTTGGCCTCCTTGAGCACGCCGGACAGATACGGCCAGACCTCGAAGCGGTGCGCCCGCAGCGGTACGACGCCGTTGTCCAGGCGGGAGAGGTCCAGCAGCGTCTCCACCAGGCGGCCGAGCCGCTCGGTCTGCTTCAGCGCCGTGCGCATCGTCTCGGGGTCGGCGGCCGAGACGCCGTCCACCACGTTCTCCAGGACCGCCCGCAGGGCCGCGATGGGCGTGCGCAGCTCGTGCGAGACATTCGCCACCAGTTCCTTGCGGTGGCGGTCCACCGCCTCCAGGTCGTCCGCCATGCGGTTGATCGTGGAGGCGAGGTCGCCGAGCTCGTCGCGGCGGTCGGCGCCGCGCACCCGGCGGGTGTAGTCGCCGTGCGAGATGGCCCGGGCGACCGTGTTCATCTCGTCCAGCGGCGCGGTCAGGCCGTGCGCCACGAACTGGGTGATCAGCAGGGTGGCTATCACCGAGAAGACGGTGATGAACCGCAGCTCCGTGCGGGTCTGCACGGCGACCATCAGCAGCCCGGTGGTGATGAAGACCGAGACCACGACCAGGCTGCCCAGCTTGGTCTTGATGGAGATCGAGACCTCCCGCAGGCCGCCCCTGAGCCGGTCGCGCACCCGGTCGCGGGCCCGGGCGTGCGGCCCGCCGCGCCGGGCCCGCCCGTTCACCGCCCCGGCCGCCGCCCGGCTCATGGCGCCGGGGTCTCCAGCGCGTAGCCCACGCCGTGGACCGTGCGGATGCGCTCGGCCCCGATCTTCCGGCGCAGCGCCTTGATGTGGCTGTCCACGGTCCGGGTGCCCGAGGCGTCCGCCCAGTCCCAGACCTCGGCGAGCAGCTGCTCGCGCGAGAGCACCGCGCGCGGCGTGTTGGCCAGGCAGCTGAGCAGGTCGAACTCGGTCGGGGTGAGGTGGACGTCCTCGCCGCGCACCCGGACCCGGCGCTGTGCGTGGTCGATCTCCAGCTCGCCCAGGCGCAGGATGCCGGTGCGCGGGGTCGCGGCCGCCAGGGTGGCCCGCTCGACCCGGCGCAGCAGCACGTGCACCCGGGCCGCCAGCTCCCGCATCGAGAACGGCTTGGTCATGTAGTCGTCCGCGCCGACGCCGAGCCCGACCAGCATGTCCGTCTCGTCGTCGCGGGCCGTCAGCATCAGCACCGGGACCGGCCGGCGGGCCTGCACCCGGCGGCAGACCTCCAGGCCGTCGAAGCCCGGCAGCATGATGTCCAGGACCATCAGGTCCGGCTGCCACGCCTCGGCCGTGTCGACGGCCGCCGGGCCGTCGAGGGCGGTCTGGACCTGGAAGCCCTCGGCCCTCAGCCGTGCCGCGATGGCGTCGACGATCGTCGTGTCGTCCTCGACGACCAGCACCCGGCGCTGGGCGCCGGGGGTGGCCGCTACGCCGTTGTGGGTGGTGTGTGCCTGCTCCATCGCCCCGCCCTGATATTGCTTCCGGGGATCCGTGGGGAGATCCCCTGTGTCGGTCAGAGACTAGAGGCACCGGCCGCGTCCAGGCTACGCAGGGCGAACGGCGAGATGGACCACGTCAGGGACGCCCCGGGCAACTGTGATCTCTTCGGTCCTAACCCCGCAGAAACCGGCATTCCGGAGAGCCTGCTCGAAGGCGGCGGAGGGCTGCGCGGACCACACCGCCAGGACTCCGCCGGGGGTGAGCCGGTCCCGGCAGGCGGCGAGACCGGTGGGGGAGTAGAGGCTGTCGTTGCTCTGGGTGACGGTCCAGTCGGGCCCGTTGTCGATGTCCAGGCAGAGCGCGTCGAAGGTGTCCGGGGCACTCGTCACGTATGCGACCAGATCGGTGTGCAGGACCTCGGTGCGGGGGTCGGCCAGGGCGGCCTCCGAGAGCGGTGCCAGGGGGCCCGAGCGGTGCCAGTCGATGACGGCCAACTCGCGTTCCACCACGGCGATCCGGCCCCACCGGGGGTCCGCGGCGGCGTGCGACAGGGAGAAGCCGACGCCCAGCCCGCCGATCAGCACCGACGGCCGCTCGCGGCCGTCCGGCAGCGCCTCGTGCGCGGCGTCCACGAGCAGCCTCTCCGAGCGCCCGTCGGAGGTGTCCATCAGGAACATGCCGTTGGCGATGATCTCGAAGTGCGGGCCGCGCCGCCGGAGCACCACCTCCCCGTACGGCCCCTCGCGCCGGTCCAGGACGACCGGCGCGGCGATCGGGTCGGCGATGGGCATCAGAAGACCTCCTCGAAAGCGGAGCGAACGGCTCGGAGGCCGACGCGCGGCCTGCGTCAAAGGTTGTCCAATGTGGCACAAGTCATAGACGCGGTGGGGAGCGTTCGCAGAGGGTGAGCGTTGTAGAAGCGTAAGCAGCAAGGCCGGAGGATCACCGGCGCGGCTTGTGGTTCCGGGTGCGAGCGTGCGGCGCCCGGTGGAAGGGGCCTCACCGGTGCACCCTGGAAGAACGCGCGACCACGCGGGCCTGCTCGACGGCATCCCGCGCCAGCGGCCGACGGCTCGGGAGACGGCTCGGGAAACGGTGGACGGGACGCCGGAGGGCGGGGACATCGCGAAGACCGCTGTGACGGCCGGTGCCGGGGGCCGGGGGCCCGAGGTGCCCGCCGGGGTGCTGGTGCGCGGCTCCCTGCGCCGCGCCGTCGACCTGCTGCCGACCCCCACGGGCACGCCCTTCACCTTCGCGTACACGCTGCTGCTCTTCGCCACCTCGCTCTATGCGGAGTTCGGCGACCCGGACACGGTCCGCACGCTGCTCGAAGGCTCCAGCACCGATGTGCAGCACCTCACGCGCACCCCGGTGCTCGTGCTGCTCGCCAGCGCGCTGTGGATCGCGGGCGGCATCTCCTCGCCGTGGGCCGTCGGCTTCGTCTTCATCCTCACCGCCCTGGAGCGCCGCGTCGGCGGGCTGCGCACGGCCGGGGTGTTCCTGCTCGGCCATGTGGTGGCGACGCTGGTCACCGAGGTGCCGGTGGGCGTCTCGGTCATGGCGGGGCAGCTGCCGGACTCCTCGCTGCACCGCCTCGACTACGGCATCAGCTTCGGTCTGATGGCGAGCGTCGGCGCGCTCGCGGGGCTGCTGCGCCCGCTGCTGAGGTGGCCGTTGCTCGGCGTGATGGCGGTGCTCCTCGCCCAGGACCTGCTGGACATGGTGGATCCGCTGGCCAGCTGGGGCCATCCGACCGCCCTGCTCGTCGGTGTCCTCTGCTGGCCGGTGCTGCGCCGGGTGGCCGGGCGTGCGACCGCCCGGCCCGGTGACGGGCCGTCAGCGGTAGCCGACGGGCAGGTTGGCTCGTACGTCCCGTAGCGCCGGGCCCTGGTGGACGTCGTCGGTCAGGACGACGTGTCCCTCGTATGTGTACTGGTACATCAGCGCGTCGGCCACCGGGCGTCCGGTCGGGCGCGGCGGCAGATGCGCGAAGTCGGCGTCCTCCAGGGCCGAGCGGAGCTTGGCGAGGGCGTCGGGCGCCAGCTTGCCGGTGGTGGTCTTCCCGTCCCGGCGCGTCGAGGTGTACGAGCCGTCGGCCTTCACGACCAGCTCGTTGTGCAGCCCCGCGAACCCGCCGCTCACCACCAGCCTGAGCAGCTGCCCGTGCTGGGCGGGCGGCGTCGGCGTGGCGCTCTGCGGTGAGCCGGGCGGCGTGCCGGCCGGGGTGGTGGGCGGCGGGGTCTGCCCGCTCAGCGTCGTGCTCGGCGCCGGGGTGGGTGACTTGGAAGCGCCGTCGGCCGTGGAGCTCGATGAGTCGCACGCCGTCGCCGCGAGCAAAGTGACGAGCAGCAGCGCTCCTGCCGTCGTCCTGGTCCTGCCCGTGAGGCTCATGGAGCCGAGGATGCCGGATCAGTGGGAGCGAAGTACAGGCTGGCCATGGCCGAGCGCGTCGTCCAGCCGAGCGAGCCGTACAGCGCCTGCCCCTCCGGGGTGCCGACCAGGACGCCGGTGGTGGCCCCGGTCGCGTACGCGCCGCTCTGGAGTGTGCGCATGACCAGACTGCCCAGGCCCCGGCGCCGGTGCTCGGGCGAGGTCTCGATCTGGTCGGCCACGGCGGTCGCGCCGGTGGGGGCGATCTGGCCGCGCGCGGCGAAGTGGCCCGCCTCGGTGCGGACCAGCACGCGCAGGACGCCGCCGGTGGTCCAGCGGGTGAGGGTGTAACCGGCCGGGACCTCGGCGGGGGCCGGGGCCAGGGGCGCCGTCATCAGGAATCCGGGCTGGTCCAGCCGCCACCCGGGGCCGAGCCACGGCCGGACCGTGTCGTCCTGCGCGAAGAGCTTCAGCCAGGTGCCGGGCGCGGTCGTCGCCTCGACCAGCTTGCGCACCGAGGCCTCGTCGGGCTCCGGCAGCACGTGCCGGGAGACGTGGTTGGCCTGGCCGACGTCGATGGTCCAGCCCCAGGGCTCGGCCACGGGCGCCGCCGCGCCGCGCGACACGACCCACCCCTTGATCCAGGTCTCGACGAGCTCCGGCACGGATTCCATGGCTGCCCCTCCCGTAAGTGCGTTGGGCGTAATAGTCTCTACTCCAATATGACTCTTACAAGAGATGATCGCTCAGAGCGAACACCTGTCGGGGAACATTCCTTGGCTCACATGCATTGAGTCGGCATAGCTCAACTTGACTGCCGAAGGGGAGATCATGGCTCACTCGTCCGCACCGCTCACCCTGCCTGTGCTGCCGCTCGACGACGAGGTCGTGCTGCCCGGGATGGTCGTGCCGCTGGACCTGTCCGACACCGAGGTGCGCGCCGCCGTGGAAGCCGCCCAGGCGGCCGTCCGGGCCGACGGGCCCTCGGCGGGCAAGCCCAGGGTGCTGCTGGTCCCGCGCATCGACGGGGCCTACGCCGCCACCGGCGTGCTCGGCACCGTCGAGCAGGTCGGCCGGCTCTCCGACGGCGACCCGGGCGCGCTCATCCGGGGCGTGACCCGCGTGCGCATCGGCGCCGGGACCACCGGCCCGGGCGGAGCGCTGTGGGTGGAGGGCGCCACGGTCGAGGAGACCGTCCCGGACCCCCTGCCCGGCCAGGTCACCGAACTGGTCAAGGAGTACAAGGCGCTCGCCACCGAGTGGCTGAAGAAGCGCGGCGCCTGGCAGGTCGTGGACCGCGTCCAGCAGATCGAGGGCGTCTCGGCCCTCGCCGACAACTCGGGGTACTCGCCGTTCCTCACCACCGCCCAGAAGGTCGAGCTGCTGGAGACCGCCGACCCGGTCGCCCGGCTCAAGCTCGCCACCGAGCACCTGCGCGAGCACCTCGCCGAGCAGGACGTGGCCGAGTCCATCGCCAAGGACGTGCAGGAGGGCGTGGACAAGCAGCAGCGCGAGTTCCTGCTGCGCCGCCAGCTCGACGCCGTACGCAAGGAGCTGCGCGAGCTCAACGGCGAGTCGGAGGGCGACGAGTCCGACGACTACCGGGCCCGCGTGGAGGCCGCCGACCTGCCCGAGAAGGTCCGCGAGGCCGCCCTCAAGGAGGTCGAGAAGCTGGAGCGCTCCAGCGACCAGTCCCCCGAGGGCTCCTGGATCCGCACCTGGCTGGACACCGTCCTGGAACTGCCGTGGCAAGAGCGGACGGAGGACGTCTACGACATCACGGGCGCCCGCGCGGTCCTGGACGCCGAGCACGCGGGCCTGGAGGACGTGAAGGAGCGCATCACCGAGTACCTGGCGGTGCGCAAGCGGCGCGCCGACCGGGGCCTGGGCGTGGTCGGCGGGCGGCGCGGAGGCGCGGTGCTCGCGCTCGTGGGCCCGCCCGGCGTGGGAAAGACGAGCGTCGCGGAGAGCGTGGCGCACGCCATGGGCCGCAAGTTCGTCCGCGTCGCCCTCGGCGGCGTCCGCGACGAGGCCGAGATCCGCGGCCACCGGCGTACGTACGTGGGCGCGCTGCCCGGCCGGATCGTGCGGGCGGTCAAGGAGGCCGGGTCGATGAACCCGGTGGTGCTGCTCGACGAGATCGACAAGATCGGCTCCGACTTCCGCGGCGACCCCGCCGCGGCCCTGCTCGAAGTCCTCGACCCGGCGCAGAACCACACGTTCCGCGACCACTACCTGGAGGTCGAGCTCGATCTGAGCGACGTCGTCTTCCTGGCCACGGCCAACGTCCTGGAGGCCATCCCGGAGGCGCTGCTCGACCGCATGGAGCTCGTCCGCCTGGACGGCTACACCGAGGACGAGAAGGTCGTCATCGCCCGCGACCACCTGCTGCCGCGCCAGTTGGAGCGGGCCGGACTCGACTCCGGCGAGGTGGTCCTGGAGGAGAGCGCGCTGCGCAGGCTCGCCGGGGAGTACACCCGCGAGGCGGGCGTGCGGAACCTGGAGCGCTCGCTCGCCCGGCTGCTGCGCAAGGTCGCGGCCCAGCACGAGACCGGCGAGCGCGAACTGCCCCTCACGGTCACGCCCGACGACCTGCGCGCGCTCATCGGGCGCCCGCACCACGTCCCCGAGTCCGCCCAGGACCCGGCGGAGCGGCGCACCTCGGTGCCCGGGGTGGCCACCGGCCTCGCCGTCACCGGGGCCGGCGGCGACGTGCTGTTCGTCGAGGCGTCCCTGGCCGACCCGGAGACGGGCGCGGCGGGCCTGACCCTCACCGGCCAGCTGGGCGACGTCATGAAGGAGTCGGCGCAGATCGCGCTGAGCTTCCTGCGCTCGCACGGCGCCGAGCTGGAGCTGCCCGTGGCCGACCTCAAGGACCGGGGCGTGCACGTCCACTTCCCGGCGGGCGCGGTCCCCAAGGACGGCCCGAGCGCGGGCATCACGCTGGTGACCGCCCTGTCCTCGCTGCTCAGCGGGCGGCTGGTGCGCACCGACGTGGCGATGACCGGTGAGGTGTCGCTGACCGGCCGGGTGCTGCCGATCGGCGGGCTGAAGCAGAAGCTGCTCGCCGCGCACCGGGCGGGCATCACCACGGTGGTGATCCCCAAGCGCAACGAGCCGGATCTGGACGACGTCCCCGCCGAGGTGCTGGAGAAGCTGGAGGTCCACCCGGTCAGCGACGTCCGCCAGGTCCTGGAGATCGCGCTGGCCCCGGCGGAGGTGCCGGTGGCGGTGGCGGTGTAACACCCGGACCGTACGAGAAGGCCGCGCGGGAACTACGCCCGCGCGGCCTTCTCGTACAGCCGACGTGCCCGCGCGTCGAAGAGCACCGCCGTGGACGCCACATCCGTGTCGCCGCCGCTCAGTACGCCGATGAGCTTGCCGAGGTGGTCCGGCCCCCGGTAGTCCGCCAGCCACGGGCTGCCGCTGGTGCCGGTCCAGAACCCGGCGCAGTCGATCCGTACGTCGCTCGGCAGATCGGTGTCCGGGCGGGTGTCGGTGGTGCAGGCGATGGGCCGGTTCCCCGGGTTGTGGTCCTCGTCCGGATAGCCGAAGACGGTGACCCGGCGCCTCGGCCCCGAGCTCCAGTCGGGCTGGGCGGCCCCCACCACGCTCTGCGCACTGCGGCCCCTGGCGTCCGGCTCCAGGGTGAGGAAGGCGTAGTCGAAGGAGTCGTCGCCGTCCCCGGACCACCGCTCGTCGGTCTGTACGGCCTTCACTTTCCAGGTGCCGTACGGGTACGAGCCCTTGACCGCGCCGGAGAAGCCCGGCGCGAACGCCATCGAGCCCGCCGACCCGGCGTCCGCGCAGTGCGCGGCGGTGGCGACGACGTTGCCCCTGGGGCTGGCGACGACGCTCGCCGTGCACCAGTGCTTGTCGCCGTCGACCAGGACGCCCACGGACGGCAGTCCGGCGCTGGTGGCGGCGGACGTCTGCGGGGCGGGCGCGGGCGGCACCTCGTCGGGCCGGTCCTGCTGGGGCGCCGAAGCGGCGGACCAGCCGCACCCCGTGACCAGGGCCAGTACCCCTGCGGCACAGACCCGCCCCACCGTTCGCAGCACGCGCATGACGACCATCCTGTCGTATGACGGGCCCCGGCGAGGTGAGACCCCCGGCGCGCGTCGGCACGCCGGGGGCCACACGTACAGACTCACGTACGAGCTCGCGCCCTAGCCGTTGGCCAGAGCCTGGAGCCGGTCGTAGGCCCCGTTGAACTTCGAGTGGTCGCCGACCGTCGGGCCGGACGAGGTGTACTGCCACATCGTGTAGTAGCCCCAGCCGGCCGGGAGCGTGCCCGGGTCGGTGTTGTAGCGGGCGATCCACAGCGGGTTGGTGGAGCCGAAGGCGGCGGAGTTGCCGGTGCACTGGGTCCACCAGCTGGTGGCGGTGTAGATGACCGCGTCACGGCCGGTGCGGGCCCGGTACTGGTTCACGAAGTCGCGGATCCAGTTGACCATCCCGGCCTGGGAGAGCCCGTAACAGGCGGCGCCGTACGGGTTCCACTCGATGTCGAGCGCGCCCGGCAGCGTACGGCCGTCGCGCGACCAGCCGCCGCCGTGGTCCACGAAGTAGTTGGCCTGGGTGGCGCCGCTCGTGGTGTCCGGCGTCGCGAAGTGGTACGCGCCGCGGATCATGCCGACGTTGTACGAGCCGTTGTACTGCTGCGCGAAGTACGGGTTGGTGTAGTACGTGCCCTCGGTGGCCTTGACGTAGGCCCACTTCACCCCGCTGTTCCACAGGGTGGACCAGGCGACGTTGCCGTTGTGGCTGCTGGTGTCGACGCCCTCGGTCTGGACGGCTCTCGTGTCGTGCGGCGCGCCGCCGGTGCCGTCGTGGGCGGCCACTCCCATGCCCATGGTGGCGGAGCCACGGGCGGGGGTCTGGGCCGCGCCTGAGGTGCCGGGGGCGGTCAGCAGGAGGGTGAGGGCGAAGAGGAGGGTTCCGGCCGCGGCGAGGGGACCGCGACGGGCCGTTCCGGGTCTGTGCACGGGCATTGCGTGCCTCCGAAAGGCGTAGGTGGGGGGAGCGTGCCGGGGATGCGACATGTCGTTGTGGACATGTCATACGAGAGAAGCTACGCACGTAGACCGTGACGCGAAAGAGGTTCTGGAACTGTCATTGGCCCAGGCCTCTGACAGGACCGCCCGGGCCGGTGCGAGCTGCGCCGACCGTCAGCGGCTGCAAGTAACTTTCAGCCGTGGGCGGTTGGCGGCCCATCGGCCGCGCCCGCCGTGCTCCCTTGCCTCCCCGTGCGTTCCCTCGGGTCGCATTCGCGCCAAAGTCCTCATGTCAACACAGAGGCCCCATTGAGGAGTTCACTCACCACGGGCTTGCATGGTCATGACCAGTCGGCGCCCACCGGCGCCACCGGCCTCCCGCGCGGCCGACGCCGTCCGCGGGAGGCACCTCGCAACGGCCCGTGGAGGAACGACCTTGCACAAGCCCAGAGCAGGCAGAGCCGGAGCAGACAGCACGCGGGGGAGCAGGACCGGCGCGGGGGCGGGGATGGCCGCGCTCCTCGGAGCCGCCGCCCTCCTCGCCACCGCGGTACCGGCGGCCCACGCCGCGCCCCCGGTGCAGGCGCCGGCCGCCGACGTCGTGCCCGGCACCGGCACCGAGACACCCGCCCTCGTGGACGGCCTCCACGAGAGCGCCGACGCCGAGGCGGCGCCCGCCGACGCGGCCCGAACCCACCTCGCCGCCAAGGAGAGCCGCTACCGGATAGCCGACCCCGGCCGCGACCTGGCCCCCGTCCAGACCCTCAGGCAGGGCGGGGACGAGACGGTACGGCTGCAGCAGAAGCACCACGGCGTCGAGGTGCTCGGCGGCCAGTACGTGGTGCGGATGGAGAAGAAGGACGGCAAGCGCGTCGTCACCGGCACCTCCGGCAAGTACTTCACGGGCCTGACCACCGCCACCACGGCGACGGTCGCCGAGGACGTCGCCGTGCACCGGGCCGTCTCCTCGGTGGCCGCCCGCCTCGGCGGCGCCACCCTCGGCAAGAAGGACGTCCAGCCGTCCCGGGGCGCGAAGACCAGGGCGGCCGCCGCGCTCACCGGACGGGCGGGCGGCCTGGTCGTCGTCCCCAAGGGCGCGGGCATCCTCACCTACCGGGTCACCGTGCGCGGCACCGACCCGGCCACCGGCCGGCCGGTCCTGCAGGACGTGTACGTCGACGCCCACGCGGGTTTCCCGGTACTCCAGTACAGCCTGATCAAGACGATCACCGCGCCGAAGCCCGCGAGCGGCACGGCGCACGCCCCGGGCGCGGCGCACGCCCCGGGGAAGGCGGCCGCGGGGCCCGCCGCCACCACCAACCCCGGCACCAGTGGCACCGGCGTCAAGTACAGCGGCGACCAGGTCCCGCTGGACATCTACTTCGACGCCACGGCCAAGCAGTACAGCCTCGTCGACTACTCACGCATGGCGGGCACCAGCAAGAACACCCTGCACACCTGGGACGCGCGCGCGGTCGAGGTCGACGACGCCTCGGGCCGCTGGCCGGACGGGCTCAAGGAGTTCACCAACGCGGCCCCCGACTACAGCGGCGACGCCACGGCGGCGGGCGCGGTCGACGCCCACTGGGCGGCCGGGCAGGTCTACGACTACTACAAGAAGGTGCACGGCCGCGACAGCCTGGACGGGCGCGGCATGACCATCAACTCGCTGGTCGGCGTGACGTACGCGGGCGGCCCCTTCGTCAACGCCTTCTGGGACGGCCAGAAGATGGTGTACGGCGCCGGGGACGAGCAGTACAAGACGCTCTCCGCCGACCTCGACGTCGTCGGCCACGAGATGACCCACGGCGTCGTCGAGAACACCGCGAACCTCGTCTACGCGGGCCAGTCCGGCGCCCTCAACGAGGCGCTCGCGGACTACTTCGGCAACGCGATCGACGTCACCGCGACCGGGACCAAGATGGACGACCCGGACGCCGGGCTCCTCGGCGAGGACCTGTGCCGCACCAGCAAGCCGCGTGAGTGCGCCTTCCGCGACCTCAACGACGGCCGCACCACGTCCAAGGACTACCTCGGCGTCACCTTCTCCACCGACAACGGCGGCGTCCACCTCAACTCGACGATCTTCTCCGGCGCCCTGTGGGACATCCGCCAGGACCTCGACCCGAAGGACCCCTTCCTCGCGGACCGGCTGGTCTACAAGGCGCTCTCCACGTACATGACCCCGCTGGACGGCTACACCGAGGCCCGCGACGCGATCGTCGCGGCCGCCAAGGACCTGGGGCTCTCCGCGAAGCAGCAGAACGTCGTCAAGCGGTCCTTCAACGCCCACGGCATCGTGCCCGGCTGGGAGAACGCCCTCGGCGTCGACTCCGACCGCCTCTTCGGCAAGCTCAACATCTCCGGTACGGGCACGGCCGCGGGCGGCGGCTGGTGGGCCACGTCCAAGTCCAACGACGACGGCACCGAGGCCTACTCGGTCTACGCCGGACGCGTCGACGGCAGGGGCGCGCCCAAGCTGATCAGCCCCAACGACGGGCGCTACCACGTGTATCCGGCCACCGACGGCAAGACGGTGGTGTGGGCCGCGTTCGGGACGACCAGCGTCGACATCCTCTCCCGCCCCATCGCCGGCGGCCCGACGAAGACGCTGTACACCTCGTCCACCAATGTCCAGAACCTGCACGTCGAGAACGGCGCCGTGGTCTTCGAGTCCTTCGACCCGTTCGGCGGGCGGCACGTCGGCTTCCTCAAGCCCGGCGACCACGAGCCCACCTGGGTGGACGGCGGCAAGTACGAGCTCGGCACCGCGCTGCCCTCGCTGAAGAACGGGAAGATCGCGTACGCCAAGCTCTACCCGGGCGAGAGCGACTACCGGATCGGCGTCGAGACGTACGACATCGCCACCGGTGCCACGCACCTCGCCCAGCAGCTCGGTGAGCCGCAGGGGATCGGCCAGACCGGCATCACCGGCAAGAACGTGTTCTGGCTGGCCGACGAGAACCTGGCCGACCAGGGCCAGCTGGCGGTGCGCCGGTCCAACCTCGACGGCACCGGCACCGTCGACATCAGCGCCGAGTCCGGCCCCGGCGCGCTGATCCCGTTCGACCTGACGGCGGCTGACGACGCGGTCACGGTGAACACCCTGCTGCCGGACACCCAGTACCGCAATGAGACCCTGCCCAAGCTGTGGCAGCTCAGCGCCGACGGCACGCGCAAGGAGCGCCTCTCCTGCAACCGCGGCGAACAGCTGTACCCGTCCGCCGCGGGCGGCCGGCAGGTCGTCTGGCTGGACGGCACCTCGGGCTGGACGGACCTGGTCACCCGGGAGCGGCCGGCCGGCACCTGCTGAACGCGCTCACCGCGTGACGCGTCATGCCGCGTGATTGAGCCAAAGGGCCCCCGGTGCGCTGCGCCGGGGGCCCCTGGCCACAGGGGACTGGGAAATACTGTCCCGTCGGGACAGCGTGGGATGGGAGCTGATGTGCACGGTCCGGACCAGGAGTTTCTCGCACTCGAACGCGAGCTGGCGGTGTTCCTGAGGCGTGCCCGGGCGTCCTCCGGCGAGATGGCCCGCGCGGTCCATCCCGAGCTGGAGGCGGCCGCGTACGGGCTCTTCGTGCGCCTGGAGGAGGTCGGCTCGCAGCGGGCCACCGAGCTCGCCGCGTACTTCGGCGTGGGCAAGGCGACCATGAGCCGCCAGCTGCGCGCCCTGGAGGACCTGGGCCTGGTGACGCGCGAGCCGGACCCGGCCGACGGCCGCGCCTCGCTGGTCCGCCTCACCGACGAGGGCCTGGCCCGCTTCCGCAGGGTCCGCGACGCCCGCCGCGCCCAGTACGTCACGAAGCTGGCGGACTGGGACCGCAAGGAGATCGCGGAACTGGCGAGACTGCTGCACCAGCTGAACGCGCGAGCGGACATGAAGGAACCGGGCCAGGCGTAGGGACGCACCCGGCTCCGCCGCGCCTCTGAGGGGCGCAGCCCCTTCAGGGGCGCGGGGCTGTCACCTATGCGGATCCGCCGCGATGGGGGTCCCCCCTGTTCGAGCGAAGCCGAGAACTTGGGGGAGCGACCAGCCTCCACCGGCCCGCAGACGGGACTCAAAGCTCCACGTACACCGCAGTCGCGTCATCGTGCGTCTTGCTGCGCCCCAGATACGTACGCCCGGCAGCGGCGTCGGCCAGCTCCAGCTCCCGGACCCGGTCGATCAGCCCCTGCGGCCCCGTCTTGGCCACCACGGCCAGACACCCCGCCCAGTCACCCTCGCGAAACGTCTCCACCCACCGCGACGCGCCGTCGGAGAGCGCGGCGAGCGCCCGCACGTCCCGGACGGGGGTGCGCCCGGTCACCGCACGAGAGGCCACGGCCGGATCCGCCGCGGCCGTGAAGAAGCCTCCCTCCCGGTTGCGGGCCACCGCGTCCGCCACCTCGTCCGACACCAGCACGGACCGCGGCACCCGGTCCAGCCGGTCGTCCAGGACCGCCCGGACCACGCCCTCGGGCGACTCCAGGAGCAGCGCGGAGTCGGAGAGCACGAGATGCTCCACGGCCTCCTCGTCCCAACGCGCCACGACCACGGTCGCCTGAGGCGTACGCGGGTGAGAAAGGTCACAGGTGTCGCGGTGGGCGTCGGCGGTGCGCCTGATGGACTCGGCGAGGATCCCGGTCAGCGGTATGTCACGCCGCGAAGCGGACAGTTCGGTCAGAGCGCCGCCCAGCCGCGCCGTGAACCAGGGCACGTCGTGCACACAGTCGCCGTTGCCCGGCGGTGGGGTCACCCCGTCGAGCACCACCAGCACCCCGCCCCGTCCGGCGGCGGGCAACGCGGTGGCGGCCCAGTCCTCGTTGGGGCGTGCGGGGTTTCCGGGAGCCGTGGCGAGTTCGATGCGCATACGACCAGTCTGCACTCCGCCTCCACCAGGCCTTCATCGTGGTCAATTGGCCTGGACCATGGGGCCGGAGAGCGGCTCCGGCCGGGCGGAACGGCCCGTCGGGAAGCTGTGGGCGGGCATCCTGCCAAAGGCCGCGCGGAAGTTCCAACCCGCCTTCCACACGAGCGGGGGCGGCCATTCCGCAGGAGTTGATGGCCAACTCCCGAGTGTTGTTCACTCGTTCGGGTGGCGGAGTGGATGTTGCATGCCTCCTTCCCAAAACCACTGGAATGGTCGGAAGCCGCGCAGGGGTGGGAACGCGTCGCACACGACGCATGAGACGCACGGCCGGTCGTCGCATGAGGCGCATGAGACTCATGAGGCGCATGACCGGCCGTCACCTCGGCTTCATGGGTGGACGAGTCAAGATTGAGAGCACCGGTGCAGAACAAGCGGCCTCGGGGCAAGGACGGCGAGACCGTCAAGGGCGCCGCGGACACCGCGGGCGCCGCACGCACCGTGCGCACCGTGCGCGTACGGACCCGGCTGGTCACCTCGGTCGCCCTGGTCTCCCTCACCGTCCTGGGCGCCGGCACCCCCGCGCTGCTCACCGCCTCCTCGGACCTCAACGACTCCCAGAGCCTGGTCACCCTGGCCGAGCTCAACCAGCAGGCCGTGACCCTGGCCCACGCCCTCGCCGACGAACGCGACGACGTCAGCGCGTACATCGCGGGCGGCCGCGATCCGCGCAAGGACGCCGCGCTCAAGGACCGCGCCACCCGCGTCGACCGGCGCATCGACGAGATCCGCGCCACCGCGCCCGCGGCCCTCGGCCGCGACCTGGCCACCGTCCCGTCGCTGCGCCGCACCGCCCTCACCGGCAAGGGCACCGCCCTGGAGGCGCACCGCGCGTACTCCGACGTCATCACCAAGCTGCTGGGCATCGCCGACGAGCTGGCCGACAGGACGCCCCCGCGCGCCGCCGAGGCCACCCGCGCCCCGGCCGACCTCGGCCGCGCCGTCGAACAGGCCTCCGCCACCCGTGGCCTGCTGGTCGCCGCGCTCTCGGTCCCGCAGAAGCCCGGCACCACGGTCTACGACCCGATCACCGGCCGGTATGTACAGAAGGACGCGGGCGACAGCGAAGACGGGCGCACCCGGGACGCGTTGAGCGCCGCCGGGCAGCAGGCGCGGGTGCGCGAGCAGTCCGCGCTCGCCGACTTCGACCAGGCCGCCTCCGCCACCGCGCGCGAGAAGCTCTCCACCACGGTGACCGGCCCGGACGTGGACGCGGCCGAGCGCTATCTCGCCCGGCTCACCGACCAGCCCCAGCTCAGCTCCTCCGACCGAAAACTGGGCGCCGACAAGGTCGCCGCCGCGCTGACCGCGCGGATCGACCGGATGCGCGGAACCGAGTCGGCGCTCGCCACGGCCGAGGTGAAGCGCTTCGAGTCGCTGCGCGACGACGACGTCACCGGCCTCGAACTGCGCGTCGCGCTCGTCGGCGCGCTGCTGCTGCTCGCCGTCGGCGTCTCCTCCGCCGGCGCCCGCAGCCTCACCCGGCCGCTCGCCGTGCTGCGGCGCGGCGCGGCCCGGCTCGCGACGGCCCCCGAGACGGAGGAGCCGGTCCGCTTCACCGGCCGCAACGACGAGTTCGCCCAGGTCGTCCGGTCTCTCAACACGCTCCACGGCCGCCTGCGCGACCACGCGGCCCGCGCCGACGCGCTCGGCGCGGAGCTGGACGACGCCCGCGAGGCCCAGACCGGCCTCGCCGTGGAGCGGGCCGAACTGGCCGATTCCGTACGGGAGTTGACCGCCCAGCTGGAGCGGGTGCGCGGGACCGTGCAGCACACCTTCGTCAACCTGGGGCTGCGCAGCCTCGGCCTGGTCGAGCGTCAGCTCGGCATCATCGAGGGTCTGGAGGAGAGCGAGCAGGACCCGGACCAGCTCGCCACGCTCTTCAAGCTCGACCACATGGCCACGGTCATCCGCCGCCACGGCGAGAACCTGCTGGTCCTCGCGGGCGCCGAGCACCACCACAACCACCCCGGCCCGGTCCCGCTCGTCGATGTGCTGCGGGCCGCCGTCAGCGAGATCGAGCGGTACGAGCGGGTCGTCATCCAGGCCCTGCCGTCGCACGCCCAGGTGGCCGGGTTCGCCGCCGACGACCTCAGCCACCTCGTCGCCGAGCTGCTGGAGAACGCCACCTCGTTCTCCCCGCCGGACGCCCAGGTCCAGCTCTCCGGCTGGCAGCTGGAGAGCGGCGAGGTCATGCTCTCGGTCCAGGACGAGGGCATCGGGGTCAGCCCGGCGCGCCGCACCGAGCTCAACATGCGGCTCGCGGACCCGTCCACGTACGAGCCGGGGGAGCCCGGCACCGAGGCCGGGGGGCTGGGGCTGCACGTCGCCGCACTGCTCGCCCGCCGCCACGGGGTGCGGATCGAGCTGCGCGAGCAGAAGCAGGGCGGGCTCGCGGCGGTGGTCGTACTGCCCGAGCCGATCCTGCCGAAGACGCCCCCGGCCGCGCCGCCGCACGTGGTGCCGGCGCAGGGGGACGCGCCGCGCTTCACGCTGCCGGGCGCGCTGGCGGAGGCGAACTCCAACGTGCTGCCCGAGCGGGCGGAGCGCACGGCGGAGTTTCCGCTGCCCGCGCGTCAGCCGGAGCGGGCGGAGCAGCCGGACACACAGCCGCACACGCACGAGCAGCCGCACACGCACGAGCAGCCGCACACGCACGAGCAGGCGGACACGCAGTCGGACACGCAGCCGGACGAGCACGAGCAGCCGGACACGCACGAGCAGCCGGACACGCACGAGCGCGTCGACGAGCCGACGTTCGAGATGCGGCTCCCAGCCGCGGCCCCGGAGCCCGAGCCCGAGCGTGAGCCCGCCCCCACCGTCCGCGCGCAGCGCGTCACCGACAAGGGGCTGCCCAAGCGCACCCCGAAGGTGGTGAAGGACGCGGGCTCCACCGTCCCCGCCGCGCGCAAGAGCGGCGCCGAGGTGGCCGACGCCCTGCGGCGGCGGCTCGGCGGGTTCCAGCAGGGAGCCCTGGAGGGCCGCCGGCACGCCGAGACCGAGATCCAGGAAACCCGGAGCGGAACCCAGAGCGGAACCCAGAGCGAAGTACAGAGCCAAGAGAAGAAGGCACAGAGGCCACAGACGGGGGAGACAGTCGAGGAGGCACGCAGTTGACTGCGACCGGCACCGGCACGTTCGGACTGAGCAGCGAAGCCCGCAATCTGCAGTGGCTGTTGCGGAACCTGGTCGAGGAGGTGCCGGGACTGCTGTCCGTCGCGGTCGTCTCCTCGGACGGTCTGCTGCTGCTCTCGTCCGACCCGGACCAGCGGCACACCCGCACGGAGCCCCGCCCCGAGGGGCCGCGCGGCTCCAGCGCCGACCTCGCCACCATCGTCTCCGGCATCGGCAGCCTCACCCACGGCGCCGCCCGGCTCATGGACGGCGGCGGCGTCAAGCAGACCGTGGTCGCGATGGAGGAGGGCAGCGTCTTCGTCATGGCGATCAGCGACGGCTCGCTGCTCGGTGTGCACGCCACCCCGGACTGCGACGTGAGCGTCGTCGCGTACCACATGGCCCTCTTCGTCGGCCGCGCCGGACACGTGCTCACCCCCGAACTCCGCAGCGAGCTGCGCCAGTCGATGGAGGCCGTCCAGTGACTTCGTCCGCCCCGAAACTCCCGATACGCGGCTCCGGCCGCAAACCCGCGCGGGTCCGCCCGTACTCGCTGACCGGCGGCCGCACCCGCTTCGGCCACGTGCTCCTCGTGGAGACGTTCGTGGCGGCCATCGAGGCGCCCGAGGAGCGCAAGGCGCTGGGCGGCTCGCCGCTGCGGATGATGCCGGAGATGCGGGCGATCGTGGAGATCTGCCGGGCGATGCGTACGGTCGCGGAGATATCGGCGCTGCTGAGAATGCCGCTGGGGGTCGTCCGGGTGCTGCTCAGCGACCTGGCCGACCAGGGAAGGATCCGCGTGTACGGGACCGGGCACGGCCCCGGGCGGCCCGACCGCGCGCTGCTCGAAAGGGTCATGAGTGGACTCCGCCGTCTCTGAACTCCCGGCGCCCGACGCGGACGAGGAGGAGCTGCGGCCCTGGCAGCAGGACCGTACGAGGGCACCCATCGCGACCAAGGTGGTGGTGGCGGGCGGCTTCGGCGTGGGCAAGACGACGTTCGTCTCCTCGGTCTCGGAGATCACCCCGCTCCAGACGGAGGCGGTGATGACCCAGGCGAGCGAGGGCACGGACGACCTCACGTCGACGCCGGAGAAGACCACCACGACGGTGGCCATGGACTTCGGCCGCATCACGCTCGACGACGACCTCGTCCTGTATGTGTTCGGCACGCCCGGGCAGCAACGGTTCTGGTTCATGTGGGACGACATCGTGCGCGGGGCGATCGGCGCGGTGGTGCTCGCCGACACCCGCCGGCTGTCCGACTGCTTCCCGGCGCTCGACTACTTCGAGAGCTGCGGCCTGCCGTACATCGTGGCGGTCAACCACTTCGAGGGCACCGAGTCGTTCGAGCCCGAGGACGTGCGGGAGGCGCTGACGGTGCCGCCGCACATCCCTGTGGTGATCATGGACGCGCGCGACCGGATCACGGTGATCGACTCGCTGCTCGGCCTGGTGGCACACGCGCTGGAAGAGCTGCCGGACTAGAGCCGCCGGACCAGTCCCCCCCCACTTACTCACGTACACGTATCGGAGAACACTCGCATGCGGCGCATCCTGATAGTCGGGGCCGGTCAGTCCGGGCTCCAGCTGGCCCTCGGACTCCAGTCGAAGGGGTACGAGGTCACCCTGATGTCCAACCGCACGGCCGACGAGATCCGCTCCGGGCGGGTCATGTCGACGCAGTGCATGTTCCACACGGCGCTCCAGCACGAGCGGGACCTCGGCCTGAACTTCTGGGAGTCCCAGGCCCCGCGCATCGAGGGCCTGGGCGTCTCGGTGGCGGGGCCCGACGCGTCCCGCCCGATCGACTGGGTCGGCCACCTGGACGCCTTCGCCCAGTCGGTCGATCAGCGGGTCAAGATGGCGGGCTGGATGGAGACGTTCGCACAGCGCGGCGGCCAGCTGGTGATCCACGGCGCGGCCGTCTCGGACCTGGACTTCTTCGCGCGGACCTACGACCTGGTGCTGGTGTCGGCGGGCAAGGGCGAGCTGGTGTCCATGTTCGGCCGCGACGCCTCGCGCTCCCCGTACACGGAGCCGCAGCGGGCGCTTGCGGTGTCGTACGTGCACGGGCTCGGCCCGCGCCCCGAGCACCCGGACTTCGACGCGGTGCGCTGCAACCTGGTGCCCGGGGTGGGCGAGCTCTTCGTGATGCCGACGCTGACGACGTCGGGCCGGGCGGACATCCTCTTCTGGGAGGGCATCCCCGGTGGCCCGCTGGACGTGTTCCAGGGGGTGACGGACCCGGGCGAGCACCTCTCGCTCACCCTGGAGCTGATGGAGCGCTTCACGCCCTGGGAGTACGCGCGGGCGACGAAGGTCGAACTGACGGACGCGGGCGGCACGCTGGCGGGCCGGTACGCCCCCACCGTCCGCAACCCCGTCGGCCGCCTTCCCGGCGGGGGCCTGGTCCTGGGCGTCGCGGACGTGGTCGTCGCCAACGACCCGATCACGGGCCAGGGCTCCAACTCGGCGTCCAAGTGCGCGGCGTCCTACCTGGCGTCGATCGTGGAGCGGGGGGAGGACGCGTTCGACGAGGAGTGGATGAGGTCGACGTTCGACCGTTACTGGTCGACCGCGCAGCCCGTGGTGAAGTGGACCAACGCGATGCTGGGGGTGCCGCCGGAGCACGTCCTCAACCTGATCGGCGCGGCGGGCGAACTCCAGCCGGTCGCCGACCGCTTCGCGAACGGCTTCGACGACCCGTCGGACTTCGAGAACTTCTTCTTCGAGGAGGAGAAGGCGGCGGCGTACCTGGCCGAGGTGTCGGCCCCCACCCCGCCCCTTCCCTGAACCCCTCCGGCGGGCGGCCGGGGGCTGCGCCCCGGGGCCCGGTGCACGCCTGTGGACCGTGCTGGGCTGCTCGCGCAGTTCCCCGCGCCCCTGAAGGGCTCGGCTTCGCCATCGCCCTCGCCCGTACCCCCTAGCTAGGGGGTACGGGGAACTGCGCGACCAGCCCCCACCGGCCCGCAGACGAACCGGGGACCCAGGGGCGCAACCCAGCACGGTCCGCGGCGAACTCAGGGGGTCCCCGCCCCACCCGGCCGCCCGCCCAGGGCTTTCGGGAAGGGGCGGGGTGGGGGTCATTCCCCCGGAGGGGCATCCGACCCGTAGCCCTCGTCCGAGTCCGAGTCCGTCCCCGCCCCCACCGGCAACTTCGGCGGCCGATAGGACCGCAGGGAAGTCTCCCCCGGATCCGGCCGCACCGCCCCCAACAGCGGGTTCGACGCGATCGGCGAGATCTTCACCCGGGTGCCGGGGCGCGGGGCCTGGACCACCAGGCCGTCGCCCAGGTACAGGGCCACGTGCGTCGCGCGCGGGTAGTACACCACCAGGTCCCCCGGGCGCAGGGAGCGCAGCGGCACCCGCGGCAGCGACGCCCACTGCTCCTGGCTGGTGCGCGGGATGGCACGGCCCGCGTGCGCCCACGCCTGGGACGTGAGGCCCGAGCAGTCGTACGACCCCGGCCCCTCCGCCCCCCACACATACGGCTTGCCGAGCTGCCCGACCGCGTACCGCAGCGCCTGCTCGCCCTCCTCCGACGGTGCCCGCACCCCGCTCAGCGCCCCCGTCGCCAGCAGATCCCGCTGCGCCTTCGCCATGCCGTCCCGCTCCAGCCGGGTCAGCTCGGCGAGCTGGTCCTCGCTCAGCGACGCCAGCAGGCCCTCGACGTCCTTCAGCCGGGCCCGGACCTGGTCCCGCGCCCGCCGCTGTCGCGCGGTCAGCTGGGCCTGCTCGTCCAGCGCCTTGCGCGCCGCCCGCGCCAGAGCGTCCGCCCGCTTCTCCGTCCGCGCGAGCCGCGCGAGCGAGACCCGGCGCTCGTCCGAGGCGCGCCGGATCAGATGCCCCTGGTCGAGGGCGCCCTGCGGATCGCGGGACAGCAACAGCTGCATATACGTGGAGAGTTCGGTGCGGCCCTGGTACTGCTCCCGGGCCAGCCGGCCCGCCGCCTGGCGGCTCTGGGCCAGCGCGACCCGCGCCTTCGTCAGCCCGGCCGCCACCTTCTTCTCGTCCGCCGTGCGCCGCTTCAGCTGCTCCTCGGCCGCGTTGTACGCCTCGGACGCCTCCTCGGCCTGCCGGTAGAGCGTCTGCATCCGCGTCAGCAGGCCGGTCACCGAGCTCTGGGGCGGAGTGGGTGCGGCCTGCGCCGTGGGGACGGCAGACACGAGCGCCGCCGCGAGGGCCGCGGCCGTGCACACCGAACGCAGAGATCTGTCTGACACGTGCTCACCTCCGGTCGGATGGTGACACGGTGATCCGGACCGGGGCCCGCCGAGACGGGTGAACGGTGCGAATCCTTCCCCCGTACGGCCGTACTCCGGTGCGGGCGCTTGCCGTCGCGCCCGCCACCTGCATACGAGAGAGAACCGCCGGTGCCGAGCCCCACTGGCGCCTGTCCGGTGGATCTCGCCCGGGGCGCGGGTCTAGGGCCTGTCGTCAAATTCCCGTCTGTCCTGCGACGCCTGGCACGCACTCTCGCCGCACCGGGCGAAAGCCCACGTACGTCCAGTACGAG
>NZ_JBFAAD010000042.1:0-58414 GCF_040639555.1 Streptomyces sp. NPDC023838
ACCTCGATCCACGGCGAACACGCACCCCGCGGCGGAAACCGGCAGCTCAAACGGGCCATGTTCCTCTCCGCCTTCGCCTGCATGAACGCCGACCCGGCCTCCCGCACCTACTACGACCGCCAACGCGCCCGCGGCAAAACCCACACCCAGGCACTCCTGCGGCTCGCCCGCCAACGCATCAGCGTCCTGTTTGCCATGCTCCGCGACGGCACCTTCTACGAGTCCCGAACCTCCACCGTCACCCTCGCCGCATGACCACCCCAAACAACCTCAAACCCGGCACCACTTCCTTGACGAAGGACATAGAGGCACCCCCGCCCCTTCCCTGAACCCTCCGGGGGTGGGGGTGGGCGAGGTGGAGAGGGAGGGTCCCCGGGGGCTACGCCCCCGGTCCCCCTGCGGGGGGCTACGCCCCCTGCACCCCCTTCGGGGCTCCGCCCCGGGCCCTGGCGGAGAAGGGGCCGGTGGGCTTGTCGGGCGGAGCCTCTGGGGCGGGTGAGCTTGTCGAGCGGAGCCTCTGGGGTGCGTGGGCTTGTCGGGCGGAGCCTCTGGGGTGGGTGGGCTTGTCGGGCGGAGCCTCTGGGGTGGGTGGGCTTGTCGGGCGGAGCCTCTGGGGTGGGTGGGCTTGTCGGGCGGAGGCCGCCGGGGGTTGCCGGGCGCGGCCCTTTGGGGTGGGGTTTCTCCGGTGAGCTCCTGCCCCCCTGGCCGGGGTGCGCCCCTGCCCCTCACGGCGACGAACCTGGCCTCTGGGGCGAAGGGGCTTGTGAGCCCCCTGGGAGCAGGTGAGGCTTCTTGGGCGCTCAGCCCCTGCGGGGCGTGAAGGCTTCGGGGCGAAGCCGTGGGGACCGCCGACGGGCCTGCACCCCTGTTCCTCTCCCCGGGCTTCGCCCCGGAGCCCTGCGCCCCAACGCGCGCGGGCAGGTCGGTGGTTCTCCGGGTCGGGTGGCCCGGTCGGCCGCCGCCCCAGGCTGGGTGCCGTCTCGCACTCCGCCGCACGTGGCGGGGGCGGGTCGTCGGGCACAGGCCGGCCCATCGGTGAGGCCCCCCGGCTGGTTGGATGCGGCCTCGTACTCCGCCGCGCGGGTCGCGGGGCGGGTGGCCGTGCGGAGCCCCGGCCCATCGGCGGGGCGGCACCCCCGAGCCGGTTGGGTGCCATCTCGTGCTCCGCAGCGAGTGGCAGGGGCGGGTCGCCGGGCGGAGCCCGGTCCGTTGGTGGGGCGGAGCCCCACCCCTCGGGGCGGGTGGGTGGCTTGGCGGCGGAGCCGTGGGCTGGCGGGGTGCAGGCCGTGGGCTTGGCGGGGGCGGGCCGCTGAGGGCGGGTGGGGCGCCGGGGCGTGGCCCCGGCTCAATGGGTGGGGCGTAGCCCCGCCCCCCCAGGGCGGGTGGGTGGGTGGGTTCCCCGTACTCCCAGGGCCGCATCCGCCCCCGTGGCTGGAAATCGTCCATCCTGTGAGGCCAGTCACCCCGCCCCCCAGTTAGTTGAAACTTAACCTAAATCCGTCGTACGGTTGCGTCACCGCTTGATCCCCACAAGCGGAATCCCCGTAAGTCCGGAAGGTACGTAATGTCTCTCGCCCTTGACTCCGCCGCCCAGGACCTCCTCTTCCGTGAGGCCCGTACCGCCAACGCGTTCACCGACGAGCCGGTGACCGAGGAGCAGGTGCAGGCGATCTACGACCTGGTCAAGTTCGGGCCGACCGCCTTCAACCAGACGCCGCTGCGGATCGTGCTGGTGCGTTCGCCCGAGGCGCGTGAGCGGCTCGTGGCGCACATGGCCGAGGGCAACCGGGCCAAGACCGCCACCGCCCCGCTGGTCGCCATCCTCGCCGCCGACAACGAGTTCCACGCGGAGCTGCCGAAGCTCTTCCCCGCCTTCCCGCAGGCCGCGGACGTGTTCTACAGCGAGCGCCCGGCCCGTGAGAACGCCGCGGGGCTGAACGCCGCGCTCCAGGCCGCGTACTTCATCGTCGGCGTCCGCGCCGCCGGGCTCGCCGCCGGCCCGATGACCGGCTTCGACGCCGCCGGGCTCCAGAAGGAGTTCCTGGACGGCGACCACACCCCGCTGATGGTCGTCAACATCGGCAAGCCGGGCGAGGGCGCGTCCCACCCGCGCAGCCCCCGCCTGTCGTACGACGAGGTCGTCACCACCGTCTGAGCCCCGGGCCTGGACCAACAGGACCACGAAGGCCGCCGCACCCCTCGGGTGCGGCGGCCTTCGCCGTATGTCAGATGTCAGACGCCAGACGCCAGACGCCAGACGCCAGATGCCAGATGCCAGATGCCAGACGTCAGATGTCAGATGTCAGACGTCAGACGCCAGATGTCAGATGTCAGATGTCAGACGTCAGACGTCAAAGATCAGCGATCAGACGGCCCTTACGCCTTCTTCAGCTCCAGCGCCGCCGCCATCCGCTCCAGCTGGGCGAAGCCCGCCGTGCCGGTCACCACCGTCGTGGAGCCCTTGTCCTCGCGGACGAGCCCGTCGTACTTGGGGCCCTCCCAGCGGCGCCAGGTCGCCCCCGCGATCTGCTGGGTGTGGTCGGTCTTCGTCGCCTTCTTGACGACCGACTTGACGAACTTGTCCCGGTCGGCCGCCGAGGACTGCTCGATCGCCACGTACTCCTTCGCCGGATCCAGGAAGCCCAGGTGCCAGGCGTGGTCGGCCTGGCCGTCGTACGTGACCGAGGTCGCCTTCCACTTGTCCTGGTCCGGGAGCCCGACCGGCGCCGCCACCGGATACGGCGCGGCGCGCCGGACCGTCAGGAGCTCGACACGGTAGTCGACCGCCTTGACCGGGTCCTTCTTGCCGTCGTGCGGGACGAACATGTAGATCACAGCCACGGCGATACCGATCACCGCCAACGACTGCAGCATGTTCCGCACACTCTGCTTGCCACGTGTTCCTGCCACGCACCCATGGTCTCAGGTCATGTCGCTGCTCATACGTGGCCCCCTCTGCTCATTTTGTCGATGTGACGATAGAGTCCAGGGACCCTCTGCTTTCGACCGGCCGTCGCCGTACAGAAAGGTGCGCTCCGATGACCGAGCACAACTTGCCGCCCCAGCTCGAGGTCTCTCCCGAGGCCCCCGACCGCAACCTCGCCCTGGAACTGGTCCGGGTCACCGAGGCCGCCGCCATGGCCGCGGGCCGCTGGGTCGGGCGCGGCGACAAGATCGGCGCCGACGGCGCCGCGGTCAACGCCATGCGCACCCTCGTCTCCACCGTCTCCATGAACGGCGTCGTCGTCATCGGAGAGGGCGAGAAGGACGAAGCTCCGATGCTCTACAACGGGGAGCGCATCGGCGACGGCACCGGCCCCGAGGTCGACATCGCCGTCGATCCCATCGACGGCACCACGCTCAACGCCAAGGGCATGCCCAACGCCATCGCGGTCCTCGCCGCGGCCGACCGCGGGACGATGTTCGACCCGTCCGCCGTGTTCTACATGGACAAGCTCGTCACCGGGCCCGAGGCCGCCGACTTCGTCGACATCAACGCACCCGTGTCGGTGAACATCCGGCGCGTCGCCAAGGCCAAGAACTCCTCGCCCGAGGACGTCACGGTCGTCATCCTCGACCGGCCCCGCCACGAGGGCATCGTCAAGGAGATCCGGGAGACCGGCGCCCGTATCAAGTTCATCTCCGACGGCGACGTCGCCGGATCCATCATGGCCGTCCGCGAGGGCACCGGTGTGGATCTGCTGATGGGCATCGGCGGCACGCCCGAGGGCATCATCTCCGCCTGTGCCATCAAGTGCCTCGGCGGCACCATCCAGGGCAAGCTCTGGCCCAAGGACGACACCGAGCGGCAGCGCGCGCTCGACGCGGGTCACGACCTCGACCGGGTCCTGTCCACCAACGACCTCGTCTCCGGCGACAACGTCTTCTTCGTCGCCACCGGCATCACCGACGGCGAGCTCCTTCGCGGCGTCCGCTACCGCGCCGAGACCGCCACCACCCAGTCGCTGGTCATGCGCTCGAAGTCGGGCACGATCCGCCAGATCGACTCGACCCACCGGCTGTCCAAGCTCCGCGCGTACAGCCAGATCGACTTCGACCGCGCGAAGTAGCCGACCGGTCAGCCAGCGGTACGCGGCTGACCGGGCCTGGTCGACGGTACGTAGTAGCTGACGGTACGTACGTGAAGGGGCGCCCCCGTTGTGCGGACGGGGGCGCCCCTTCGCGTACGTACGCGCGCGTCAGGCGGCGGACGCGGCCTTCTTCAGCTCGACCTCGCGCCGGCGCCGGCGGGCCAGCACCACGCGCCGCTCCGCCGCCGTCAGGCCGCCCCACACCCCGTACGGCTCGGGCATGAGCAGGGCGTGTTCGCGGCACTCGACCATGACCGGGCAGCGGGCGCAGACGCGCTTGGCGGCCTCCTCGCGCGACAGGCGCGCGGCCGTCGGCTCCTTGGAGGGGGCGAAGAACAGCCCCGCCTCGTCCCGGCGGCAGACCGCCTCCGTGTGCCACGGGCCCGCCTGGTCCTCCCGAGCTGGGCCGCGCTGCGGCGGGACTGCGACGGCGACCTGCAGGGACTGATGCGGCGGATGCAGCACGGCCAACTCCTGACGACGGCTGACGACGGCTTCGCGAGCGAGCGACGATGCGACAGTCCCTACCCGCTGTACGCGCGCCTATGCACTGAGTTCCGTTGTCCGGAATTCCGATCGTGCGCCGATGTCCGGAAGTGTGCGGACGCGACGCGTCAGGAGTCGAGGCGTTTGCGCAGGCGGTCGTGGAGGTCGGCGATCCGCTTGCCGCGCTTGGGCTTGGCCTCGATGTTGCCGAATACCGAGTATCCGTTCACGACCACCACGGGCGCTTCGGGGTGTTCGGCCTCCAGGGTGTCCACTTCGAAGTTGCCGAAAACGCCGGTGCCGCTGCCGCGCAGGGTGAGGTTCTCGGGGACCCGGACCTCGATGTTGCCGAAGATCGAGGTGGCGTTGATGACGGAAAGCCGCTGCTCGAAATAGGCCTCGGTGAGATCGATCTCGACGCTGCCGAAGAGCGCGAACGCGTTCGTACGGCGGCCGATGCGCCAGCGGCCCTTGCGGGTCGAGCTGGAGAAGACGGCGACCAGGTTCTCGGCGGCCACCGGCCCCGCGGCCTCGTCCGGAGCGTGTGCGGTCGCGTACGCGGGCGTGGACGACGCGGAGGACGGCGCACCGAACCGGTGCGCGCCGTCGGCGGCCGCGGGCAGGTCCCGTACGAGCGGCTCCAGTTCGCCCATCGTCTTGGCGCGGTAGACGCCGTCGATGCGCTCGGCGTGCTCCTCCGCGTCGAGACGCCCCTCCGCGAGGGCCTCGCGCAGGATGTCGGCGACCCGGTCGCGGTCGGCGTCGGAGGCGCGCAGGGGCGCGGGCTCCACGGGCTGCGACTGTGACTGCGGCTTCCGTTGCGCCTGCGCCTGCGACTGCGCCTGCGACGGCGGCTTGGCGTCGTGCTTTTCGAGGTCCACGGAAGCAGCGTACCCAAACGCGATAGATCGCGACTAGGGGTACGCGACGGTCGGCGCGGCGGTGTGGGGTCGGCCACTGAGCCCTACCTCACAGCATCGGCGCCGTGGCGGCGGCATACGCTTGAGGGCGCTGTGCCAATGGAGGTCAGCCGCTGTCTGCCGAGTGAGGAATGGCCGTACACATGCCCCCCGTCTCCCGCCCTGCCAGCCCTGCGTTCGCGTACTCCGACCTGCTCCCCCTGGGAGAGGACAACACGCCCTACCGGCTGGTGACCGCCGAGGGTGTCTCCACCTTCGAGGCCGACGGCCGTACGTTCCTCAAGGTCGAGCCGGAGGCGCTGCGCAAGCTGGCTGCCGAGGCGATCCACGACATCCAGCACTACCTCCGCCCGGCGCACCTCGCCCAGCTGCGGAAGATCATCGACGACCCCGAGGCGTCCAGCAACGACAAGTTCGTCGCGCTCGACCTGCTGAAGAACGCGAACATCGCGGCGGCGGGCGTGCTGCCGATGTGCCAGGACACCGGCACGGCGATCGTCATGGGCAAGCGCGGCCAGAACGTGCTGACGTCGGGCGGCGACGAGGAAGCGCTCTCGCGCGGCATCTTCGACGCGTACACGCAGCTCAACCTGCGCTACTCGCAGATGGCTCCGCTCACCATGTGGGAGGAGAAGAACACCGGCTCGAACCTGCCGGCACAGATCGAGCTGTACGCGACGGACGGCGGCGCGTACAAGTTCCTCTTCATGGCCAAGGGCGGCGGCTCGGCCAACAAGTCGTTCCTCTACCAGGAGACGAAGGCGGTCCTCAACGAGGCCTCCATGATGAAGTTCCTGGAGGAGAAGATCCGCTCGCTCGGTACGGCGGCGTGCCCGCCCTACCACCTGGCGATCGTGGTCGGCGGTACGAGCGCCGAGTTCGCGCTGAAGACCGCGAAGTACGCCTCGGCGCACTACCTCGACGAGCTGCCGACCGAGGGCTCGCCGACCGGGCACGGCTTCCGGGACGAGGAGCTGGAGCAGAAGGTCTTCGAGCTGACGCAGAAGATCGGGATCGGGGCGCAGTTCGGCGGCAAGTACTTCTGCCACGACGTGCGCGTGGTGCGCCTGCCCCGGCACGGTGCCTCGCTGCCGGTCGCGATCGCCGTGTCCTGCTCGGCGGACCGCCAGGCGGTCGCGAAGATCACGGCCGAGGGCGTGTTCCTGGAGGAGCTGGAGAAGGACCCGGCGCGGTTCCTGCCGGAGACGACGGACGAGCACCTGTCCACGTCCGGCGAGGACGATGTCGTACGCATCGACCTCAACCGGCCCATGGACGAGATCCTCGCCGAGCTCACCAAGTACCCGGTGAAGACCCGGCTCTCGCTGACCGGGCCGCTGGTCGTGGCGCGCGACATCGCGCACGCCAAGATCAAGGAGCGGCTCGACGCGGGGGAGCCGATGCCGCAGTACCTGAAGGACCACCCGGTGTACTACGCGGGTCCGGCCAAGACCCCCGAGGGTTACGCCTCCGGCTCCTTCGGGCCGACGACGGCCGGGCGCATGGACTCCTACGTCGAGCAGTTCCAGGCGGCGGGGGGCTCCAAGGTGATGCTGGCGAAGGGGAACCGGTCGGGGCAGGTGACGGCGGCGTGTGACGCGCACGGCGGTTTCTACCTCGGCTCCATCGGCGGGCCCGCGGCGCGGCTCGCCCAGGACTGCATCAAGAAGGTCGAGGTCGTCGAGTACGAGGAGCTCGGGATGGAGGCGGTGTGGAAGATCGAGGTCGAGGACTTCCCGGCGTTCATCGTGGTCGACGACAAGGGGAACGACTTCTTTCAGGCGCCGGCTGAGCCGCCTACGTTCTTGAACATTCCGGTACGGGGTGCTGCGCGGCAGTAAGGCGTTTTGAGCCCCACCCCGCCCCTTCCCCAAACCCTCCGGGGGTGGGTGGGGGTGGGCGGGGTTGAGGGGTTTTCCCGGGGGCTACGCCCCCGGCCCCCCGGGCGGGGGCTGCGCCCCCTGCACCCCGCTCCGGACAACTTTTCGTCTGCGGGCCCGGTGGGGGCTGGTCGCGCAGTTCCCCGCGCCCCTTGGGGGGCCTGCGGCCCCCTCTCGGGGCGCCGCCCCGGACCCCGCTCCTCAAGCGCCGGAGGGGCTGGAGGCGGGGGCGCGGGGCTGTGACATGTGCGGCTCCAGCGGGAGCCGGCCGACGGCCCGGCTTTTAGGGGCGCGGGGAACTGCGCGACCAGCCCCCACCGCGCCGCAGACAAACAGGGGCCGGGGGCGCAGCCCCCGGGAGAAGTGGCTCAGGGCCGCCGCCCCCACCCGCCCCCGGAGGGTTCAGGGAAGGGGCGGGGTGGGGGGCCTCTCCAGGAAAGCCAGGCGCGCCCGCTTCTCCGGCTTCTGGACCTCCTCCCCCAGCACGAACCCCGACCGCACCATCCGCTCGACCGACTTCTCGTTCCGGACATCCGGCTCCACCACGATCCGCTCGTGCGCGGGGTCCGAAAAGACGTACCGGATCAGGGAGTTCATCAGGACGCCCGTGAAGCCGGGCCGGGCCGGGCCCGGCGCGGGGGCCACCAGGATGTGGACGCCCACGTCGCCCGGCCGCACCTCGTAGCACTCCCCCAGCGGATCCGCCCCCGGCTCGTACGTCTGGAACAGCCCGACCGGCTCGTCGTCCAGCAGGAGCAGGAACGCGTGGTGCGTGGGGAGGGAGTCCACGTACGCGTAGGTCTCCTCCACGTACGCCCGGTCCGCGTCCCGCATCCCCCAGAACCGCGCCCTCTCCTGGGTGACCCAGGAGTGGATCAGGTCCGCGTCCCGGGACGGAGCCAGCGGGCGCAGGCGGACCGTTCCGAAGTCGGGGATCTTCTCCTCGTACACGGTCGGGCCATCGGCATGGGCCTCGTACATCGTCTCTCTCCTCAGCTCGCTCCACTCCGTCACCACCCGCGCCGGCTCCCCCCTCACCCACAGCGGCAGCTGATCGCGGTGGTGCGGGCTGTCCGGTGCGCCCGAGGCGCCGAACGGGACCACCCACAGGCTGTCCTCGCGGCGGGCCAGGTCCCAGACGTAGCGCGCGGCCGGACCACGGGCGCTGCGGTGGGTGAGGCCGGGGACGCTGCTCGTGGACAGGACGCAGTCGTGGTCGCCCGCCAGGGCCGGCCACTCCTGCGGCGCCGGCAGCGCCTGCCACGGCGCCAGGCGGTGGGCCTCGCCCCACGGGGCGAACTCGCCGCCCTCCGCCGCCACTTCCTCCAGCGCCACCCGCACCAGCTCCACCCGGTCGAGCTCCGGCAGCATCGGCGTCGTCAGGATCGTCTCCAGCGCGAACGCGATCCTCGGCGTCAGCGCCAGCCAGGGCAGGAACAGGTCGGGCAGGGGCGGGAGTTCGGCCAGGTCCGCGAAGGACGGGTGCGCCGCCAGGTGGCGTACGACCCTCTCCCTCACCGTCGCGTACGCCATCGCGTCCGCCGAATCCGCCTCCATCCGGCGGTCCCAGCGCAGCGTCAGCGCGTCCCGGAGAGCCGCCGCCCGGGGGGTCAGGTCCTTCAGGGTGCCCAGGAGCCGCAGCAGCGGGCGCGCCGACGCCAGGTCCGTGTCGGTGTGGATCGCTGACATCCGCTCAGGCGTCCAGGCGCGCGAGCCGTCCAGCAGCTCCGCTATGCGGTCCGCCCGGTACGGGGCCGCGAACTCCACTCCCAGCGGCGCCGCCAGGCCCCGCTGGTTGGCCATCACGGCCGTCCCGGACACCTGCGCGCGCGGCATCGGCGCCCAGCCCGTCCACGCGTGAGCCGCCTCCCACGCCGGTACGACCCGTACGCGGTTGGTGTCGTGGCGCAGCGGTACGCGGCCCGCCACCCGGTGCAGATGGCCGCCCCGGGTGTCGGCGGCCTGGACCACGTTGACCGGCTCGACCCACTCGTCGAAGGCGCGGTCGACGTCGTCGGCGGTCCGGGCGCGCAGCAGCGCCGGGAGCGCGGCGAAGCCGAGGGCGGCGGTGACGCGGGGCGGGTGGCGCAGGCTGATGGCGTCCGGCGCGTCGGGGCCGCCGATGATCACCGGGCCCCGGTCCGTCTCGATCACCTCGACCGTCACCGGGGCGGCGCCCGCCACCTCCACCGTCTCCGTGTGGACGCTCGCCGGGGCCCAGCCGTCGGGGCCGAGCGCGGCCACGCCCGTACCGTCGCGGCGCAGACGTTCGCGGTAGAGGTCCTGGTAGTCGGCCATGGCGTTGGTGATGGCCCAGGCGACCGAGCCGGTGTGGCCGAAGTGAGCGATGCCGGGGACGCCGGGGACGGCGAGGCCCACGACGTCGTACCGCGGGCAGGAGAGGCGGATCTGCTGGTAGACGCCGGGGTCCTCGATGAAGCGGTGCGGGTCGCCCGCGAGGATCGCGGCGCCGGTGGCGGTGTGCTCGCCGGTGACCAGCCAGCCGTTGGAGCCTGCGGTGCCGGGGCCGTCGGTGGCGAACAGCTCGACCGCGTCCGGGCCGAGCACCGCGACCGCCCGTTCGCGCCAGAGCTTGGTGGGGAAGCCCGCGAAGAGGATGTGGGTGGAGAGCCAGACGCCGAGCGGGGTCCAGGGCTCCCAGCGACCGGGCTCGACGCCCGCCTCCGCGAACCCGGGGCGGTCGGCGGCGCAGTCCGCGAGCCCGTCGTTGACCCCCGCCACGTACGCCGTGACCCACTCCGCCGTTGCCGTATCCAGCGCCTCGAAGCACCGGCGGGCGGTGTCGGCGAGCCGGGCGCGGCGGGCGAAGACGTCCCAGCCGATCGCGTCCGGGCCGAGGAAGGCGGCCGTGGTGCCCTGCACCCGGTGCCGTTCGACCTCCAGCTGCCAGGCACGGTCCACGGCGGTGACCCGTCCCTGGGCGTACGCCAGCTCGCGGGCGTCGGCCGCCCGCAGGTGCGGGATGCCCCAGGTGTCGCGATAGACCTCGGCGCTCACGCCCGATCCCCTCCCTTTAAGTTAGGACAGCCTAACCTAAAGGGAGGGGATCGTTATGAGGGGGCAGCCATGGAGGGACGGTCACTCGGAGGACGCCGAGGCTCCCGAGGCCGCCGTCACGCGAATGACGCCGACGACCCCGCGTCCGCCCTCACGCGAAGCTCTGCGACGCGGAGCCGTCGCACGGCCGCAGCGTCAGCGGATCCCTGGCCGCCGCCAGCGTGGCGCACAGGCCGCCGGCCGCCGCGGGGCGCAGGGTGGAGCCGTCCCGGACGAACTCCTGGTTGGCCCCGCCGTGACAGTTCCAGATGATCAGCTTGGCCCCGGCCGCGTAGTTCGCGCCCGGCACGTCCAGACAGCGGTCCTGGGTGAGCTGGGTGTGGAGCGCCTTGCGGGCGCTGTCGTACCACCAGCCCTGGTTGCGGCCGCCGTGGCAGTCCCAGCCGATGACGGCCGTGTTGTTGGCGCTGGAGGCGCCGCTCACGTCCAGACAGCTGCCGGTCGCCGAGCCCTTGAGCGGCCGGTACGCGTCGTCCCAGGCGAGCGGGTAGAGCACCGGCGTGCCGGTGGACGCGGGGTCGGCGCAACTGGCCTCGCGCAGGTCCGAGTTGTAGATCTGGGTGAGGCAGGAGGCGAAGGCGCCGTGGCCCCGGTAGTTGGGGTGGAAGGACTGGCGGACCGAGTTGGAGTCCGGCAGGCCGGGCTTGGAGAGGTCGATGTAGAGGCCGCGCGCCCAGGTGTCCTCCATGCAGACCTCGTGGCCGTTGAAGAGCCGCGAGTTGTCGAGGTAGACCGCGCCGGTGTCGGCCGCCGCCCTGCGCATCCCGCGCTCGAAGGCGGGGACGGCGGTGTTGCGGCCCCAGACGGTGTCCGAGTCGTAGCCGAGGCCGCCGCAGACGAGCTTGCCCGGGAAGTTCGGGTTGTCGTGGAAGTCGGGGCCGATCGGGCTCGGGTAGCCCATCACGACCAGCTTGTAGTCGCCGTCGGCGTACCCGGCGTCGCGCATCACGGTCTTCAGGTCGGTGACCGTCCGCTCGACCTTGGGCACCAGGGCGTCGACTCTCGCCTGCCAGGTGGGCGCGTACTTGGGCTCACACGGGCCCTGGAGCAGCAGGTAGCGCTCCACGCAGTCGGTCATCACCGGGCCGAACTGGAGGTCGTCGTTGGCCCCGGCCACCAGCAGCACCATCTTGATGCGGGTGTTGCGGGCCTTGACGGCCAGACTGTCGCTCTGCACGAGCTCGTCCGCGTACTGCTTGCTGCCGCCTATCCGGATGTTGCCGGTGTAGGCGCCCGAACAAGCCACGTTGTACGTCTCGTCGGCGGCGATCCCGGTGTGGTGGATCGCGGAGTCGGGCGCCCGGTGGCACCAGTTGTCGGGGCCGTTGGTGCCGGCCTCGTAGGTGCCGACGCCCTCGCCGGAGATCTCGCTGTCGCCGAGCGAGATGAGCCCGGTCCTGCGCTGGTCCATGGGCCGCTCGGCGGAATCCCCGTACAGCTTGAGCGCCTCTGCGGCGCGGATCTTCTCCAGCTCGGGCGGCAGGGGGGTGGACTGTACCGTCGCCCGTGCCGTCGCCGCGTGCGCGGCCGTGGCCGTGGCCGTCATGCCCCCGAACGCGGCCGCCGCGGCCACGGCGGCCGCGAACGTACGGCGAAGTCTGTGCCTGGTGCGCCTCATTGCGCCTCCCCGGTTCTGTGCTGCTGGGTGTACGGGGGTCGTCCCCCGGAAGAAAGCAGCCCACCGGTATTTACCGGCCAGTAGGGCTGATGGGGAATAGGTAGAACAAGACAACTGCTCAAGTTTCCAAGGAGGTTCAGAGACATGAACGACAGTGAGTACCGCGTCGAGCACGACTCCATGGGTGAGGTGCGGGTCCCCGCGCACGCCAAGTGGCGGGCCCAGACGCAGCGGGCGGTGGAGAACTTCCCGATCTCCGGACAGCGCCTGGAGCGCGCCCACATCGAGGCGCTGGCCAGGATCAAGGCGGCCGCGGCCAAGGTCAACGCCGAACTCGGCGTCCTGGACAAGGACATCGCGGAGGCCGTCCAGGAGGCGGCCGCCGAGGTCGCCGAGGGGCGCTGGGACGAGCACTTCCCGGTCGACGTCTTCCAGACGGGCTCGGGCACCTCGTCCAACATGAACATGAACGAGGTCGTGGCGACCCTGGCGAGCGAGCGCCTCGGCCGTGGCGTCCACCCCAACGACCACGTCAACGCCTCGCAGTCGTCCAACGACGTCTTCCCCTCCTCCATCCACATCGCCGCCACAGCCGCCGTCACCGGCGACCTGATCCCCGCCCTGGAGCACCTCGCCGAGGCCCTTGAGCGCAAGGCCGGCGAGTTCGCGGACGTGGTGAAGTCCGGGCGTACGCATCTGATGGACGCCACCCCCGTCACCCTCGGCCAGGAGTTCGGCGGTTACGCGGCGGCGATGCGGTACGGCGTGGAGCGGCTGCGGGCCTCGCTGCCCCGGCTCGCGGAGCTCCCGCTGGGCGGCACCGCGGTGGGCACCGGCATCAACACCCCGCCCGGGTTCTCTGCGGCCGTCATCGCGGAGGTGGCGCGGGCGACCGGCCTTCCGCTCACCGAGGCCCGCGACCACTTCGAGGCGCAGGGCGCGCGGGACGGCCTGGTGGAGACCTCCGGCCAGCTCCGCACCATCGGCGTCTCGCTCACCAAGATCTCCAACGACCTGCGCTGGATGGCGTCCGGGCCGCGCACCGGACTGGCCGAGATCAGCCTGCCCGACCTCCAGCCGGGCTCGTCGATCATGCCCGGCAAGGTCAACCCGGTCATCCCGGAGGCCGTGCTGATGGTCGCGGCCCAGGTGACCGGCAACGACGCGACGGTCGCGGCGGCGGGCGCGGCGGGCAACTTCGAGCTGAACGTGATGCTCCCGGTCATCGCCAAGAACCTGCTGGAGTCGGTGCGGCTGCTCGCCAACGCCTCCCGGCTGCTCGCCGACCGTACCGTCGACGGGATCACCGCCAACCGCGAGCGGGCGCGGGAGTACGCGGAGTCCTCGCCGTCGGTCGTCACCCCGCTCAACAAGTACATCGGGTACGAGGAGGCGGCGAAGGTCGCCAAGAAGTCGCTGGCCGAGCGGAAGACGATCCGCGAGGTGGTCCTGGAGGGCGGTTACGTGGAGCGCGGCGACCTCACCGAGACGCAGCTGGACGAGGCGCTGGACGTGCTGCGGATGACCAGGCCGTGAGACGCGGGCGCGGGCGGTGCGGGCGCCGGGCGCGATGACCGGGCGGTGACCGGGCGGTGACCGCAGCCGTGACGCGGGTCGCAGCGCGGCCTTGACCGTGCTCCTAGGATCTGCGCATGGCAGGTACCGGAGGCATGCACCACTGGGCGCCGGGGGACCAGATCCTCTGGCGCTACCGCGGCAATGCCCCCGACCTGAAGAGCCGCGTCCACATCTGCCGCCCGGTGACCGTCGTCCAGGACACCGACGACCTGCTCGCGGTGTGGATGGCGCCCGGCACCGAGTGCGTCAAGCCCGTGCTCGTGGACGGCACCCCCGTCCACGAGGAGCCGCTCGCCACCCGCTACACCGCCCCGCGCACCACGGAGCGCGCGCGCTGGTTCGGCACCGGGGTGCTCAAGCTCGCGCGCCCCGGCGACCCCTGGTCGGTCTGGCTGTTCTGGGAGCGGGGCTGGCGCTTCCGGAGCTGGTACGTGAACCTGGAGGAGCCGCGCACGCGGTGGTCGGGCGGGATGGACTCCGAGGACCACTTTCTCGACATCTCCGTCTACCCGGACCGCACTTGGCAGTGGCGGGACGAGGACGAGTTCGCGCAGGCCCAGCGGGTGGGGCTGATGGACGCGGCCCACGCCCGCCGGGTCCGGGCGGCCGGGGAGGCGGCGGTCGAGGTGATCCGCGCCTGGGGCAGGCCGTTCTCGGACGGGTGGGAGGAGTGGCGGCCCGATCCGCGCTGGCCGGTTCCGGCGCTCCCGGCGGACTGGGATCGCACCCCGGCGCATATGCCGTCGTGAGACCCTTGATGCGCCCCCGGGGTTCAAACGTAGGATCGTCCTCCGCAAGGCTGCGCATCGACAACAAGGGAACCCAGGGCGCACATTGACCGTATGTCACCTCGAGGGGGGTCGGGACGTGAGGGGTGTCGCGGCCGCCCATGGAACGGGTATACCGCACGAAGCGACTGCCTCGCGCATCCCTGCCCTGCCCCCAGCACGGTGGATGCCCCACTCCGGACGGACGGAACCCGACGCGTGACGGAGCACCAGCCCACTTCGCACGAGAGCCGGCACCAGGAGCAGCTGGCCCGGCCTCCTGAGGCGGCCCGGCCGCGCCCGGACGAGCCGGGTGCGGGCTCCGCCGCGCACTCCGCCGTGCCCGCTCCCCAGGTCGCCGCTCCGGCCGCCCGGCGGGACCGGGCCCGCGCGGCCACCGCTTCCGTGCCCGGCCAGCCCGAGCCGGGCTCGCGCGACCTCGCCCGCGACCTGGGGGCGGCGGCGACCGCGAGCACGATGGGCGCGCCGTCCGGACGGGGCCCCTCGGAGTCCCCGGGCGGCGGGGTTCCCGGCGGCCCGGCCTCCGGCGCTCCCGGGGCCGGCGGCGGCGGTGAGGTCCCCGGCGGCGGGGACGGCGCGGCAGTGGCCCGGCGCGAGGGCGACCGGCTGCGGTTCGTGGGCGCCGCGACGCGCAGGATCGCGCGCGGCATAGACCTCGACGAGATCGTGCTCGGGCTGTGCCGGGCCACCGTCCCGACCTTCTCGGACGCGATCCTCGTCCATCTGCGCGACCCGCTGCCGGTCGGGGACGAGCGGCCCGCCAGCCCCTTCGTGCTGCGGCTGCGCCGGACCGACCGGCTGCGTTTAGTCGACGAGTCCCTGCAGGAGCCGGAGGCGATCGACGCCCTGACCCTGCTGAACGCCCAGACCGACCTGACCCCGGCCGCCGAGCTCTGCGAGGTGCGCACCGGCGGCGCCCTCGCCGAGGTGCTGCGCGGGGTGCGGCCGGTCTTCGGCGACTCCGTGCCCGCCCGGCTCGCCCTGGCCGAGCTGCTGGGCCCCGACCGCCAGGTCCCCGGCGGCCACCGGACGATACTCGCCCCGCTCCGGGGCCGGCGCCGCGTCATCGGCGCCGCCGTCTTCGTACGCGGTCTGGAGCGGCCCGCCTTCGAGGCGAACGACCTTCTGGTGGCGGCCCAGCTGGCCACCCACACCGCGCTCGGCATCGACAAGGCCGTGCTGTACGGGCGCGAGGCGTACATCGCGGACGAGCTCCAGCGGACCATGCTGCCGGACTCGCTGCCCCAGCCCACCGGCGTGCGGCTCGCCTCGCGCTATCTGCCGGCCGCCGAGACCGCCCGGGTCGGCGGCGACTGGTACGACGCGATCCCGCTGCCCGGCAGCCGGGTCGCCCTCGTCGTCGGCGATGTCATGGGCCACTCGATGACCTCGGCCGCGATCATGGGCCAGCTGCGCACCACCGCGCAGACCCTGGCCGGGCTCGACCTGCCGCCGCAGGAGGTCCTGCACCACCTGGACGAGCAGGCCCAGCGGCTCGGCACCGACCGGATGGCGACCTGCCTGTACGCGGTGTACGACCCGGTCGCCCACCGCATCACCATCGCCAACGCCGGGCATCCGCCGCCGGTGCTGCTGCACCTGGGCGGGCGCGCCGAGGTGCTGCGGGTGCCGCCGGGCGCGCCGATCGGCGTCGGCGGGGTCGACTTCGAGGCGGTCGAGCTGGACGCCCCGGCGGGCGCCACCCTGCTCCTGTACACCGACGGCCTGGTCGAGTCCCGGCTGCGGGACGTGTGGACCGGCATCGAGCAGCTGCGCGAGCGCCTCGCCGCCACCGCCCAGCTGACCGGCCCGGACCACCCGCCACCCCTTGAGGCGCTCTGCGACGACGTCCTGGACATGCTGGGCCCCGGCGACCGGGACGACGACATCGCGCTGCTCGCGGCCCGCTTCGACGGGATCGCGCCGAGCGACGTGGCGTACTGGTTCCTGGACCCGGAGGACTCGGCGCCCGGCCGGGCCCGCCGCCTGGCGCGGCGCGCCCTGGACCGCTGGGGCCTTGAGGAGCTCACGGACTCGGTGGAGCTGCTGGTCAGCGAGGTGGTCACCAACGCCGTGCGGTACGCGGAGCGCCCGGTGACCCTGCGGCTGCTCAAGACGGACGTCCTGCGCTGCGAGGTCGGCGACGACTCGCCGCAGCTGCCCCGGCAGCGCCGGGCGCGGGACACCGACGAGGGCGGGCGCGGCCTGTTCCTGGTGAACCGGCTGGCCCGGCGGTGGGGCGCGACCCGGCTCTCCGGCGGCAAGGTGGTCTGGTTCGAGCTGGCGACCCGCCCCTGAGGCGACGGCAGGTCGAACGCGTCGGCCCCCCACCCGGACGGGTGGGGGGCCGACGCGCGTCCTACGGGCCCTGGGCTACGGCGTGTTGCCGCCGCCCTGGATGGTGCCCTGGGTCGTACCGGCGTCGGCCGTGCCGGTGGTCGTACCGCCGTCGGTGGTGCCGGTGGTGGTACCGCCGTTGGCCGTGCCCGTGGTCGTACCGCCGTTCGTCTGACCGCCGTTGGTCTGGCCCCCGGTGGTCTGACCGCCGGTGGTCTGCCCCCCGGTGGTGGGCTTGCCGCCGTTGGTGCCGCCGGTCGTCGGCGTGCGCGTCGGGGTGTGGCTCGGCGTGTGCGAGGGCGTGCGGCTCGGGGTGTGCGACGGGGTGTGCGAGGGAGTGTTGGACGGGGGGGCCGACGGTGTGCTCGCCGGGGGCTCGTCCGGCTGCACGGCCGCGCCCTGGTCGGTGTCCAGGTCGAACTTGGAGTCGTCGCTGCCGACGGCGTCGAAGGTGTACGCGGCCCAGATGCGGGCCGGGATGGAGCCACCGGCGACCCGGCCGTCGATGTCGGCGACGTCCGTGAGGGAGACCTGACTTCCCTTGCCGACCGTGGTCTCCTTGCCGTCGATCTTCACTGTGCGGGGTCCGGCGGCCTCGCCCCACAGGCCGACAGAGGTCACCAGGGACGGCGTGTAGCCGGTGAACCAGGCGGACTTGTTGTCGTCGGAGGTACCGGTCTTGCCCGCCACCGGCTGCCCGTCGCGGTTGGACGCGTCCCGCACCGACTTCTTGGCCGTACCGTCGTCGACCACACCGGTGAGCACCGAGGTGACGGCGTCGGCCGCGTCACGGCTGATCACCTGGTCGCCGATCGGGTCCGGCTTGTTGTACTTGGCTTCCTTGTGCTGGGCCGACTTGACGATGGACGGCGTGACCTTCTTGCCGTGGTTGTCCAGCGTGGCGTACGCGGCGGCCATCTCCATCGGGCTCGCGCCGTAGGAGCCCAGGGTCATGGCGGGCTCGGCACCGACGCCCTTCATGTGGTTGAGGCCGAGCGCGACGGCGGTGTCCCGCAGCTTCGGCAACCCCACGTCCACGCCCATCTGCGCGAAGACGCTGTTGACGGACTTGTTCATGGCCGTCTGGACGGTGATGGGGCCATAGCTCTCGTCGTCCTCGTTGGGCGGTGCGTAGCCCTTGCCCCCCTCGCCCTTCACCGGGCGCTTGCTGTCACCGTTGTAGATGGTGTTGGCCCGGATCTCCTTGCCGTCCTGCGTCTCGGCCTTCTCGTTGAACGCGGCGGCGAGGATCAGCGGCTTGAAGGTCGAGGCGGGCTGGTAGGTGTGGGTGGTCGCGTTGCTGATCTGGTGCTTCATGTAGTCCTGGCCGCCGTACAGCGCGACGACCGAACCGGTCTTCGGGTCCACCGAGACCGCACCCGCCTGGACGTCCTGGTCGACCTTCTTCTTCTTGTCCAGCTTGCTGGTCAGCTCCTGCTTCACCGCGGCCTCAAGGAGCTGCTGCTTCTTGGGGTCGATGTTGAGGGTGATGGTCCAGCCGCCCTTGGCCAGGTCGGCCTCGCTGATGCCGTTCTGGACGAGCTCTTCCTTGGCGGCCCGGACCATGTAGCCGGTCTGCCCCTCCATGCCCGGGTCGGGCTTGGGCTCGACCGGCACCGGGAACTTCATCCCCGCCCGCTGGGCCGGGTCCAGCTCCTTCATCTTGACCATGTTGTCGAGAACGTAGTTCCAGCGGTTGGTCACCAGCTTCTTGCCGGTCTCCGTGGCCACCGCCCAGTCGTACTGGCTGGGCGCCTGGAGCAGCGCCGCCAGATAGGCGCCCTGCTCGATGGTCAGCTTGGAGGAGTCCACCCCGTAGTACGCCTGCGCCGCGGCCTGGATGCCGTAGGCGTTGCGGCCGTAGAAGCTGGTGTTGATGTAGCCGGCCAGGATCTCCTTCTTGGAGTACTTCTGGTCGACCTTGAGGGAGATCACCAGCTCCTTGAGCTTGCGGGTGACCGTCTGGTCCTGGCTCAGGTAGAAGTTCTTGACGTACTGCTGGGTGATGGTCGAGCCACCCTGCTTGCCCTTGCCGGAGAGCGTGTTGAGCAGGCCTCGGGTGGTGCCCTTGAAGTCGACGCCGGAGTCCTTGTAGAAGGACATGTTCTCGGCGGCGACGAAGTCCAGCTGGACCTTCTCGGGGATCTTGTCGAGCCCGACGACCTCGCGGTTGAGCTGTCCCGTACGGGCGATGATCTTGCCGTTGGAGAGCTTGTAGATGTTGCTCTCCATCCGCGCCTGGGCGTTCGCCTCGGGGATCGGCGTCATCAGATAGATGATGTAGAAGCCGCCCATCCCGAGCAGGACGAGGCCGAAGAAGGTGCCGAGCATCTTCTTCCAGGTGAAGAGCCTGCGTATCCGCCCGCCCTTCTTCTGCTGGGTCCGGCGCGCACCGCGCTGCCGGGCCCGCCGCTCTTCCGCTCGGCCCATAACCTCAGTCGCTCGCCTTCTTGACTCGCCAGATCAGCTCAGAAAACTAACACCGCACGTGCGGACAAAGAGGAGCCGATCACGTCTTTTCCGTACGTGAGAATCAGCACCCACCCCATGGGAACCGACTGACAAAAGGCCCCGAGGGTTGCCAGAACCCAGGATCCTGCCCGTTTTTGCCAGGGAATGTCATGTTCCGCAGGGTGCTATGCACCAGGGGTATACACACCGCGTATACCTGGTGCGTATAGTTCTCCCCATGTCACTCGGCTCGTCATCCGGCCCGTCGTCCGGCCCCCTGCTCAGCGCGAGCGGGCTGCGCAAGGCCTTCGGCTCCACGCCCGCTCTCGACGGCGCGGACTTCTCCCTCGCCCCCGGCGAGGTCGTCGCCGTCATGGGTCCCTCGGGGTCCGGTAAGTCCACGCTGCTGCACTGTCTCGCCGGGATCGTCCGGCCCGACGCGGGGACCATCACGTACGACGGGCGCGAGGTGACCGCGATGAACGACGCGCGGCGCTCGGCGCTGCGCCGGCGCGACTTCGGGTTCGTGTTCCAGTTCGGCCAGTTGGTGCCCGAGCTCACCTGCGCCGAGAACGTGGCGCTGCCGCTGCGCCTCGACGGGGTGAGCCGCAAGGACGCCGACCGCGCGGCGATGCACTGGCTGGAGCGCCTGGAGGTCGACGGCGTCGCCCGGCGCCGTCCCGACCAGATATCCGGCGGCCAGGGCCAGCGCGTCGCCGTCGCCCGCGCCCTGGTCACCGCGCCCCGCGTGGTCTTCGCCGACGAGCCGACCGGCGCCCTGGACTCGCTCAGCGGCGAGCTGGTGATGCGGCTGTTCACCGAGGCCGCCCGGGACACCGGCGCGGCCGTCGTCCTGGTCACCCACGAGATGCGGGTCGCCGCCCACTCCGACCGTGAGATCACCGTCCGCGACGGCCGCTCCCGCGACCTCGGGCTCGGGCTCGCCCCGGCCCCGGCCGGTGCCCCGTGAGCCGTCGCGTCCGCGAGCCGGCGCTCGGCGCCAAGTTCGCCGTCACCGGCGGCCGCGAGGGCCGGATCCGTACGCTGCTGACCGCGCTCGGCGTCGGGCTCGGCGTCGCGCTGCTCCTCGCGGCCTCCTCCATCCCGCACGTCAACCAGGCGAGCAGCGCGCAGATCGAGCAGCTGCGCGAGCGCCGCAGGCTCCTGTCGGTCCTGGTCGCCTTCGGCACCCGGCGCTCCTCGCTCGCCCTGTCCGTGCTCTGGCAGACCGCCGTGCCGGTCCTCCTCGGGGTGGTGCTCGCGGTCGCGGGCGGCACCGCGCTGGGCGTGGCCCTGCTCGACATGGCCGGCGAACAGGTCACCGACTGCTGGCTTTTCCTGCCGCTCGCGGGCACCGGTACCGTCGCCGTCCTGGTGGTGACGCTGCTCAGCCTGCCTCCGCTGTGGCGCCTGATGCGCCCCGACGGCCTCCGTACCGAGTGAATCGACCACCCTCCGCAGACATACAGCAGAAAGGCATCTGAGCATGTCCATCGGCCACACCCTCCTCGGACTCCTTGAGTCGGGCCCGCGCCATGGGTACGACCTCAAGCGCGCCTTCGACGAGAAGTTCGGGCACGACCGCCCGCTCCACTACGGGCAGGTCTACTCGACCATGTCGCGCCTGCTGAAGAACGGCCTCGTGGAGGTCGACGGCGTGGAGGCCGGCGGCGGCCCCGAACGCAAGCGGTACGCGATCACCTCGGCCGGCATCACCGATGTCGAGGCCTGGCTCAAGCAGCCGGAGAAGCCCGAGCCATACCTCCAGTCGACGCTCTACACCAAGGTCGTCCTCGCCCTGCTCACCGGCCGCAGCGCGGGCGACCTGCTCGACACCCAGCGCGCCGAGCACCTGCGCCTGATGCGCATCCTCACCGACCGCAAGCGCCGCGGCGACCTCTCCGACCAGCTGATCTGCGACCACGCCCTGTTCCACCTGGAGGCGGACCTGCGCTGGCTGGAACTGACCGCCGCCCGCCTCGACCAGCTCGCCACGGAGGTACGCGCATGACGCCCGCCGGCTCCCTGCTCGTCGCCAAGGACCTGCGCAAGTCGTACGGGTCCACGCCCGCGCTCGACGGCGCGCAGTTCTCCATCCACCCCGGCGAGGTCGTCGCGGTCATGGGCCCGTCCGGCTCGGGCAAGTCGACGCTGCTGCACTGTCTGGCCGGGATCGTCACGCCCGACTCGGGGACGATCCTCTACAACGGCCGTGAGCTGTCGTCGATGAAGGACGCGGAGCGCAGCGCGCTGCGCCGCAGCGAGTTCGGCTTCGTCTTCCAGTTCGGCCAGCTCGTCCCCGAGCTGACCTGCACGGAGAACGTGGCCCTGCCGCTTCGGCTGACCGGCGTGCGGCGCAAGGAGGCCGAGCGCACGGCGCTGTCCTGGATGGAGCGCCTGGAGGTCGACGACCTCGGGAACAAGCGGCCCGGCGAGGTCTCCGGCGGCCAGGGCCAGCGCGTCGCCGTCGCCCGCGCCCTGGTCACCTCGCCGCGGGTGATCTTCGCGGACGAGCCGACCGGCGCGCTCGACTCGCTCAACGGCGAGCGCGTGATGCAGCTCCTCACCGAGGCGGCCCGGTCCGCCAACGCGGCCGTCGTCCTGGTCACCCACGAGGCCCGGGTCGCCGCCTACTCCGACCGGGAGATCGTCGTACGCGACGGCAAGTCCCGCGACATGATGCTGGAGCACTCCATATGAACCGGCTCCGCGACCTGCTGCTCGGTGCCAAGTTCGCGCTCACCGGCGGCCGCGAGGGGTGGACGCGCACGCTGATGACGGCGGTCGGCGTCGGTCTCGGCGTGGCGCTGCTGCTCGCCACCACCGCCCTGCCGGGCGCGCTCTCGGCGCGGGACGCGCGCGACAACGCGCGCAACGACTACGGCGCCGGGCAGGAGATACCCGCGGCCGCCGACACCATGCTGATCGCCCGTACGGACACGGTCTTCGGCGGTGAGGACATCCGCGGCCGGCTGGTGCAGCCCGAGGGCGACCGGGCGCCGGTTCCGCCGGGTCTGTCCGCGCTGCCCGCGCCCGGCACGATGGTGGCCTCGCCCGAGCTGCGCGACCTGCTCCGGTCGCCCGGCGGCGAACTGCTGCGCGAGCGCGTCCCGTACAAGATCACCGGCACGATCGGCGAGGCGGGCCTGCTGGGCCCGCACGAACTGGCCTACTACGCGGGCAGCGACAGCCTCAAGGGCCGCAAGGCACTGACCGGGGACCAGCTCGACGTCGAGCGGATCAAGATCTTCCCCCACAAGAAGCCGTCCGAGCCGATCGACCCGATCCTGGCCCTGCTCATCGTGATCATCTTCGTGGTGCTGCTGCTGCCTGTCGCGGTCTTCATCGCGGCGGCCGTCCGCTTCGGCGGCGACCGGCGCGACAAGCGCCTCGCGGCGCTGCGGCTGGTGGGCGCGGACAGCGGGATGACCCGCTGGATCGCGGCGGGCGAGGCGCTGGCGGGCTCGCTGTTCGGCCTCGCGCTGGGCACGGTGTTCTTCCTGATCGCCCGCCAGTACGTGGGCGAGGTCTCGATCGCGCAGCTCAACGTCTTCCCCTCCGACCTCGACCCCAGCGCGGGCCTGGCGCTCCTGGTGGCCGTGGCGGTGCCGGCGGCGGCGGTCGGGGTGACGCTGTTCGCGCTGCGCGGGGTGGTGATCGAGCCGCTGGGTGTCGTACGGACGTCGGTGCCCCGCCCGCGGCGCCTGTGGTGGCGCCTGCTGCTGCCGGTGGTCGGACTCGGCCTCCTGGTCCCGATGTTCGACAAGGGCCGCGACAGCGGCTTCTACAACCAGGGCCAGGTGATCGGCGGTACGGTCCTGCTGCTCATCGGGGTCACGGCGCTGCTGCCGTGGCTGATCGAGACGGTGGTGCGGCGGCTGGGCGGCGGGGGTGTCGGCTGGCAACTGGCGGTCCGCCGCCTCCAGTTGAACTCCGGCGCGGCGGCCCGTCTGGTGAACGGGATCGCGGTGGCGGTGGCCGGGGCGATCGCGCTCCAGATGCTCTTCAGCGGCATCGAGGGCGACTACGTGACGTCGAGCGGCGAAGACACGGCGAGGGCGCAGATGGTCGTCCCGGCGACCTCGTCGAACCTCTCCAGGGCGGAACTGGAGCGCCGCGAGGAGAACTTGAAGGCGGTTCCGGGGGTGACGGGCACGACGACGCTGGGGAGCCTGAGCCTGCACACGAAGGCCCAGGCCCCCGACGAGCAGAAGTACATCCAGATGGCGGTGGGCGACTGCCGGGCGCTGCGCGAGGTGGGCGAGCTTCCCTCGTGCAAGGACGGCGACGTGTTCGTGGCGGCGGGCGGGCAGTTCGGCGGCGACGGCGCGGCGGCGGGCGCGAAGCTGTACTTCGAAGCGCCGGGCGTCGGGCGCCACGCCGGGCCGGAGGTCCAGTACACAGTGCCGCGTGACGCGCGGACGGTCCCGGCGCGGCCGGATCCGCTGGGCACGAAGTGGGGCGGACTGCTGGCCACGCCGGGAGCGATGCGGAGCCTCACGAAGGCGCAGGTCTACTACACGACGTACGTGACGACCCGGCCGGGGGATCCGCTGGTGGCGGACCGGGTCCTGAACGCGGCGTGGGCTTCCGACCCGTTGGCGCGGGCGCGGGCGCTCGACGACCAGAAGACGGCGTCGAGGTTCGCCGGGGTGCGGCGGGGGCTGTACATCGGTGCCGCGGCGGTCCTGATGCTGATCGGCACGAGCCTGCTGGTGTCCATGCTGGAGCAACTGCGCGAACGCAAACGCCTCCTCTCGTCCCTGGTCGCCTTCGGCACCCGCCGCTCGACCCTCAGCTGGTCGGTCCTGTGGCAGACGGCGGTCCCGGTGGCCCTCGGCCTCACCCTGGCGACCGGAGTGGGCCTGGGCCTGGGCGCGGTCCTGCTCCGCATGGTGGGCCACCCGATCCACGTCGACTGGCCGTCGGTGGCGGGGATGGTGGGAATCGGCGGGGCGGTGGTCCTCCTGGTGACGGCCCTGTCCTTGCCACCGCTGTGGAGGCTGATGCGGCCGGATGGGTTGCGAACGGAGTGACCCTGCGGCCGGGGTGGGGGCTGCCCTAAATGCGCCCCTCCGGGGCGCCCCGAGGATGCCGCGCAGCGGCATTTAAGGGGCGCGGGGAACTGCGCGACCAGCCCCCACCGGCCCGCAGACGAAAGGGGGGGTCCGGGGGCGCAGCCCCGGCAGGGGTCCGGGGGCGCAGCCCCCGGGAAACGAGCCTCCACCCCCCACCCACCCCCGGAGGGTTTAGGGAAGGGGCGGGGAGGGGCACAACCGCACCGGCAAAGACCGCAGCGCCCCCCGCAACGCCCCCGCGAACTCCTCGAACTCCCCCTGCCGCGCCGCGCCCGAGCGGACCGCCAGGGCCACCCGCCGCGACGGCGCCGGATCCGCGAAGTACCCGGTGGTGAGGCTGTCGTCCCGGCCCGTCTCCACCCGCAGCGCCGTACGCGGCAGCAGCGTCACCCCCAGACCCCCCGCCACCAGCTGGACCAGCGTGGACAGCCCCGCCGCCGTCGTCGTCACGGCCGCCCCCTCCTCCCGACCCGCCTCCCGGCAGATGTCCAGCGCCTGGTCACGCAGGCAGTGCCCCTCGTCCAGCAGCAGCAGATCCAGCTCGCGCAGCGCCTCGCGCGGCACGTCCGTACGCCCGCCCAGCCAGTGGTCCCGCGGCATCACCAGCACGAAGTCCTCGTCGAACAGGGGCAGTTCGGTCACCCCGGGCACGCCCAGCGGGACCGCCAGGAGCAGGACGTCGAGCCGCCCGGCCGCCAGCCCGTCGAGCAGCGACGACGTCTGCTCCTCGTGGACCTGGAGGTCCAGCTCCGGATACCGCTCGTGGACCAGCCGCAGCACCGTCGGCAGCAGATACGGCGCCACCGTGGGGATCACCCCGAGCCGCAGCACCCCGGTGAAGGGAGCCCGTACCGCCTCCGCCTCCTCCAGGAGCGACCCCACCGCGTCGAGGACCGCCTTCGCCCGCACCGCGAGGCGCGACCCGGCGGGCGACAGGAGCACCCGGCGCGTGGTGCGCTCCAGGAGCTGCACCCCCAACGCCTCCTCCAGCGCGGAGACCGCCCCGGACAGCGCGGGCTGGCTCATCCCGATCGCCGCCGCCGCGTCCCGGAAGTGCAGATGCTCGGCGACCGCCGCGAACGCCCGCAGCTGCGCCAGGCTCGGCTGCTTGGCGGCCCGGGCGGCCGACCGGCCCCGCTGGCCCCCCGACGGCACGATCGCGCCACCCACACCATTACTCATAGCCACTGATAAGCACCTCCGATCACGATGACCGAGTCTAGCTATTTCACTGATCAATGCCTCCTGTGACACCATCCGTAATCCGTCCAACCCTCAGGGAAGCCCCCAAAAAGGACCCTTCCCGACCGCAAGAAATCGCAAGGAGAGCGCGTGCTCACTGTTGGTGACAAGTTCCCCGAGTTCGACCTGACCGCCTGCGTGTCGCTGGAGAGCGGCAAGGAGTTCGAGCAGATCAACCACAAGACCTACGAGGGCAAGTGGAAGATCGTCTTCGCGTGGCCCAAGGACTTCACCTTCGTGTGCCCGACCGAGATCGCCGCGTTCGGCAAGCTGAACGACGAGTTCGCCGACCGTGACGCCCAGGTCCTCGGCTTCTCCGGTGACTCCGAGTTCGTCCACCACGCCTGGCGCAAGGACCACCCGGACCTGACCGACCTGCCCTTCCCGATGATGGCCGACTCGAAGCACGAGCTCATGCGTGACCTCGGCATCGAGGGCGAGGACGGCTTCGCGCAGCGCGCCGTCTTCATCGTCGACCAGAACAACGAGATCCAGTTCACGATGGTGACCGCCGGTTCCGTGGGCCGTAACCCCAAGGAGGTCCTGCGGGTCCTCGACGCCCTGCAGACCGACGAGCTGTGCCCCTGCAACTGGACCAAGGGCGAGAACACCCTGGACCCGGTCGCGCTGCTCTCCGGCGAGTGAACGGACTGATCTGACATGGCTCTCGACGAACTGAAGTCCGCCCTGCCGGACTACGCCAAGGACCTGAAGCTGAACCTCGGCTCGGTCATCGGCAACAGCGAGCTCCCGGCCCAGCAGCTGTGGGGCACGGTCCTCGCCTGCGCCATCGCCTCGCGCTCGCCGAAGGTGCTGCGCGAGCTGGAGCCCGAGGCGAAGGCCAACCTCTCCCCCGAGGCGTACACCGCCGCCAAGTCCGCCGCCGCGGTCATGGCGATGAACAACGTCTTCTACCGCACCCGCCACCTGCTCTCCGACCCGGAGTACGGCACGCTGCGGGCCGGTCTGCGGATGAACGTCATCGGCAACCCGGGCGTGGAGAAGGTCGACTTCGAGCTGTGGTCGCTGGCCGTCTCCGCGGTCAACGGCTGCGGCCAGTGCCTCGACTCGCACGAGCAGGTCCTGCGCAAGGCCGGTGTCGACCGCGAGACGATCCAGGAGGCCTTCAAGATCGCTTCGGTGATCCAGGCCGTGGGCGTCACGCTGGACGCCGAGGCCGTGCTGGCCGAGTAGTACCGCGTACGTACGAAGGAAGGGCCCCGCCGACACCGTGTCGGCGGGGCCCTTCCGCGTACGTGCGCTACTTCTCCAGGGACGCGGGCGCCGGCACGGGTGCGGGCTCCGGTGGGGCGGGCGGCTCCGGCTCCGCCCCGGCGGCCTCCTGCTCCGGCACCACCGCCGCCCGCAGCGCGTTCTCCTTCGCGGTCGCGCGCAGATAGCCGACCACCGTATTGGTCACCGCCACCAGCGGTACGGCCACGACCGAGCCGCCGATGCCGCCGATCAGGCCGCCCGCGGCGACCGAGAGGACCACCGCGAGCGGGTGGACGCGGACCGCGCGGCCCAGGATGAACGGCTGGAGCACGTGCCCCTCGATCTGCTGCACCAGGAGCACCACGACCAGCACCATCACCGCCGCGAACACGCCCTCGGTGACCAGCGCCACCACCACCGCGAGCGCGCCCGAGATCACCGCGCCGACCAGCGGGATGAAGGCGAACAGGAAGATGAAGACGGAGAGCGGCACGGCCATGGGGACGTGCAGGAAGTAGATGCCCAGGCCGATGAAGATCGCGTCGATCAGGGCCACTATCACCGTGCCGCGCACATACGCGGTGAGCGTGCGCCAGGCGCGCGGCCCGGCTCCCGCCATCGCCGGCCGGGCCTGCTCCGGGACGAGCCGCAGCACCCAGTGCCAGATGTTCTTCCCGTCGTAGAGGAGGAAGAGCGTCGAGAACATCGCGAGCAGGATGCCGGTGAGCACCTCGACGAGGACGGTCACGCCCTGGAGGCCCGCCGAGGTGATCTCGTTGGTGTTGTGGCCGATGGTGTCGCTGAGGTTCTTGGCGACCTGGTTGATCTGGTCCTCGGTGACATGGAACGGGCTGTTGAGGAGCCAGCGCTTGAGCTCGTCGATGCCCGCCCTGACCTTCTCGGAGAGCGTGTCCAGGTTGTCCATGACCTGCCAGACCACGAACCAGCCGATCAGGCCCATCACGACGAAGCCGGAGATCGCGGTGACGGCGGTCGCCAGGCCCCTGGGCAGGCCCATCCGCTTGAGGCGGGAGACCGTCGGCTGGAGCAGCGCGGTGATGAACAGCGCGGCGACGAACGCGAGGACCACCAGCCGTACCGCGCTGATGACCCGCATCAGCACCCAGAGCGTGCCCGCGAGCACGAGGAGGCGCCACCCGATCTCGGCGGCGACCCGCATCCCCCACGGCACGGCGGCCACGGGGTCGGGCCGCGCGGCGACGGCGGGGGCGTAGGCGGGGGGCGCGGGGACGTGGTCGGGCGCCGGAGCGGCGGCCGGCTCGTCGGCCGGGGCCGGGGCCGGTGAATCGTCACTGCCGACAGGCGCGCCGGGGCCGTCCAGGCCCGCGTCCTCGTCGGCGCGCGCCTCGTTCTCGACGCGGCGCTCGTCCAGCCTCTCGCCCATACGGGTCAGACCGGCGCCCAGCGCCCCGAGCAGCCCCGGCACTTTCGACATGATGCTGTCGTTTCCCTTTCCCCCGCCGCGCGTCCCCACCACTCCCCCCACCCGGAGTCGTCGCCTCCGACCGTACACGGGCAAAGCCCCTCACCGAAGGACGGTGAGGGGCCTCGAAAGGTTGAGCCGCGCGAGGTAAAGATCGCGGTTCTAGTACCAGGTGTTGGCCTGCCAGAACGACCAGGCGCCACAGGGGCTGTGGTACGAGGAGTTCATGTAGTTCAGGCCCCATTTGATCTGGGTGGCCGGGTTGGTCCGCCAGTCGGCGCCCACCGAGGCCATCTTGGAGCCGGGCAGCGCCTGGACCAGGCCGTACGCGCCGGAACCCTGGTTGACCGCCAGGTAGTTCCAGGTCGACTCGTGGTTCACGATGTTGCTGAAGCACTGGAACTGGTCCGCCGGCACGATCTGCCGGGCGATGGCCTTGACCTGCTCGACCGTGTACGAGCTCTGCACGGGGAACGACGAGGGGTCGCGGGTGGCGGAGCGGCTGGCGATCTGCTCCTTCTCCCGCTCCTTCGCCTTCTCCTCGGCCGACTCCTTCTTGGACTTGGCGTCCTTGGCGGCCTGGAGGCGGGCGGCCTCCTCGGCGGACTTCTTCGCCGCGGCGCTCGCCTGGGCCGCCTGGGCGTCCGCCTGCTGCGTCAGGGACGCGGTCTGCACCTGGGCCTGCTGGCCCACGGGGATGTCCGCAAGAAGCGTCGCGTCGGCAGCGGTCGCCTCGACGTTGTCGTTCGAAGCGGACTGGGGCGCGCCCGAGGCAACGCCCACGACGGCACCGACGGTGGTGACCGCAGTGGCTGACGCCACCGCGAATCCCCGGACCGAGATCCGGCTCACACGGTTTCCTTCCAGCAGCGCCCGCACTGGTGACCTGAGCGGACGCAATCGTGCCCCTGGCTCTCTCCTCCCAACTGCTCAGGTCACGGGAGGAACTGACCCGGTGGGCAACTCCCTTGCGGGAGCGCCGCGTGGTGCTCGGGCGGCATACGGCGACGCTATTGAGTTACGAGGTACAGGTGTGCCGTATGCGGGGCCTGACGGATGCAAGACTCTGCCGGAGAGCGGCGCCGCAAGGCAATTCCCCTTGGCGTGTGAAACCTCACATCCCCTCGGCCCCACGGGTTTTGCCGGATCGGTCCCACAAAGAGGCGCCGCCCGGCTAAGCTCAACGGCTTCGCGGACGGCGCCAATTGGGGCGTACGGGATCAGATCTGGCCGTCCTCCAGCATTTCGGTCACCAGTGCGGCGATCTGCGACCGCTCGGAGCGGGTGAGGGTGACGTGCGCGAAGAGCGGGTGGCCCTTCAGCTTCTCGACGACGGCGACCACTCCGTCGTACCGGCCGACCCGCAGATTGTCCCGCTGGGCCACGTCATGGGTGAGCACCACCCGCGAGTTCGCCCCAATCCGGGACAACACGGTCAGCAGGACGTTCCGTTCGAGCGACTGGGCCTCGTCCACGATCACGAACGCGTCGTGCAGGGAGCGGCCGCGGATGTGGGTGAGCGGCAGGACCTCCAGCATGCCGCGCGACGTCACCTCCTCGATCACCTCGCGCGTGGTGACCGCCGACAGCGTGTCGAAGACCGCCTGCGCCCACGGGCCCATCTTCTCGGCCTCGGAGCCGGGCAGATAGCCGAGCTCCTGCCCGCCCACCGCGTACAGCGGGCGGAAGACCATCACCTTCTTGTGCTGGCGGCGCTCCAGGACCGCCTCCAGGCCCGCGCAGAGGGCCAGCGCGGACTTGCCGGTGCCGGCCCGGCCGCCCATCGACACGATGCCGACGTCCGGGTCGAGCAGCAGATCGAGCGCGATGCGCTGCTCGGCGCTGCGGCCGCGCAGGCCGAACGCCTCCCGGTCGCCCCGGACGAGCTTGACGTTGCCGTCGGCCGTGACGCGGCCCAGGGCCTTGCCCCGCTCGGACTGGAGCACGAGGCCGTTGTGCACCGGCAGGGCCGCGGCCTCCGGCACGTACAGCGTCTCCTCCTCGTAGAGAAGGTCCACCTGCTCGCCCGAGAGCGACAGTTCGGACATTCCGGTGAAGCCCGAGTCGGTGATGGCCAGTTCCGCCCGGTACTCCTCGGCGAGCAGGCCGACCGACGACGCCTTGATCCGCAGCGGCAGGTCCTTGGAGACGACGGTGACGTCGTACCCCTCGGCCTGGAGATTGCGGGCGACGGCGAGGATCCGTGAGTCGTTGTCCCCCAACCTGTAGCCGGCGGGCAGCACGCCGGGATCGGAATGGTTGAGCTCGACGCGGAGCGTGCCGCCGAGGTCGCCCAGCGGGATGGGTGCGTCGAGGCGTCCGTACCGGACCCGGAAGTCGTCGAGCAGGCGCAGGGCCTGACGGGCGAAATAGCCGAGTTCCGGATGGTGCCTCTTGGCCTCCAGTTCCGTGACCACGACGATCGGGAGCACCACTTCGTGCTCGTCGAACCGGGCCATGGCGTTGGGGTCGGCCAGCAGGACGCTGGTGTCGAGGACGTAGGTGCGCCGGTCGGGCATGCGGCGCTTTGTGCTGGTCACCACGGAAGGACGTACCCCCTCGGAAGAGGTCGGGGTGCGACGGCGTCGCGGGGGTGGGGGCCGGGCTGTGGCCACGATGCGCGGGCCGAGCGCCGGCCCTCCGCTCCGTCCGTGCACTGTGCACGTGCGTCCTGGTGCAAAGGGCCTCCCGGGTGAGCGACCACTTCTGGCCGTTCAACTGGAGGGGGTATTCCCTCGAACAAGCGCCGCCATGCACGGGCATATGCGCTTGGTGGGGACCAAAGGGATTGACTCCCGGTCAGGATGCGTCAGGATCCGCCGGGACGGACCGTGACGGGTGGGACATCGCGGGACGGATCAGGTCCCGTACCGCCGGTGGCGCGCCGCGTAGTCGCGCAGCGCCCGCAGGAAGTCGACCTTGCGGAACGCGGGCCAGAAGACCTCGCAGAAGTAATACTCGGAGTGCGCCGACTGCCACAGCATGAATCCGGACAGCCGCTGCTCGCCGCTGGTGCGGATCACCAGGTCCGGGTCGGGCTGGCCGCGCGTGTAGAGGTGCTCCGAGATGTGGTCGACGTCGACGATCTCGGCCAGCTCCTCGAAGCTCGTCCCCTTGGACGCGGCGTCGAGGATCAGCGAGCGGACCGCGTCCGCGATCTCCTGGCGGCCGCCGTAGCCCACGGCGACGTTGACGAGTATGCCGCCGACGTCGTGGGTGGCCTGCTCGGCCTCCTTGAGCACCGTCTGCGTCCGCGCGGGCAGCAGGTCCATCGTGCCGACGTGGTGGACGCGCCACCGGCCGTCCGCCGCCAGATCGCGCACCACGCCCTCGATGATGCCCAGGAGCGGGACCAGCTCGTTGTCGGGCCGGTCCAGGTTGTCCGTGGACAGCATCCAGAGCGTCACGACCTCGACGTCCGTCTCGGCACACCAGCCGAGCAGCTCGTGGATCTTGCTCGCGCCGGCCTGGTGCCCCTGTTCCGGGCTGCCGCCCGAGGCCTTGGCCCAGCGCCTGTTCCCGTCCAGGATGACGCCGATGTGCTTGGGCACCTGGTCGTGGTCGAGGCGGCCTTCCACCCGGCGTGCGTAGAGCCCGTACACCAGGTCGCGCAAGTTCACCGATTCCACCCTCTCGTTGCTTTCCGGGGGCCGCCGCAGCGCCGCATACGGCCCGGCCCCAGGGAAGGCACAGTACTGCGGACGGGTCACAGCGGCCCAACTCGGCCTGTCACAAGTCCGTGATAAGCAGGGAAACGTGACTGAATCACTCCCCCTCCACTACCTCGCCGCCGACGGCCGCTACGACTCCATGGAGTACCGGCGGACCGGCCACAGCGGCCTGAAGCTGCCCGCGCTCTCCCTGGGTCTGTGGCACAACTTCGGCGACGACCGCTCGCTGGACTCGCAGCGCGCGATCCTGCGCCGCGCCTTCGACCTCGGCGTCACCCACTTCGACCTGGCCAACAACTACGGCCCGCCGCCGGGATCCGCCGAGCTCAACTTCGGCAAGATCTTCGGCCAGGACTTCCGGGCATACCGGGACGAGCTGGTCATTTCCACCAAAGCCGGCTATCTGATGCACCCGGGGCCGTACGGAGAGTGGGGCTCGCGCAAGTACCTGCTGTCCTCGCTGGACGCCTCGCTCGGCCGCATGGGCCTCGACCACGTCGACATCTTCTACTCGCACCGGTTCGACCCGGAGACCCCGCTGGAGGAGACGATGGGCGCGCTGGCGTCCGCCGTCCAGCAGGGCAAGGCGCTGTACGTGGGCGTGTCCTCGTACAACAGCGAGCAGACCGCCGAGGCGGCGCGGATCCTCAAGGAGATGGGTGTCCCGGCGCTCATCCACCAGCCGTCGTACTCGATGATCAACCGCTGGACCGAGGACGACGGCCTGCTCGACACCCTCGAAGAGGCCGGGATGGGCTGTATCTCCTTCGTGCCGCTGGCGCAGGGGCTGCTCACCGACAAGTACCTCAAGGGCATCCCGGAGGGCTCGCGGGCCACCCAGGGCAAGTCGCTCGACCCGGAGCTGCTCAGCGACGAGGTGACGCGCCGCCTCAACGGGCTGAACGACATCGCGGCGCGGCGCGGCCAGTCGCTGGCCCAGCTGGCGATCTGCTGGGTGCTGCGCGACCCGCGGATGACGTCGGCGCTGATCGGCGCGTCCAGCGTGAAGCAGCTGGAGGAGAACGTGGCGGCGCTGGCCGGACCGCCGCTGACGGCCGAGGAGTTGAAGGAGATCGACACCTTCGCCGTGGACACCGCGGGCACCAACATCTGGGCCGGGCGCGGCTGAGAGGAAAAAAAACGGGCCGGTCCGTGGGGGGGATACGGACCGGCCCGAGGGGGGGTTTCCACCATAACCCTTCGTAAGTGCTGATGGGTGCAACGGCGTGCCGGAACTACGCTCCGAAACCGTCCGGGCACGGCGCGGGCACCGCCGGACGGGTACCCCCAAGGGGGACCCGGTGGCGGAACGCTTCTTTGACCGCGCAGGTCAGAGCGGTACGAACCGGCTCGAACCACACTGCGTGCATCCGCCTTCACGCCGAGGATCCACCCCATCTGTGCGCCACCCCACTCACCCAAGGGGGTGACTGCGGTGCTGAGCGCCCGGCCGCGCGGGCCCCGTCCCGTACGTCGTCCCGTACGCCCGTCCTCACCGTCTGAGCAGGGTGATGCCGTCCCGCTGAGCGACGATCCGGTAGCCGTAGGTCTGTTCCGCCTTCATGAGCTCGGCTTCCTGACGGTCTTTCGGGTACGGCCAGTAGCCCGGCGGGTACGGCCAGGACTCGGCGGGCACGCGGTCGTAGACGATCCACTGGGCGGTCGGCGGGGGCACCGTCGCGCCCGTGTCGTACAGCCGCCAGTGGACCGGGTAGGTCGGGAAGAGCACCACGTCCGTCCGCGAAGTGAGCTGCGGCACCAGGCGGTTGGAGGCGGCGACGGTCGCGCCGTCGGGGATGCGGCGCAGCAGGTCGCGGGCGGCGGCGATGTGCGCGGTGGAGCGCCAGGTGGAACGGTGGACGAGCTGGGCGAGCGGGAAGGACGGGATCAGGACCAGGGTGACGGCCGCGGTGGTGGCGAGCGAGGCGCGCACATGGCGGCGGCCGAGCGCGTCGCCGGAGCGCCGGTAGGGGGCGAGCGCGTCGGTCATGGCGGCCAGGACGACGGGCATCAGCACGGCCGTGTAGTGGAACGAGGTGCCCCAGTGGAAGGGGTTCTGGGAGAGCATCCGCCAGCCGAGCGTGGGCGCGGCGATCCAGGCGAGCGGGGAGCGCAGCGCGATGAGGGCGGCGGGGGCGAAGACGAGGACGAGGGTGGTGGCCTTCACCTCGGGCCGTACCGCGTCCAGCGGGGCGAAGGCGAGGGCGGCGAGCAGGGAGCCGTGGGCGGGCTCCAGGTTGGCGGCGTGGGCGTAGGTGCCGGCCGGGCTGAAGAACGGCATCAGCACCTTGAACTCCAGGGCGCTGCCGAGCAGCCCCGCCGCGGCGGTCGCCAGGCCGAGTCGGCGCCGCCCCTTCCAGGCGATGTACCCGCCGACGGCGGCGAGCGTGAGCCCCAGGTCCTCCTTGACGAGGAGCAGCGGCGCGGCCCAGGCCACGGCGGCCCTCCACCGCCGCAGGGCCAGCGCCTCCAGGGCGTACGAGACGAGCGGGACGGCGAAGCACACCTCGTGGAAGTCGAACGCCACGGCCGAGGCGATGCCCCAGCTCAGCCCGTACGCGAAGGCGATGACATGGGCGGCGCGGCGGCCGAGCGCCTGCCGGGCGCGGCGGGCCAGCGGCACCACGGCGAGGGCGAGCAGGGCGGCCTGGGCGAAGAGCAGGGTGTACGGGGAGGGGGCGAGCCGGTACAGCGGCGCGAGGACGACGAGCACCGGGTGGAAATGGTCCCCCAGGAGGTTGAACCCGTCGCCGCGCAACGGGGCGACGGGGGCGCGCAGTTGGGCGTACGCCTTCACGGCCTGCTCGAAGATGCCGAGGTCGTAGCCGGTGGTGCGGATCAGCGCCTGGCGGCGGGCGCCGACGGCGGCGTAGAGGAGGAAGAGCGCGGCGGCCCACCCCCACCAGAGGAGGGCGGGCCGCGCCGTACGCGTGCCCCGGCGGCCGGGAATCGAGGCGGCGCCGACCCCGCGCAACCAGGACACTTGATTACCGACTGTCCGCATCCGTTCCATATGCCCGGATGCTAGGCGGGTCAGGAGGAGCGGAGCGGCTTCCTGGCCTCGATCAGGAACCGTGTCGTGTGCGCGACGAAGGGGCCGTCGGTACGGATCTGCTCGTCCAGCGCCGCCAGCCGGTCCCGGTGCTCCTCGACCGTGAAGCCCGGCACCATCCAGATCACCTTGCGCAGGAAGTAGACGACGGCGCCGATGTCGTGGAACTCGGTGCGCAGCTTCTCCTGGCGCAGGTCGGCCACCTGGAGCCCGGCGGCCTCGGCCTCGGCGCGCGCCTTGCCCGGGTCGCGTCTGCCGCGGACGTCGGCGGACTGCGGACCCAGGAAGTACTCGACGAGCTCGAACACGCTGGCGGGCCCGACCTGTTGGGAGAAGTAGGTGCCGCCCGGGGTGAGGACCCGGGCGATCTCCTGCCACCAGGTCTGGACGGGGTGACGGCTGGTCACCAGGTCGAAGGCGCCGTCCCCGAACGGCAGCGGCGGCTCGTCGGGGTCGGCCACGACGGCCACGCCGCGCGGGTGCAGGAGGGCGGTGGCCCGGGCGAGGTTCGGCGGCCACCCCTCGGTGGCGACGGCGAGCGGCGGCAGCTGCGGGACGGCGGCCAGGACCTCGCCGCCGCCGGTCTGCACGTCGAGCGCGGCCGTGGCCCGGGCCCAGCGCGCGGCCATGGCACGGGCGTACCCCCAGGACGGCCGCTCCTCGGTGGCCCGTCCGTCCAGCCAGGAGAAGTCCCAGCCGTCCACGGGGGCGGCCGCGGCCTCGTCGATCAGGTCTTCGAAGGTGCGGGTGTTGTGGTTACGGATGGTTTGCGCCATGTTGCGGACCCTACGCGTCTTGGGCGGCGCAGGGGCGGCATATCTGCGCGGCGAGGTTCGGCGGGGGGCGGGGCGGGGGGCCGGGCCGGGGTCTGGGCCGGGGTCTGGGCCGGGGTCTGGGCCGGGGTCTGGGCCGGGGTCTGGTTCGCGCCGTGCTGCCTACGCGGCGAGGTTCGGGTCAGGCCGGGGCCTGGCCTCGTTCGCGCCGTGCTGTCTACGGGGCGAGGCCGCCCAGGAGCAGGCCGAGGTACGCCCCGGCGATCATGAAGGGGCCGAACGGGATGGCCGCGCGGCGGTCGGCGCGGCGCGCGAGGATCAGGGCCAGACCGTATGTGCCGCCCGCCGCGAACCCCGCGAAGGCGCCGGTGAAGAGGATGCCCCAGCCGTACCAGCCGAGGGCCACGCCGAGGCCGACGGCGAGTTTGACGTCGCCGAAGCCGAGTCCGGCGGGGTTGACGAGGAACAGCACGAAGTACGCGCCGCCCAGGGCGAGTCCGCCGAGCAGGGCGTCTCGCCAGGAGCCCTGGTGGTGCGGGGCGAGCGCGGCGGCGCCGAGCAGCGCGGCGGCGCCTGCCGCCAGGGGGAGGGTGAGGACGTCGGGCAGCCGGTGCACCCGGGCGTCGACGGCGGCGAGGAGCGCGGCGGGGGGCAGGAGGAGCAGCCAGACGGCGAGTTCGGGGCGGGGGCCGGTGGTGGTGGCGAGGGCGGCGGCCGCGGCGGCCGCGGCGGCGCCCCATCTGCGCGCGCCGCGCTGCCGGCAGACCGGGCCGCCGAGCCATCGGGTGAGGGCGTGCCCCTCCGGACAGACGTCCCGCCACGGCTCGTCGGGCTCGACGGAGAGCCGGTAGGCGGCGCGCGGCACCAGCCACCCGAGGGCGGCGCCCCAGACGGCGGCGAGGAGGGGGAGGTACACGGGGGCACCCTAGGGCCTGTCCGGTGGGTCCGGCGGGACGGTTTCCCCCACCCCGCCCCTTCCCGCTGGGACATGGGCGGCTCCGCCGCGTGACCCTCCGGGGGGAGCTGGTTCACCCCTCCCACCCCCGGAGGGTTTGGGGAAGGGGCCGGGGTAGGGGCTCCGGGGCTCTGTAGCGTGGGTGCATGGGGCGGTGGCGGGATGGGCGGGGGCAGTTGGGGGTTGAGGGGGGCGCCCTCGTGGCCCTGGAGGTCGCCACGTCCTATCGTGCCCGGACCCGGGGGCTCCTCGGGCGGGACGGGGTCGAGGGGGCCATCCTGCTCAGCCCGGCCGGCTCCGTGCACACGTTCCGTATGCGGTTCCCCATCGACGTCGCCTACCTCGACCGGCGCCTGCGCGTGATCGCCGTCCACACCGTCCCCCCGAACCGCCTCACCGCCCCCCGCCTCCGCGCCCGCCACATCCTGGAGGCGGAGGGGGGCGCGATGGCGGGATGGGGGATCCGGCCCGGCGTACAGGTGCGCGTGCGCGTAAACGCGCAGGGGGACGACACGTAAGCCGGAACTCGCCTTGCCCGCCCCACCCGCCCCTGCCTACGATCACGACCACGGCATCGCGCGTGGGTCACCGGCCGGGTGAGCGTGGAGGTGCCCGTGAGATGCCTGTTGGAGGCATTCCACCGTGTCAGTCGAGTTGAATCACACCATCGTCCACTCCCGCGACAAGCGGGCCTCCGCCGAGTTCCTGGCGGACATCCTGGGGCTGCGGGTCGGCGACGAGTGGGGACCGTTCATCCCCGTCGAGACCGGCAACGGCGTCACCCTGGACTTCGCCACCGGCGACCCCGACAAGATCGTGCCGCAGCACTACGCCTTCCTCGTCTCCGAGGACGAGTTCGACGCCGGCTTCGAGAAGATCCAGCAGTGGGGCGTACGGTACTTCGCCGATCCGTACATGAAGCGCCCCGGCGAGATCAACCACAACGACGGCGGCCGGGGCGTCTACTTCCTCGACCCCTCCGGCCACGCCATGGAGATGATCACCAGGCCGTACGGCAGCGGAAGCGGCAGCGGAAGCGGAAGCACCGGCTCCTAGGGCCTGTCCGGCGGGTCACTCTTCCGGCCGGGCCAGCGCCGCCAGCAGCGCCACCGCCTCAGCCACCGGCACCGGCCGGAAGAACTCCGCGTCCACCGCCTCCACCGCCTCGATCGCCCGCGGCGCGAGCTCAGCCCCCGCCTCGGTCACCCGCAGCCGCTTGGCCCGGGTGTCCGACGGGTCGGTCTCGCGTACGAGCAGGCCCTTGGTCTCCAGCGTGCGGACGACCTGGGACGTCATCTTCACGTCGGTACCGGCCTGGCGGGCCACCGCCAGCTGGTTGGGGTGCTCGCCCTGCCCGTTGAGCCACCAGGTGCACGCGAGCAGCACGAACTGCACATGCGTGAGGCCCAGTGGCGTCAGGGCCGCGGTCACCCCGCGCTGCCAGCGCAGCGTGGCGTGCCAGAGCAGGAACCCCGGGCTCTCGCCGGGCCGCAGCGCCATCAGCGCGCCTCCGCCAGGCGGACGAGCGCGGCCATCGTCTCGGGCCAGTCGGCGGTGACGGCCGGGCCGATCTCCGGGCCCATCTCGTCGGCCGCCGCGCCGGTGATCTCCATCCGGTACACCACCCGCGTACGGTCCGGGCCCAGCCGGTCGAGCCGGTGCGCGGTGCGCAGGACCAGGCCGGCGAAGCTCGCCTCGTCCACGAACCGTTCGTTCTCGGCCACTTCGGTGAGCCGCAGCTCGACCGGGTCCTGACCGTCCGCCCCCATGGTGATCTCCGATCCGGCCGCGAACGGGCCCCGGATCTCGATCTTCTGAACGTCCGCGTTCCAGGCGCCCCAGTTCTCCACGTCGGCCCACAGCCGCCAGACGGCCTCGGGAGCGGCGCTGGTCTCGACGCCGTGCTCGTACACCCACATGTTGATCCCCTGTCTGTTGCTGCGCTGATGCGAGCGTTTACGGCCCGCCCCAATTTAATCCTCCCGTAGATTATCTGTGCGCGGACTATCTGTCCACCCTTCACCCTTGCCACGCTCCACCACCGTCGATTCTCGGCCGTCCTGCCCGGACGTGCGCTTTTTTCCAAGTGCCGGACGCGGCCCCGCTGGCAGTCTCTGTGGTGCGCGGGAACGTCACTTCCTACGGACGTTGACGGGGGCCCGCGCACATACGGCGCCTGGCCGGCCGCACCTCCACCCGGCCGGCCGGGCCCGCCCTCGCCCCGGCCGACGGCCCGGCCCTAGCCGGTCGACCCGCGCGGGAAGGACACCTCGACCCGGCGGTTCTTGCGGCGGCCGTCCTCCGAGGAGTTGTCCGCGATGGGGTAGTCCTCCGCGTATCCCCGGATGTCGAAGGTGACGGACCCGCCGACCGCCTGCGTGAGCGCGCCCTGGACGGCGTCCGCGCGCTGCTTGGACAGGACGACTCCGTGCTCGTGCGTACCGAGGTTGTCGGTGAAGCCGAACACGCGGACGTTCGCGGCCTTCTGCTTCTTGATCTCGTCGGCGATGGCCTGGATACGGCCGCTCGCCTCGGCGGAGAGCGCGGCGCTGTCCTTGCCGAAGAGGACTTCGGCCTGGAGCGCGAAGGAGATGTCGGCGTTGGTGTCGGAGCGGCGCTCCTCACCGCCCATGTCCTCGACGACCGACTTGATGTCGACGACCCTGGGCGCGGCGAGCGTCGCCCCGTCGGAGAGCTTCAGCCCGGGCGCGTTGGCGTCGACCTTCACGGGCGGGGCGGCGGCGGGCACGGCGGTGGGGTTCGGGTCGTCGGCGACGGCCGCGCCCGTCCCCGCCCCGGCGAACAGCAGCACGGCGGCGGCGAGGGCGGCGGGGCGGGCGTGCCGGCGCCGGGCGGCGGGGGCCGGGGGCGCGGGTGGTGCCTGGGTGGCCTGCATGGGGTGCCTCCGCCTCAGCCGGAGATCTTGATGGTGGCGGTGGGCATGGTGGGGAGCTGGAAGTCGACTTCTGTGACGGGGGCGGGGGGTGCGGGGAACTGGGTGTAGAAGGGGGCTTCCTGCCCCGCCTGGATGCCCGTCGTGAACTGCGAGCACAGGCAGCGGCCGTCGGTGTCGCGCAGGATCAGGTACCGCTTCTTGCCCGCCTTGTCGACCAGCGCCGCACCCGCCATGGAGGCGCCGTTGCTCCTCAGCTCCTGCTCGCTGCCCTGCCATCCGGGCGCGGAGAACAGGTCCTTGGACCCGTTCTTCACGACGCCTTGCACGGTGACGAACCCTCCCGCGTCCCGCTTCGCCGAGTTGATCACCACCTCGACGCCGCCGGCGCCGCTGATGGTGGCGAGGACCTCGGTGCTCTGGGTGGACGGGCCACCGGCCGGGGAGTTCTTCCCGCCGGACGCCGCCGGAGCGGAGGAGGGCTTGTCGTCGCCCTTCGGCTTGCCCCCGCCGTCTCCCCCGCAGGCGGTCAGGGTGAGCGCCAGGGCTGCGGCAGCCGCAGCGACCACCGCGCCTCTCGTCCGCGCCCCGAACGTAGCCTTGTCCATGAGTGAAGCCCCCTCGGTCCTCGTACTGCGCACTTCATACGTTTGCTAGCGCTTACTTGTCGGCCAGATGGACGGAGAACAGGTCGGACGCCTTCGGCAGGAGGTCGAGGTGGCCGGGGTCGATCTCGACGTCCCGCTTGTTGTCGCAGACGAGTCGGTACGCCTTCTGTTCGTCCCCCGGCCCGCCCGGCCCGGGGGACTGGCTGGGGGGCGAGCCGGGCCCCGGTTCCGGGGGCTCGCCGGTGGGCCCGGTTCCGGGTGCCTTCTGGAGATGACAGCGCGGCACGACCACGGCGGCCGCCTTCGCCGCACCCTTCTGGTCCTGCGTGGCGGCGATGACCGAGTGGCCCGCCGTCTTGTTGGTCTGCACGGTCACCCGGTAGGTGGGCTCGGGCTGGAAGGAGAGCTCACAGGTGTCGGCCGTGGCGTCATTGCGCGAGGCGAGGTCGCTCGCCGCCGAGCAGGAGCTGTGCGGGATCAGCCCGCCCGCGTCGCCGTCGAGGAGCTTCTGCCAGCGCTCGAAGTCGAAGGTGCCGAGCAGCCCCGTCCGCAGCTGGTCCCGGAAGTCCTGAGCCGCCGCGAGGGCCGCCGCGTCCGCCGCGGTCTGGGCCTCGTTGCGCTTGACCGCCGCCTGGCCCACCGCGAAGTACGCGAACGCGAGGAAGAGCAGGCCCGCCACCGCGGTGATGTAGACGGGGAAGGCCTGCCCCCGGTCGCCCGCGAGACGGCGGGCCCCGGGTGGGATCAGGGGTTGATCTTGTTGATCGCCGCCGTGATCTTCCCGGCGATCGTCGTGCCGAAATTCGTCTGCGTAAGCACCAGAATGATCGCCACCACCACGATGATGATCCCCATGTACTCGACCGCGCCCTGCCCCCGGTCCCCCCGCCGCCGCAGCGCCGTCGCCGTCGTGTTCAGCCAGCCGTGGACGCGGATCCTGGTGGCGGTCGCGGGCTTGAGGAGCTTGTCGTTCATGGTGGTCCCCTCCGGGGTCTACGGCGGTGCCGCGCTCGACAGCCGCACCGTACCCGGGCCCTCCGGTTGCGGCACAGGGTCCCTGGGCCCAATTCCCGGTCCGGGAGTGGAGTTGACGCCGAAGAGGCCTCATCCCGCCACCCCCCGCGTACCCAGCCACGTCGCGACCGCCTGGGTGCGGCTGTTGCTGTGTAGCTTCGCGAAGATCCGGTTGATGTGGTTCTTCACCGTCTTCTCGCTGATGAAGCAGGCGGCGGCGATCTGCTGATTGCTCATGCCCGCCGTGATCAGCTCCATCACCTCCACCTCCCTCCTGCTGAGCCGGTGTGCCCCAAGGCCCTTGCGGAGGAGGGGTGTTTCCCTCCGGCGCCCCGGTGACGACTGTCCCACATCCGGTTGCATCCGCGAAGCCTCTTCGTTCGGATTTAACGAAATCGACCGGGGCGCGATACTCGGAGAGGTGGCCGCGACGGCACCGGCCGCCGGCCCCGCCCCCGCCCCCGCCCTGACACCCAGTGCCCGCGCCGCCGTCACCGAGAAGTGCGAGCCGCCCCGCCCGATCTCCCGTACGGCGCCGACCAGTTGTTCCACCGTGAACTCGCCGTGCACCAGGTAGCCCCGCGCCCCCAGCCGCAGCGCCTCGCGTACGGTCTCGTCCTCGCCGCTGTACGTCAGCATCATCACCGGCGCCACCCGCACCAGGCGGGGCAGTGCCGCCAGGCCGTCCACGCCGGGCATCCGTACATCGAGCAGGACCACGTCCGGCCGGTGCAGTAGTGCCGCCTCGTACGCCTCGCGGCCGTTCGCCGCCTCGGCCACGACCTCCGTGCCGCCTCGGCCGTCGAGCAGCGCGGTGAGCCCGGCCCGTACGACCGGGTTGTCGTCCGCCACCACCACCCGCGTCATACCCCGCTCCTCTCCACGGCCCGCGCAGCGCCCAGCGCCGCGAGCGGCAGGTCCAGGCGGACCTCGGTGCCCCGTGCCGCCTCGCCCCGGCCGATGCGGATGCGCGCGCCGAGGTCCGCCGCGCGCTCGACCATGCCGACCAGGCCGAAGTGGCCCGCCCGGCGCAGGCCGTCGAGGGTGGTGCCGGGGGGCAGGCCGCGCCCGTCGTCGTACACGCTGATGCGCAGCACGTCCCCGACCACGCCCGCCGACACGTCCACGCGCGCCGGGCCCGCGTGGCGGTGGGCGTTCTCCAGGGCCTCCGAGGCGATCGTCAGGAGCTGGCGGGCGACCGGCTGCGGGACCCGCATCGCGCCCGGGTCCGGGGAGAGGGAGCGGTAGCTCACACCCGTGCGCTCGCTTCGCCCCGCGAAGTCCCGTACGCGCGCGGCCAGTTCGGCCAGGACGTCCACTCCCCCGTCCGGGCCCGGCTCGCGGCGCAGGTCGGCGAGGAGTTCGCGGGACTCGGCGGCGGCGCGGCGGGCCGAGCGGGCCACCAGCGTCGCCCCGCGCCGGACCGTCACCGGGTCGGTGCGGTCGGCGGAGGCCGCCAGGCCCTCGGCGGCGAGCGCCACGCCGTGCAGGGTCTTGGCGACCGAGTCGTGCAACTCCCTGGCCAGGCGGGCCCGTTCCTGCTCCACCGCCAGCCTCGCCCGTACCTCGGTGAGGGCGCGGGAGGCCAGGCCGAACCGCAGCAGCAGGCCTCTGAGGGCGACCCCGGCCGCGCCCGCCAGCACACAGAAGCCGGGCAGCAGCAGGGCCGGGGCCGGCGGCTGGTGGTGGTGCCGGCTCTGGGCCATGTACGCGAGCGCCAGGATCACGCACTGGAGGCCGGCGAAGACGCCCGCGCCCCGCCACCCGTACACAAGCCCGGCGAGCAGCGGCGTGCAGACCACGACGTAGCCGAGCGGGGAGTCGGGGGTCGCGGTGAACACGAGCAGCGCGCCGAAGGCCGTGTCCACGCCCAGCAACCACGGGTGGCGCAGCAGGAGCGGGCCGAAGCGCTCCCAGTCGCGGTAGAGGGCGTACGAGCCCATGAAGGTGATCAGTACGGCTCCGGAGACCAGCCATGTGGCGATCCCCCGGGCCGAGTTGGCCAGGGCGAACGGGGTGCCGAGCCCTATCATCGCCAGCCGGAAGAGGAAGACCTGGCGGCAGAGCGCCTGGAGGGCGTTGAGCTGGAGGGAGACCTCGGGCTCGGGGGACGGCGACAGCGGCTGGCGGGGTGGCTGACGCGGTGACTGGCGTGGTGGCTGACGCGGTGGCTTCGGCATGGTGGGTCCCTCACTTCCCCGTGAGCGAGCCGATGTCCGCCTCGGACCCGAGCAGCATCGCGGAGGCCATCAGGATCATGGTGGCGGGCACCATGAACGTGGTGACCATCAGCGTCGCCTTGGGCACCGCCTTGGCGGCCTTGCGGCGGGCGTTCTGGGCGTCGGTGCGGCGCATGTCGGTGGCGATCGCTATCAACGTGTCCACGATGGGCGCGCCCAGCTCCTCGCCCTGCTGGAGCGCGGTGACGAACATGGCGACCTGCTCGGAGTCGTTGCGCCGGCGCAGGTCGTCGAAGGCCTGGCGGCGGCTGACCCCCATGTCCATCTGGCGCAGCGCGATCCGCACCTCGTCGGCCCAGGGGCCCTCGTACTTCTCCGCGACCCGCTCCAGCGCCTGGCGGAAGCCGAGTCCGGCGGAGACGACCACCGCGAGGACGTCGAGGAAGTCCGGCAGGGTCCGCTCGATGTCGTCGCGGCGGCGGCGGACGGCGGCCCAGATGCCGACCTCGACCCAGTAGTACGCGAACGCGACCATCAGCAGGGCCAGGAGGTAGTTGCCGCCGGAGATCATCACGACCGCGCCGACCGCGCCGAGCGCCCCGTACACCGCGCGCCGCGCCGCGTACCGGTCGATGGTCAGGCCTCCGGGGTTGCCCGCCATGTCGATCTTGCGGCGCTTCTCGCCGACGCGCTTGGGGCCCATCAGCCGCAGCACGAGCGGGGCGTAGCGGATGCCGAGGCGGTCGATGGCGCCGCCGGTGCGGGTGGTGCGGGTGGCGCCGACCTCCAGGGCGAGGGCCAGGTCGCCGGGGAGCTTGGCCTCGGCGCGGTACATCCGGACGCCCTGGAAGGCGCCCAGCACGCTGAGCCCGCCGATGAGTCCCAGGATCAGTTCCATGCCCGCCCCCTCAGACGTCGATCTTCGAGATGCGGCGGATCGCGACGAAGCCCAGCGCGTACAGCCCGAGCGCCACGACGACCGCGGCCTGGCCCAGGAACGTGCCGGTCATCTTGGCGAGCGAGCCCGGCGCGATCTGGTTGACGAGCAGCATGGCACCGACGCCGATCGCCGGGACCGCGTACGCCGTGGTGTTCACCTGGGAGAGCTGGGTGCGCACCTCGCGGCGGGTCTCCTTGCGCTCCTCCAGGGTGGTGGTGAGGTTGCGCAGCGAGTTGACGACCGCGCCGCCGGCCCGGTTGGAGAGGATCAACGTCGAGACGAGGACGACCAGTTCGCGCGAGGGCAGCCGCTTCGCCAGCTCGCCGAGCGCGTCGTCGAGGGTGCGGCCCACGGCGAGCTGGTCGGCGACGGTCTTCAGCTCGTCGCCCGCCGGGGCCTCCAGCTCGTCCGCCGCCATGGCGATCGCGGTGCGCAGGGCGAGCCCGGCCTGGGTGGCGTTGGCGATCACGCGGGAGATCTCGGGGAGCTGGTTGATGAACGCCTCGGTACGCCGGATGCGCTGCCAGTTCAGGAAGGTGTTGGCGGCCCACAGCCCGGCGAGGGCGGCGAGCGGGCCGAAGAAGGAGGCGAGCACCGAGGCGGCCACCACCCACAGGCCGACGACCGCGGCGAGTACGTAGACGAAGAACTCGCCGGGCGTCAGGTCCAGGCCGGTCACCGCGAGCTTGCGCTCGACGCGCTTGCCGAAGCCGGTGCGGCGCAGCCTGCGGTCCACCCCGGCGAAGGGCCGCCGACGCCCCGCGGGCAGCGGCTCCCCGGCAGTGGAGAGCCGTTCGACCAGGGCCCGGCGCTGGGCGCGGCCCGTGGCGTACACGTGCACACCGACGACGGCCGCCGTGCAGGCGAGCAGCGTGATCCCGGTCGTCAGCTGGGTGAGTGCGGACATGGGCGGTGCTACCTGGCCTCTCGGGTGGCGAGCTGTTCGTCGAAGGAGGCGATGCCGAACGCCTGCGGGACGGGCTGGCCCGCGAGGTAGAGCCGTTCGGCGACGCGGCGCGGGAGCGGGAAGTGGCGGAACTCGCCGTGGACGCGCCCCTCGGCGGCCATCGGGCGGGGGTCGAAGCGGGCGACGGTGGCGAGCCGGTAGGGGTCGCGGCCGTGCGAGTCGAGCAGGGCGATCTCGGTGACCCGGCGGGAGCCGTCGGCGTGCCGGGTGAGCTGGACCAGGACGTCGACGGCCGAGTTGATCTGGTCGTGCAGCGCCTCGAACGGGATCTTGATCTCGGACATGGAGGCGAGCGTCTGGAGCCGCATCAGGGCGTCCTCGGCGCTGTTGGCGTGGACAGTGGCCAGCGAGCCGTCGTGGCCGGTGGACATCGCCTGGAGCATGTCGAGGGACTCGCCGCCGCGCACCTCGCCGACGACGATCCGGTCGGGACGCATGCGCAGCGAGTTGCGGACCAGGTCGCGGATGGAGACGTGGCCCTTGCCCTCGACGTTCGCCGGGCGGGCCTCCAGGCGGATCACATGGCTCTGCTGGAGCTGGAGTTCGGCGGAGTCCTCGATGGTGATGATGCGCTCGTGCTCGGGGATGAGGCCGGAGAGGGCGTTGAGCAGGGTCGTCTTGCCGGTGCCGGTGGCGCCGGAGACGATCACGTTGAACTTCGCCTGGATCAGCCCGGCGAGCAGCATCAGCATGGACTGGTCGAGCGAGCCGAAGGCGATCAGCTCGGGGAGCGTGAAGGAGCGCGGGAAGCGGCGGATGGTGAGGGTCGCGCCGGTCAGCGAGAGCGGCGGGATGATCACGTTGACGCGCTCGCCGGACGGCAGCCGGGCGTCGACCATCGGGTTGGACTCGTCGACGCGGCGGTTGACGGTCGACACGATCCGCTCGATGGTCTGCATCAGCTGCTCGTGCGAGGCGAACCGCATCGGCAGCCGCTCGACCCGCCCGGCGCGCTCCACGTAGATCTGGTCGGGGCCGTTGACCATGATCTCGGTGACCGAGGCGTCCTCTAGGAGCGGTTCCAGTACGCCCAGGCCGAGCGCCTCGTCGACGACCCGGCGGATCAGCTGGGCGCGCTCGCCGGTGGACAGGACCGGGCCCTCGCGGCTGAGGATGTGGCCGAGGACGCGTTCGAGCCGCGCCCGGCGTTCGGCGGCGGCGAGCGAGGACATCTCGGCGAGGTCGATCTCCTCCAGGAGCTTGCCCCGGTAGGCGGCGACGAGGTGCGCGTCGCCCTCGCCGCCCCGGGTCTCCTCGGGGGCGGTGATACGGGCTCGCAGGCTCATGTGGCGTGCCTCCTCGGTCAGTTGCTCTCGTCGCAGGGCATGGTGGCGCTCTTGTGGACCGGGCCGAAGTGGTCGATGCCGGGGAAGACGGAGGGGATGGAGACGGTGACCGTCGCGGTCACCGTGGCTCCGGGGCAGCTCGGGGGCACCCCGATGTCGGCGCGCTTGCCGACCCAGTCGCTGACGGCGGCCTTCCCTGCCTGTGCGGCTCCGCCCGCGCGCTCCGTCTGCGCGCCGGTACGGGCCGCCGCCCGCGCGGCCGTGCCCGCCTGCTGGGCGGCGTACGCGGCGAGGCCCAGCTGGACGCCGGCGAGCGCGACCAGGAGCAGCAGCGGCAGGAAGCCGAGGTACTCGACGGCGGCGGAGCCGCGGTCGCCGCGGTGCGCGCGGCGCCTCACGGCGCCTGCTCCCGCGCCGCTCCGGCCGCCCCTGAGCTCCCGCCACCTCACGGCCTCTCCTCCCGCGCCGCCCCGGCCCGCCCGTGCACCGTGAACGGGAAGGACAGCGCCCCCGGGAAGAGCACCGGGACCTTGATCGCGACGGTGGCCGTGAAGACGTCGGGGTCGCCGCCTCCGCCGCAGCCGGGCCCCACGTCCCACCCGTCCGGGGCGGCCGCCCGCATCGCCGCCTCGCACGCGGCGGGCCCCCCGTCCTTCGCCGCCCCCGCCCGCGCCCCCTCGTCGGCCACGTGTCCGGCGACGGTGTACGTGTAGCCGGTCAGGACCAGTTGCCAGATGGCGGCAAGGGTCACCAGGATGATCGGCACCATCCCGGTGAACTCGACGATGACCTGCCCCCGGTCCCGGTCGGCGCGCGTCCGCATCCCCCGCGACCGCGTGCACCCCGACCGCATCCCCCGCGTCCGTATGCCCGTCAGCCGTGCAAGCCGTGTCAGCCGCGTCAGCCGTGTCAGCCGTGTCATCCGTGCCCCCGCCGCCGCAGCACGAGCGTGCCCCGGCCGCTCTTCTCCGGCGCCGGGCCGACCCCCTTCACCAGGCCCAGCTCGCCCGCCAGCGTCCACAGCGCCTGCTTGACCGTGGACTTGGCGTCCAGGTCGTGCAGGCGTCCGGCGTCGACGACGGCCTGGAGCTCCTTGAAGTTGGCGGGGACGGAGGTGCGGGTGATCCGGGTGCCGGTGACCTTCTGGACGAGGGCGGGCTGGATCTCGGTGGCGCGGTTGTGCCGGTTGACCACGGTCGTGGTCTCCTCGGCCTTGCGGATCTGGAGGCGGTCCCACATCCGTACGATCCGCTTGGCGGCCCGTACCGACACCACGTCCGGGGTGGTGACCAGGAGGGCGGTGTCGGCGAGTTCGACGGCGGCGGCGTTGGCGCCGTTCATCTGGGTGCCGCAGTCGACGACGACCACCTCGTAGCGGTGGCGCAGGGCGGAGAGGATCTGGCGGGCCGCGCGGTCGGTGACCTCCTCGGCCCGCTCGCCGTCGCCCGGGGCGAGCAGCAGGCCGACGCCGGTGGAGTGGGTGAACAGGGCGTCCTGGAGGACCCGGGGCGAGATGTCGGTGATCGTGGCGAGGTCCGCGATGGAGCGGCGGAACTGGACGTCGAGGTACGAGGCCACGTCCCCGGCCTGGAGGTCCATGTCGACCAGCGCCGTGGTGCGGCCCGAGGCGCACGCCGCGAGGGCGAGGTGGACGGCGGTGACGGTGGTGCCGACCCCGCCCTTGGCGCCGGTGACGGTGACGACCGTGCCGCCGGGGCCGCTCGACGCCTCGCCCCCGCCGCCCAGGTGGCGGCGTACGCCGGTCGACCACTGGGCGGCCACCTGCACCCGGCTGACCAGCTCCTCGTAGTGCAGCGGCAGCGTGACCAGGCCGCGCGCGCCCGAGTCCATGGCGGCGGCGAACAGGCCCGGGCCCGCGTCGGAGGTGATCAGGACGACGCCGACGGCGGGGAAGCGCAGGGCGACCTCGCGGACCAGGTCGAGGGCGGGCACCGGCCCGATGCGCTCGTGGACGAGGACGACTTCGGGCAGCTCGTCCAGGGACTCCCCGGCGAGCCGGGCCAGGGTGTCCAGGAGCTGGGTCGAGTCCCCCACGGGCGCGGCGGGCTCGGCGTCCGGGAGCTGGCTGAGCAGGGTGGTGACGGACCGGGCGGCGTCGGCGTCGGCGACGGCCGGGAGGATCCTGGTGGTCATCCGAACCTCACTGGTCCTTTTCGAGGCGGTACGTACGGTCGCCGGGCGGGACGGAGGGGCTGCCGCCGGGTGCGACGAGCGCGAGCCGCACGTGCTGGGCGAAGGACTCCGCGTACGCGACGCGCTGGGCGTCGACGGTGCCCAGGGCGAAGGTGATCGGGACGGCCTCGGTGCTCTTGTTGCGGTCGTCGCGGCCGGGGTCGAGGGCCTTCAGGCTGCCCACGTCGATGACCCTGGCGCCGGAGACGATGATCTTCGACTGGGCGGTGTCGCCCTGCTTGGCGGCGGCGAACGTGGCGAAGATGTTGACCGTGGAGCCCGGCGTGATCTTGCCCGCCACACCGGTGGAGGCGTCGATCATAATGGCGATCTCCTGCTCCCCGGCGCGGAGTTCGGGCCGCTTCACGATCATGTCGGTCTGGAGCAGCGAACCGGCCCTGAGCTTGGTGACGGCGATCATTCCGCGGATGGCGGAGAGATCGGTGACCGCGTTGCCGGGCAGCCACCGTTTGGGCATCGACGTCTTCTCGAACTGGCTGTCCTTCAGGTCCTTGTAGGGGTCGATATCGCTCTTCACGCGGTACGCCGTCACCTCGGGGCCGACCTTCGAGTTGGCGTCGTGGATCACCGAGAGGACCCCGGCGAAGGCGCCGGCCGCGCACAGGACCGAGACCAGGAGAAGGATGACGCCACGGCGCTGACGGGAGTTCATTGACCGTACGACCTCGTTCGATGACGTGGGACTGAGCGGACGGAGCCACCGGGCGGGCTGCGCGGCGGCTAGGTGTACGTGCCTCCCGCGGGCAGCTGGAGCTCGGGGGCGGGGACGGGCGAGGCGCAGAACCCGCAGCGGTCGCCGATGAGTTCCATGCCGCACCACCGGCACGACTCCCGTCGTACGGACGCCACGAGCTGGTAGAGCACGGACAGCTCGGACAGGTACGCGGCGAACTCGGTGAGCCTGCCCGTCCCCCACCAGGTGGGCGAGTACCCCGGCAGCGGCGCTTCCAGCACGGCACCGACCTGCCAGCCTGCGGCGAGGGTGGCGGTGACCCAGTCGGAGGGCGCCGCCGCGCTCGCCACCAGCAGATGGCAGGCGTACTCGGGCCCCTCCAGGTCGCCCGTGCCGATCCGCACCAGCTGCGGCTCCGGGTGGGCGAGCACCGCGAACTGGGTGCCGGGAAGCCAGGACTTGGCGTGCGTCTTGAGGCCGACCGGGACGCGGTCGAGCCGGGTGACCGAGTTCAGTACGGCGCCCGCGTGGATGTAGTGCGCGAGCAGGCGGGCGGCCGAGGCGAGCACGCCGGGGCTGAAATCGCACATGGACAGCTGGCACAGCTGGCGGGCGAGGACCGCCAGCCCGAGCGGCGGCAGCGGCGATCGCAGCAGCGCGATCCGGTCGCTCTCCAGGATCGAGCGGACGGTGTGCAGCCGCTGCTCGTGGGCGGCCGGGAGCGAATCCGGGTACAGCACCACGACATGGCCGTGCGCGTCGAGCAGGCGGTGGGCGTGGGCGAGTGCGGCGTCGAGCGGCTGGACGTCCGGGGACGAGAAGACCGCCACCGGCGGGGTGTGTGGATCGGTCGCCGGTAACACCAGGTCCGGGCTGGTGACGGCTATCGCAGTTGGCACATCAAGTCCCCGTTCCCTCGGCCCGGTTCGGGCCCCCTCAGCCGTAAGTGATCACCGCGCTTCCCTCCTGAAGCAGCACTGTATCCAGGAGATAGCTGCGGGTGAACAGTCTTCTCGTTTCTGTGATGCCTCCAGGGGTGCCAGAGGTCTTGACAACAGGATTGGTCTGGACCAACTTGTACGCAGGTCTGGACCAGCTTGTCGCACGGCGCGCGCCCCACCTCCCCACCGACCTCCCAACTCCCCCACCGGAGGCAGCAAGTGAAACGAGCAAGCGGCAGAGTCGGCCTGGCCGTGGCCGCCGTCGGCGCCCTGTCCATAGCCGGGCTCACCGGCACCGCCCACGCGGCGGACGTCAACAACGCCAGGAACGCGGGCTTCGAGTCGGGGCTGGCCGACTGGAGCTGTACGGCGGGGAGCGGCGCCGCCGTCTCCTCGCCGGTGCACGGCGGAGCCGCCGCCCTCAGGGCGACCCCGTCGGGCTCCGACACCGGCCAGTGCGTCCAGACGGTCGCCGTGAAGCCCAACTCGACGTACACACTGAGCTCCTGGGTCCAGGGCTCGTACGTCTACCTCGGCGCCACCGGGACCGGCACCGGCGACGTCTCCACCTGGACGCCGGGCACCGGCGGCGGCTGGAGCCGGCTGTCGACCACCTTCAAGACCGGCGCCTCCACCACGTCGGTGCAGATCTACACGCATGGCTGGTACGGCCAGAGCGCCTACTACGCCGACGACATCTCCGTCTTCGGCCCGGACGGCGGCGGGGGCGGCGACCCGGCGCCGACGGTTCCGGCGGCCCCGGGCGGCCTCGCGGTCGGCTCGGTGAGCTCCTCCTCGGTGGACCTCTCCTGGGGCGCGGTCTCCAACGCGACCGGGTACAACGTCTACCGCGACGGCGCCAAGGTGCGGTCGGTGAGCGGCGGTTCGGCGACCGTGACCGGGCTGAGCGCGTCGACCTCGTACCAGTTCCAGGTGACGGCGACCAACGCGGCCGGAGAGTCCGCCAAGTCGGCGGCGGTGACCGCGAAGACCTCGGCCACCGGTACCCCGGGCGGCGGGAGCGTGCCCAAGCACGCGGTGACCGGGTACTGGCAGAACTTCAACAACGGTGCGACCGTGCAGAAGATCAGCGATGTACCCGCGAACTACGACATCATCGCGGTCGCCTTCGCGGACGCCACCGGCGCGCCGGGCGGGGTGACCTTCAACCTCGACACCAACGGCCTCGGCGGCTACACCGTCGACCAGTTCAAGGCCGACATCGCGGCCAAGCACGCGGCGGGCAAGTCGGTGATCATCTCCATCGGCGGCCAGAACGGTACGGTGTCGATCAACGACTCGACGTCCGCGGCGAACTTCGCCAACTCGGTCTACTCGCTGATGCAGACATACGGCTTCGACGGCGTCGACATCGACCTGGAGAACGGCCTCAACTCCACCTATATGACACAGGCGCTCAAGTCCCTCTCCTCGAAGGCGGGCGGCAAGCTCGTCATCACGATGGCGCCGCAGACGATCGACATGCAGTCGACGTCGAACGAGTACTTCAGGACGGCGCTGAACATCAAGGACATCCTGACCGTCGTCAACATGCAGTACTACAACAGCGGTTCGATGAACGGCTGCGACGGCAAGGTCTACGCGCAGGGCACGGTCGACTTCCTGACCGCGCTCGCCTGCATCCAGCTCCAGGGCGGCCTGGACCCGTCCCAGGTGGGCCTCGGCCTGCCGGCCTCCACGAGCGGCGCGGGCAGCGGCTACGTGGCGCCGTCGGTGGTGAACGCGGCGCTGGACTGCCTGACGGCGGGCACCGGCTGCGGCACCTTCAAGCCGTCGAAGACGTACCCGGGCCTGCGCGGCGCGATGACCTGGTCGACCAACTGGGACGCCAAGTCGGGCAACGCCTGGTCGAACGCGGTGGGCCCGCACGTGCACGCGCTGCCGTAGGGCCTGTCCGGCGGGTCTCCCCGCGCCCTAGGAGGGGGCGCGGGGAGACCGTCGTGCTCACGGCTTGGGCAGGGTGCAGCCCGGGCGGCTCAGGTCGACCTTGTTCCCGGTGCCTATGCAGGGGACGATGATGTACGTCTCCTGGGCATAGTTGATCTTGTACCGGACGGTGACCTTGCCGTTCTGGTCCACCTCGCACGGGTTGTTCTCGGTGCAGCGCTGGCCGTCCTCGTTGCCGGTGTTGTTCACCGCGACCACCTTGCCGGTGGCCGTGTCGATGACCGGGGAGCCCGAGGTGCCGCCGATGGTCTGGCAGGCGGAGGTGTAGCGGACCGAGTCCTTCCAGGTCCAGTCGCCCTCCTTGAGGCGGTAGACGAACCCGTCGATGTTGCAGCTGTAGGTCCGCTTCCAGTACCCGGAGACCACCTTGATGGCGGTGCCCGCGACCGGGTGCTGGTCGTTGAGGGTGAGCGCGCCGATCCCGTACTGGCTCTGGATCTGCGCGTACGTCTTGCTCAGCTCGTAGACCGTGATGTCCGTGTCGGTCATCGTCGCGTAACTGACCTTGGTGGCCCGCAGCGTGCCGACCTTGCTGCCCGAGCCGTTGAGCAGCGAGAAGCTGCGCGTGGAGGGCTGGTCGGTGATGACCTCGCCGGCGGCCGGGAATCCGGTCTCCAGGCAGTGGCCGTTCGAGAGGATGAGAGCGGGGTCGTTCGGCTGGGAGCTGGGCGTGCGGATGAGCGACCCGGAACAGTTGCTGAGCGCGACCGTTCCGGCGAAGTCGACCGCCTTGACCGTCGCCTTGGCGCCGCTGTGGGTGTGCGGCGCCGCGACGACCGGTGCCGCACCCGCTCCGACGAGCAGAAGCGCGAGCACCGTGCCGACGAGAGGCTTCTTCATGTGGGGGTTCCCCTCTGAAGGGATTCAGGAGTGGGTTCCTGAAGTTGTCATGCGCATTGTTGGTCGCGCCAACCCCCGGGGGCAACCGTCTGGTTCGGGCCAGTTGGATCAGCTCCGCCCTCACGACGGGGTCGTCCCGTACGTCCGGACGGTCCATCGGGGCCCCGTCGGCGGCCCGGTCCGGCAGTCCCGCCGCGCACCATCGGCTCATGACAGCGACGGAGGCGCCCGGCTCCCGGGCGGCGCGGGAGGACCCGGCGCACGGGAACGACCTTGACGGGATATCACCCACGCGGGCCGGACGAGGAGGGGCCGCACCTTGACGCTGACATGCCATACCCAGAAGCTCGGGGTGCGAGGCACCACCCCAGCAACGTCGACATGAACACCCCCACCTCCGAATCCCCAGGAGCATTCATGCGACTTCGTACGCGTACGCGCGGTTCCGGCGCAAGACGCTCGGCGGGCCTGGCGGCCCTGCTGGCGATCGCCCTGGCCGCGCCCATGACCGCCCACGCCACCGCGTCCCCCTCCCCCTCACCCCGGGAGCGCGCGGACGTGGCCGCCGACGAGGCCACCACCCAGTACGAGATCCACGGCCCGGCCACCCCCGCCGCGCGCACCGCCCTCGCCGCCACCGGGGTCTCCATCGACGAGGTGCACGAGCACACCGTCGTGGTCAGCGCGGACGCGGCGCAGGCGAAGGACCTGCGCGCGCTCGGCTACACGCTCAAGGCGCTGGCCGGTCCGCCGAACCGCACGAACGGCCTGAAGGCGCAGCCCTTCGACTTCCCGCCGGCGGACTCGAACTACCACAACTACGCCGAGATGACGGCGGAGATCGACCAGCGGCTGGCGGCCTATCCCTCGATCATGAGCAAGCGCGTGATCGGCAAGTCGTACCAGGGCCGGGACATCGTCGCGATCAAGGTCAGCGACAACGTGGCGACGGACGAGAACGAGCCGGAGGTGCTGTTCACCTTCCACCAGCACGCGCGTGAGCACCTGACGGTGGAGATGGCGCTGTACCTGCTGCGCGAGTTCGGCGCGGGCTACGGCAAGGACGCGCGGATCACCAACATGGTGAACAACCGCGAGATCTGGATCGTGCCGGACCTGAACCCGGACGGCGGCGAGTACGACATCGCGACCGGCTCGTACCGCTCGTGGCGCAAGAACCGCCAGCCCAACTCCGGTTCGTCGTCCGTCGGTACGGACCTGAACCGCAACTGGAACTACAAGTGGGGCTGCTGCGGCGGATCCTCCAGCAGCAAGGGCTCCGAGACGTACCGCGGCGCGTCGGCCGAATCCGCGCCCGAGGTGAAGGTCGTCGCCGACTTCGCCCGCAGCCGGGTGGTGGGCGGCAAGCAGCAGATCAAGGCGGGGATCGACTTCCACACGTACAGCGAACTGGTGCTGTGGCCGTTCGGCTACACGTACAACAACACGGCGCCGGGCCTGACCCAGGACGACCACGACGCGTACGCGGCGGTCGGCGGCAAGATGGCGGCGTCCAACGGGTACACGCCGGAGCAGTCCAGCGACCTGTACATCACGGACGGCACGATCGACGACTACCTCTGGGGCGCGCAGAAGATCTTCGACTTCACGTTCGAGATGTATCCGGGTGAGTCGGGCGCGGGGGGCGGGTTCTACCCGCCGGACGAGGTGATCGAGAGGGAGACGTCGCGGAACCGGGACGCGGTGTTGCAGCTGCTCGAAAACGCCGACTGCATGTACCGGTCGATCGGTAAGGAGCAGCAGTACTGCACGGGCTGACGGCCTGCCCCGGGGCTACGCCCCGGACCCCGTTCGTCTGCGGGCCGTGCTGGGCTGCGCGACCAGCCACATCCGGCCCGCAGACGAACGCGGGCCCCGCCCGGGCAGCCCCCGCCCCCGCCCCCGGGGCCACGCGGCTCCGCGCATGTCACAGCGGGAAGGGGCGGGGTGGGGGCTAAATCAGCAAGCTGAGGAGCGCTGCCGCCCCACCTCCCGCAACCGCCAGCACACTCTCCAGCACCGTCCACGACCTCAACGTGTCCCGCTCGCTGATGCCGAAGTACTTCGACACCATCCAGAACCCGCCGTCGTTGACGTGCGACGCGAAGATCGAGCCCGCCGAGATCGCCATGATGATGAGGGCGAGGTGCGCCTGGGAGTAGGACGCGCCCTCGACCAGGGGGACCACGATGCCCGCCGTCGTGACGATCGCGACCGTCGCCGAGCCCTGGGCGACCCGCAGGGCCACCGAGATCAGCCAGGCCAGCACGATGACCGGCAGGCCGACGTCGTGGAAGGTTTTGGCCAGCGCGTCCGCGATCCCGGACGCCTTCAGGACCGCACCGAACACCCCGCCCGCGCCCACCACCAGCAGGATGTTCCCCACCGGCTTCAACGACGCCGTCGACACCCTTTCCAGGGACGTACGCGACCAGCCCCGCCGGAGGCCGAGCAACCAGTACGCCAGCACCAGCGCGATCGTCAGCGCCACGAACGGGTTGCCGAAGAACTCGATCACCGAGCGGCCGGGGGACGGGTCCAGCGCGATGGAGGAGAACGTCGCGGCCAGGATCAGGAGCAGCGGCGTGCCGATGATCGTCAGGACCGTCGCCAGGGCCACCGGCCGTTCCCCCGGCTCCACCCCCGCCGCCTCCTGCTCCGCCGCCACCGCCGCCCGCGCCTCCTGGGCCGCCTCCACCATGTCCTGCGGCACCTCCACGAAGATCCGGCGCCCGATCCACGCCGCGTACGCCCACGCCGCCAGCACCGACGGCAGCCCGACCACCGCGCCCATCAGGATCACCCAGCCCAGCGAGACGTGGAACAGCCCGGCCGCCGCCACCGGGCCGGGGTGCGGCGGCAGGAACGCGTGGGTCATGGAGAGGCCGGCCAGGAGCGGCATGCAGAACAGCAGGATCGACTTGCCCGAGCGCTTCGTCGCCGCGTACACGATGGGCGCCAGGACGAAGATGCCGACGTCGAAGAAGACCGGGATGCCGAAGACCAGGCCGGTCAGGCCCATGGCGAGGGGGGCGCGTTCCTCCCCGAAGAGCGCGAGGAGCCGGGCGCTCAACACCTCTGCGCCGCCGCTCACTTCGAGGATCGCGCCCAGCATCGTACCGAGCCCGATGATGATCGCCACGTGTCCGAGGATGCCGCCCATCCCCGACTCGACCGTCGAGACGGCGGCGGACTTCTGGACCGTGCCGAAGAGCTCCGTGACGGAGAGGCCGGCCCCGAGGCCGACGGCTATGGAGACGGCCAGCAGCGCCACGAACGGCTGGAGTCTGATCTTGATGATCAGATAGAGGAGGAGGGCTATGCCCAGGGCGGCGACGGTCAGCAGGCCCGTCGTGCCGCCGACGAAGGGGAGGATCCCGCCCGTGTGCGGCACAGGCGGCGGGGGCGCGGTGGTGGCGAGCGGGTACGGCATCCGGGGACTCCTGTGACTCGCAGGGCTGTTCCAGGGCGTGGCGGACCGCGGGGCGGCGTCCCGGCGGTCCGGGGCGCCGCTCCGTGCGGCCTGTGGAGCGGTCGTACTAAGAGCAAGGTGACTAAGAGCAAGGTCAGGCGTCCAGGACGGCCAGCGCGTCGATCTCGATGAGCAGGCCCTCGGGCAGGCCCACGTACACCGTCGTACGCGCCGGGGCGGGGGCCTTGAGGCCCTGCTCCTCGAAGTACGCGTCGTAGATCTCGTTCATCTCGGCGAAGTGGGCGACGTCGGTGAGGTAGACGCGCATCATCATCACGTCGTCCCAGGTGGCGCCGCCCTCCTCCAGGATCGCCCGGACGTTGGCGAAGGTCTGGAGGGTCTGCTCGCGCAGCCCGGGGCCCGCGGTCGTCGGGGACTGCCCCTGGACGGCGGGCAGGAAGCCGACCTGCCCGGCGACCTGGAGGATGTTCCCCTTGCGTACGCCGTGCGAGAACCTGGCCGGGGGTGTGGTGTGGGTGGCGGGGGTGAGAGCGACCTTCTCGGTCATGAACTGCCTTCCTTTTCCCTGGGGTTGGCGGGATGGGTGGGTTTGCCGGAGTATTCGCTGCTGATGGCGTCCGCCGTGCGGCGCACCAGCGGGAGCAGGGCGAGGAGCTCCTCGGCGGTGACGACGACGTTGGGGGCGGAGACCGACATCGCGGCGACGACGCGGCCGTCCGTGCCGCGCACCGGCGCGGCCACGCAGTTGATGGACTCCTCGTGGCCGCCGAGGTCGGTGGCCCAGCCCTGTTCGCGTACGGCCGCGAGCTCCTTCAGGAACGCGGCGGCGTTCGGCGTCGAACGGGACGTGTACGCGGGGTAGTCGAGCTTGTCCGCCACCGTGCGGCGCTCGGCCTCGGGCAGGTCGGCGAGGAGCAGCTTGGCCACGGCCGCGACGGTGATGGCGACGGGCTTGCCGATCCGGGAGTACATCCGCACCGGATAGCGGCTCTCGACCTTGTCGATGTACAGCACCTCGCCGTCCTCGTACACGGCGAGGTGGACGGTGTGCCCGATCCGCTCGTTGAGCGCGACGAGGTGGGGGTGGGCGATCTCCCGTACGTCGAGGTTCTCCACGGCCTCCTGGGCGAGCGCGAAGAGGCGGGCGCCGAGGCGGTAGCGCTGGTCCTCCTGGCGGTAGACGAGACCGTGCTCGTGCAGGGTGCGCAGCAGCCGCAGGGCGGTCGACTTGTGCACCCCGAGCCGCTCGGCGACCTGCCCGAGGTCGGCGGGGCCCTGCGCGAGCAGCGGCAGGATGCTCAGCGCCCGGTCGACGGTCTGGCTCATGACGTACGTACCTCCTGCTCCTCCCCCGTCCACCCGGGGGCGAGACGAAGTCTCCCCCAGGCGTCGTCGTCCAGAGCGGCAAGCCGGTCGGCGTGCGCGCGGGGCGGCGGGGCCGTGTGGTCGCCGGGGACGGTGAGCACGGCGGCGGCGAACAGGTGCCCGTGGCGGGCCCGCTCCCGTACGGGGAGTCCCCGCAGGGTGCCGTGCAGGAATCCGGCGGCGAAGGCGTCTCCGGCGCCGGTGGGGGCGACGACGTCCACGCGGGGTGCCGGAACGGCGGTGATTCTTCCCCACCCCGCCCCTTCCCGAAAGCCTCCGGCGGTTGTCGGTCGGCTGCGGGCCGTGATGGGTTGCTCGCGCAGTTCCCCGCGCCCCTGACCACCTAGGGGCGCGGGGGGCGCCGTGCAGAGTGGCCACCTCGTCGATCGCGGCGTGCACCTTGCCGGGCGCGTCGCGCCAGGCGTGCAGGTCCAG
>NZ_JBFAAD010000043.1:0-52026 GCF_040639555.1 Streptomyces sp. NPDC023838
CTCGTACTGGACGTACGTGGGCTTTCGCCCGGTGCGGCGAGAGTGCGTGCCAGGCGTCGCAGGACAGACGGGAATTTGACGACAGGCCCTAGGACCTGTCAGGCCCGGAACGGGAAGCCGCCGGGCATAGGCTGTACGCCACCGTACGAAGGGTGTCGCGCCCCGGACTGCGAGCCGGGGCCCCCACCCACCCGGCACACACGACGCGAAGGAGGCAGGTGCGATGGTCGTGTTCCGCGTGGACCGCCGCAGCGGCCTGCCCGCCTACCTCCAGATCGTCCACCAGGTGGAGCAGGCACTGCGCATGGGGGCGCTGACCGAGGGCGACAAGCTGCCGACGGCCGCCCAGGTGGCCGCCACCACCAAGGTCAACCCCAACACCACCCTCAAGGCCTACCGGGAGCTGGAGCGCTCCGGCCTGGTCGAAGTGCGCCAGGGGGCGGGGACGTTCATCACCCGCTCGCTCGCCACCCCGCAGACCGCTCCGGAGTCACCCCTGCGCGCGCGGTTGGGCGAGTGGCTGCGCGAGGCGCGGGCGGAGGGCCTGACCGCACACGACGTCACGACGCTGTTCGACGCCCTGCTCGCCGAAACCTTCCCGGCGACGACGCCGACGCGCACCCCCGCCAACTGAGCGGCGCCGCCCGGCCCCGAGGCCGAGCGGCGCACCCGTTGACGTATCCGCTTATGCGGAGCGGCGCACCCGTGCCGCCTTGCGCGCCTCGGCGAGCTGCTGGGCCTCGCTGGTGCGGCGGGTACCACCGGAGCGGCCGGGCCGGCCGGGGGTGGTGCCGATGCCCCGGAACGGGGCTCCGCCGCGCTTGGGGCGCTCGGCCGCCGGCGCGTTGCCGATCGGGACGCCCGACGGGGCCTGGGCGCCGGTGATGCGGTTCAGCTCGGCCTCGCCGGAGCGGACCTGGGTGATCTGCGGCCGGATGCCCGCGTCCGCCATCAGCCGGGTCATGTCGCGGCGCTGGTTGGGCGTCACCAGGGTGACGACGCTGCCGGACTCACCGGCGCGGGCGGTGCGTCCGCCGCGGTGCAGGTAGTCCTTGTGGTCGCTGGGCGGGTCGACGTTGACGACCAGGTCGAGGTTGTCGACGTGGATGCCCCGGGCCGCGACATTGGTCGCCACCAGCGTGGTGACGTGCCCGTCCTTGAACTGTGCCAGGGTGCGCGTACGCTGCGGCTGCGACTTGCCGCCGTGCAGCGCGGCCGCCCGTACGCCACTGCTCATCAGGTGCTTGGTGAACTGGTCGACGGCGTGCTTGGTGTCCAGGAACATGATCACCCGGCCCTCGCGGGCGGCGATCTCCGTGGCGGTGGCGTACTTGTCGGCGCCGTGCACGTGCAGCAGGTGGTGTTCCATCGTGGTGACCGCGGCCGCCGACGGGTCGACGGAGTGGACCACCGGGTCGCTCAGATAGCGGCGCACCAGCAGGTCCACATTGCGGTCCAGGGTGGCCGAGAACAGCATCCGCTGCCCATCGGGGCGCACCAGGTCCAGCAGCTCGGTGACCTGCGGCATGAAGCCCATGTCGGCCATCTGGTCGGCTTCGTCCAGGACGGTGATGTCCACCCGGTCCAGGCGGCAGTCGCGGCGCTCGACGAGGTCCTTGAGGCGGCCGGGGGTGGCCACCACGACCTCGGCGCCGGAGCGCAGCGCGCCGGCCTGCCGTCCGATCGACATCCCGCCGACGACGGTGGCGAGGCGCAGCCTCAGCGACCTGGCGTACGGGGTGAGCGCGTCGGTGACCTGCTGGGCCAGCTCGCGGGTGGGAACGAGGACCAGGGCCAGCGGCTGCTTGGAGTCCGCGCGCTTGCCCGCCGTACGGGCGAGGAGCGCGAGGCCGAAGGCGAGGGTCTTGCCGGAGCCGGTGCGGCCGCGGCCCAGGACGTCGCGGCCGGCGAGGGAGTTCGGCAGGGTGGCCGCCTGGATCGGGAACGGCTCGGTCACACCCTCGGCGGTGAGCGCCGCGAGCAGCGGGGCGGGCATGTCCAGGTCGGCGAACGCCTCGGCCGCGGGCAGCGCCGGGGTGAGCGTGGTGGGGAGCGCGAACTCGCCCTGCGGGGCGGCGGGGCGGCGGCTGCGGCCGGCGGAGCGCGCCTGGGCCTGCGCGCGGTAGCGGGCGCCGTCTGCGCCGCCGGAGCCGGATCCCTTGCGGGCGCCGAACGAGCGGTCATTCGTGCGAGCTGATCGGTTCATGCAGAACCTTCCTCGATATGGCACGTATCGAGGAATTCGCGGCAGAAATCACTGCCGGGGAATCGCAAGAACGAGCCGAAAGAAAAGACGAAAACGAGCCCGGTCCGGCCGCTGCGCTGCGGGCCGTTGTCGGGCCTCGGAATACCTGTCGTACGCCGGCCCCGGGGGATGGCCCTGGCGGGGCGGTGGCGCGTACGGCGGTACCCGGTGTCACGCGCGTCGTGGAGTGCCGTCCACGGCGCGGTGGGCACGCGCGCGGGGGCGCATGTCCTGGAGACAGCAACGAGCTGGGGCCCGTACACAAGGTGCGGGCCCCAGCTGCGTCATACCTACGCTTCAGTGGCGTCAGGCAGGGGTGATGTTCTCCGCCTGCGGGCCCTTCTGGCCCTGCGTGACGTCGAAGTTCACCTTCTGGCCTTCCTGAAGCTCACGGAAGCCCTGGGTGGCGATGTTCGAGTAGTGGGCGAACACGTCCGGGCCGCCACCCTCCTGCTCGATGAAGCCGAAGCCCTTTTCCGCGTTGAACCACTTCACGGTGCCAGTAGCCATGTCATATCTCCTTCGGGGCAGTGCCCTGGGGTCCACACTGTGCGAACCCCGGCGTCGCCGCGATGATTGCCCCGTCCGGAAAAATCTCCGGAAATACAAAAGTGCCCGACGGAAGACGCCCGCCCAGGCACTTGAAGTCTTTGGGAACCACAACTGCAACTGGGATCAACAGTAGCACGGTGCGGCCGTCGCGTACAGCAAATGTCGAATTTTTCAGCCGCGCCGCCGGGAATCCCCGGCGCCCCAAGGAAAAACCCCGGGACCTGCCCCGAACCTGCCCCATCAGATATTTGCTTACGTAAAGCATACTTTCGCTGTACGGGGAGGAGATGCCGGGCAACGCACGGAAGGCGCCACGGTGCGCCCCGTCCCTGTGCCAGAGTGGGGCCGTGTTCAACGAGGCCCCGCGGCTCCCCGTCCTCACGGCCGACTTCACCTCCCCCGCGCAGTGGGTCGCGGGCCGTTCCTGGGCGTATCCGGACGGCGGCCCGGTCAACCCGGGCGACGACAAGCTCGACCACCTGGTCCCCGACGCCGAGTACAGCCGCACCGGCACGTTCCGGGCGAGGCGCCGCCCCGAGGGCACGTGGAGCACGGGCTTGCTCACCACCGAGGGCAGCGACGAGGACTTCATGGTGCGTGCGGGCGACGTCCTGGAGGCGCGGGTCCGGCTGCCGGTCGCGCAGGGAGCCTGGCCGGCGATCTGGACCTGGCGGGACGGCGGGCAGGAGGTCGACGTCTTCGAATACCACCCCGACAACCCCGACCTCCTGGAACTGACCAACCACGTCCGGGGCGCCCACCACTCCTACCGCCACCCGTCCGTCACCCCCGGCGGCATCCTCGACCTGCGCGTCGAGTTCGGCGCCCGCTCGGTGACGTGGTGGGTGAACGACACCCACGCCTACGCCGACCACCGAGGAGTGGGCACCCGCTGGCACGCCCACCTCATCGTCAACCTCTCGGTCAGCGCGGGCCGCTTCCACCCGGCCCCCGCCGCGGACGTCTCGGAGATGTCGTTCGAGGTCCCCTCGCTGCGGGTGTACCGGAGCGCGGGGGCCGTGGGGTGAGGTGACTCCGGCCCGGGTCGCGGATGATGCTCCGTCAGAGGCGGGACGCCGTACTGTTGATGTCCCTCGCCTCCAGGACGTGGACGCGGGCGCCCTCGACCGCCACCGCGATCATCGCCCGGCCCAGCTGCTCCGTCGTGGTGACGTGGTTGGGGGCCAGTCGCCTCAGGAGGGGGTAGAGCGGGGTGGTGACCACGTACGCGGCCCGGTAGAGGCGGGTCTTGGAGGTGATTCCGTGCAGGGGCTGGATGTATCCGGGGCGGAACATGTACGCGTCCAGGTCCAGCGCCAGCAGGTCGTTCTCCGTCCTGCCCTTGATCCGGGCCCACTTGACCCGGCCGTGCTCGGTGCTGTCGGTGCCCTGGCCGGAGACGTAGACGAAGGTGGAGCCGGGGTTCCAGGTGGCCAGCGGGCGGGCGACCGCGAGGGTGAGGTCGTGGGTGATGCGGCGGTAGGCCGCCTCGCTCATGCCCGCCGAGGAGACGCCAAGGCAGAAGAAGCAGGCGTCGTATCCGGTGAGTTGGGCCTTCGTACCGGGCAGGTTCATCAGGGCCGCGAGGTCGGGGTGGACCAGCTCGCGCAGTTTCGCGTGCTCGACGCCGAGCGGGGTGCGTCCCACCGCGAGGACGCTCTCGACCCTGTCGTCGCGCAGGCACTCCCGCAGGACACCCTGACCGACCATGCCGGTCGCGCCGAAGAGGATCACCTTCATGGGCATGGGCTCGCTCCCCGTCCACCTTCGTGACTGATGTGAACCCCGGCGAAGTCCCGTGACTTCGACGAGCGTTGGAGTCTGCGTATCACGCCGGGCGCCCCGCCGAGCCCGTTGGCGCCCGCGAAACCCGTTGTTGCACCTGCCCGGCGGGCGGTCAGGCGCGGGCGTCGGTGCGGAAGGTGACGTCCTTGCCGGAGAGCGTCGCGGTGAGTCCGTCCGCGGTCGTGGTGAGGGACGTGAGTGCCAGGCCGTCCGGGATGCCGTCGAGCTTCAGCTCGCGCTCCAGCATGCCGGTGACGATCGTACGCATCGCCTTCGGCAGGCCGTCGCCGACTTTCACGGAGCGGAACGCGAGCGCGTGGTCGCCCGCCACCTCGACCCGCGCGCTGGCCGTGGCCTTGCCGAGGAGCGGCAGGGATGCGGTGGCCGCCACGCGCGGCTCGGACTTCGTACTGTCCTGGCTGTAGCCGATCTCGACCCCGAGCGCGTCGGACAGGTCGTGGTAGGACACGAAGGCCGTGGCCCTGGCGGAGGCCGCGTGGGCCTCGGAGGCGTCCGAGGAGCGACGGAGCCGGTCGAGTTCGACGTTCAGCCTGGTGATCGGGAGCCTGCCGCCGTCGCGGCCCGCGGGTATGTCGGAGGCCTCGATGTCGACGCGGTCGAGGGTGCCCTTGGCCAGCTGCGTCAGTACCGGGAAGCCGTGCACCTCCACGTGCGGCGCGGCCTTGAGCCCCTGGGCCTGCTGGAACGCGTCGGCCGTACGGTGTTCCGTCCAGACGGCCGCCGCCCGGTCGCCCGCCACACTCAGCCCGGCGAGCACGACGACGGCGACGGCGTACTTCCGCCATCCCCGCAGGGCTGTGGCCCGCGCCCTCAGCATGCCGGGCTCTCGTGACGTACGGGGTGCGCGGAGATCCCGCACGCGGCCCGGAAGGCGCTCAGCAGCGGGGCGCGCAGCAGGTCGTCCGGTACGTCCTGGCGCGCGGCGACGGTGCTGACCAGGCCGGTCACGGCCAGCTGCGCCCGGATCGTGCCGTCCAGATCGTCCGCGTCCGCGAAGGCGGCGAGCGTCTCCGTGCGGTGGTCGCCCAGATCCCCCAGGCCCTCCACCCCGGCCAGCGCGCCGGGCAGCACCGGCAGCCCGGAGTTGAAGAGCAGGGCGAGCCGGGAGCGGTGGCGCAGCGCCAGGTCGACCATGTCGGCCGAGGCCCGCCGGTGCCGCTCGGGCCCCCGCGGCAGGGCACCCCAGGTGGCCCGCAGCGCGGCGAACTCGGTCAGCGGCCCGATCAGTGTCGCCGCGAGTAGCCGCTCCTTGGAGGGGAACCGGTGCAGCAGCCCGGTCTTCGAGTAGCCGACCCGATCCGCGATCTCCTGCACGGAGGTGCCGAGGTAGCCCTGCGCGGTGAAGAGCTCGGCGGCGGCTTCGACGATCTCGGCGTCGAGCTCGGCGCGCGTCGGGCGTGGCATGACGGTCCCCCTGAGCTGATCACGTGACCTGGTCGTCGTCACCGTAACAGACCAACTGGTCCGCCACGGACTGGATGGTCTGTGACGGACCAGATGGTCCGCGAGGGGAGGCGGTGCGGCCGAAGGCGGCGACCTCGTCAGGGGGCTTCGATCAGTACGCGCCGTTCACGTTGTCGATGGAGCCGTACGTCTTGGCCGCGTAGTTGCACGCGGCGACGATGTTGGCGACGGGGTCGTAGCTGTCCGTCGACGTACCCGGCACGTGGAAGGCCTGGAAGGTGGGGTCGATGACCTGGAGCAGGCCCTTGGAGGGCGTGCCGGCCACGGCGTTGGAGTCCCAGTTGTTGATGGCCAGCGGGTTGCCCGACGACTCGCGCATGACGTTGCGGTAGATGCCCTCGTACGAGCCCGGGATGCCGTGCTGGGCCATGATGTCCAGCGACTGCCGGATCCAGCCGTCCAGGTTGTTCGCGTACGTCGACGTCTTCGCCACGGCGGCGGTCGCCTGGTGGGGCAGCGTGGTCGTCCGCGTCGAGCGGTCGGCCCGGGCCGAGGTGGCCGCACGGTCGGCCGCGGCCGTAGCCTGCGCCTTCTTGCCCACGGACAGCTCCAGGCCCGGGTGGATCAGGGCCGGGTTGCCGCCGATGGCCTGGCGGTTGTCCTGGTAGAGCTTCTTCCAGCCGCCGCTCACGTCGAGGTCCTGGGCGATCTTGGAGAGGCAGTCCCCGGCGACGACGGAGTACGTCGTCGCGGCGGCCTTCTTCACCACGATCGGCTTGGCGGCGGCCACACCCGGCGCGGCGGCCGCGACGGCGGGCGCCGCCTTCACGGCGGTGCCGGAGTGCGGCGCCGCCGAAGGTGCGGCACCGGCGCTGGTCGCGCCGATCACCGGAATGATGAGCGCGGCCCCGCCCGTGCCCGCGGCGGCGATGCCCCGGGTCAGGGAGCTGGACTTCGGGCGGCGGTGCTTACCCTTTGCAGGCATGGCGCATTCCTCTCCTTCGCCTGCGAGGTGAGCTGTCGGGTTCGGGCGAGAGCTGCCCGGCCGCGGCGCACGCGGCTTCACCCCGAGCCGTTCCGTCATCCGGATTCGGCGGCTTACCTGGGTCCCCCGCTCCTGCCATTCCGTGTGTGGGAGGTTTCCGGACAGCGGCAGGATTCGGCGGTCCATCCGGATTTGACGGTGACCGTAAACGAATTCGACTGGCCGAAACAAGACCTCAAATTCATCACGGCATCCGCGAGAAAGATCCACCAGGGAGAGGGAATACGGGCGCCCCTCTCCCCGTACCCCCAACTCCCCCTCCAGGGACCGCAATGCACGCGTTGCGGGCGCCTGCCCGCCAGGGGCCCGCGTGACCCAATTCACTCCTTCTGCCGCTCATGGCAATTCCATCGGCAGCGACTAAAGCGAAAGGTAAGCTGCTTTATCATTCCCAATGAATCGATTGGCGACATAGGAGCGGAACTACCCCTCTGTGGTCCATTTCGGACATCAAGAGATCGAGAGAGGGGCGGAGAGGCTCGATGACCTCAGCTCGGGGACCCGAGCAGTGCCATCTCCTCGGCCGTGAGCCGCAGCGCGCCCGCCGCCACGTTCTCCACCAGGTGGTCCGGGTTGCCGGTGCCGGGGATGGCCAGCACGTGGTCGCCCTGCTGGAGCGTCCACGCGAGGCGGACCTGCGCGGACGTCACCCCGTGCGCGCGGGCGACCGCGAGGACCGCGTCGTTGTCCGTGCCGCCACCCTGCCCCGCGCCGCTCTCGCGCCCCTCCCCGGCGATGGCGAAGAACGGGACGAACGCGATGCCCTGCTCGCCGCAGAGCCGCAGCACCTCGTCGGAGCCCGTACGCCGGCTGTCCAGGCCGTACCGGTTCTGCACACAGACCACCGGCGCGATGGCCTGGGCCTCCGCGAGGTGCTCAGGGTCGATGTTGGAGATGCCCAGGTGGCGGATGAGGCCCGCGTCGCGGAGTTCGGCCAGGGCGCCGAAGTGCTCGGCGAGCGAACCCGGCCCGTTGAGGCGCAGGTTGACCACATCGAGGTGGTCGCGGCCGAGCTGGCGCAGGTTCTCCTCGACCTGGCCGCGCAGCTGCTCCGGCGTGGCCCAAGGCAGCCACTCGCCCGACGCGTCGCGCCCGGGCCCGACCTTCGTCACGATGACCAGATCGTCCGAATAGGGCGCCAGCGCCCGGTTGATGAGCTCGTTGGCAGAACGGAGCCGGGAGAAGTAGAAGGCCGCGGTGTCGATGTGGTTGACGCCGAGTTCGACCGCCCGCCGCAGCACGCGGATGGACCGTTCGCGGTCGCTGGGCGTCCCCAGGTCGAACGCGGCACTGCCGGTGAGGCGCATCGCGCCGAATCCCAGGCGGTTGACCGACAGGTCACCGAGTTTCCAGGCGCCCGCGGCCGCCGCATTGATCGTCTCCGTAGTCATGATCGCAGTGTGCCATGCGCGCCCGGACCCCGGAAACGTCCGAACTCCACGGCCTACTACGCGACGTACGGCCGGAAAACGTCCCTCGCATTAAAGTCCTCTCGGTCCCGTTGCCGTGAATCCACGCGACACGGCAAACGGTCAGAAAGGCTGCAGAGGAAAGGAATAGCGAAAGCGGCGGGCAATCGAGAGTTCAATCGCGGTCTGCGCCAGAACGACGACGTGGGGCAGGCACGTTCGGCGGCTCCCAGCCCGACTGGGCGGTCATGAGCAGCCCGACATAGAGCCCCGGTACGACGGCGCTGAGGGTGAACACCTCTCGCGTGTCGGTGTATTGGTGGCCCGGAAACGGAAGCCGGTGTTGTGGTACGCGCCGTTGGTGCCCGCCTGCCGGAACCCACACCGCTGGCCCGCCCGGTCGCCTCGTACCGGATGGCGACCGTCTTCCCGCTCTCGTTGGACACCTCGTTGGCGAACAGCGCGAAGACCGCCGGCCACCGGGGCCGGCCGGTGGGCCCCACGCCACCGGCGGCGCCGGGCCCCGAGGCGGCTGTGGCCCGGCACCCCACCGCCCGGGCTCTCCTTCGGGCAGATCGCGTCCCCATCCCCCCACCCTCCACCACAATCAAACAAAAACTTCCAACAAAAGTGTTCAGTTTCTGGCCCTCGAGGCGTAGGTTCCGTTTCGATCAGTTCGCTCGACGAAGCGGGTACGTATGCACTCTCTGGCCGCAGGGCTCCGGCTCCCCACCAACGGGCTCGACTACACGATTCTGGCGATCTACTTCGTCGTCGTTCTGGGCATAGGCTTCGCCGCCCGCGCGAGCGTGAAGACCAGCCTCGACTTCTTCCTCTCCGGGCGGTCGCTGCCCGCCTGGGTGACCGGGCTCGCCTTCGTCGCCGCCAACCTGGGCGCGACCGAGATCCTCGGGATGGCCGCCACCGGCGCCCAGTACGGCGTGGCGGTCGTGCACTGGTACTGGATCGGCGCCATCCCGGCCATGGTCTTCCTCGGCCTGGTGATGATGCCCTTCTACTACCGCTCGAAGGTCCGCTCGGTGCCGGAGTTCCTGCTCCAGCGGTTCGACGCGTCCGCGCACCTGCTCAGCTCGGCGCTGTTCGCCTTCGCCGCGATCCTCATCGCGGGCGTGAACCTCTACGCCCTGTCGATCGTCGTGGAGGCGCTGCTGGGCTGGCCGCAATGGGTGGCCATCGTCGTCGCCGGGCTCTTCGTCCTCGCGTACATCACCGTCGGCGGTCTCTCCTCGGCGATCTACAACGAAGTGCTCCAGTTCTTCGTGATCCTCGCCGCGCTCATACCGCTGGTCGTCCTCGGCCTCAAGCGGGTCGGCGGCTGGGGCGCGCTCAGCGACAACCTGGAGTCCGCGCACGGCCACAACTACCTCACCGCCTGGGGCGGCACGGGCATCGGGCAGAGCAACCCCCTCGGCGCCAACTGGCTGACGATCATCCTCGGGCTCGGTTTCGTGCTCTCCTTCGGCTACTGGACCACCAACTTCGCCGAGGTCCAGCGCGCCCTCTCCGCCAAGAACCTCAGCGCGGCCCAGCGCACGCCGCTGATCGCCGCCTTCCCGAAGATGTTCATCGTCTTCCTGGTGATGATCCCGGGACTGGTCGCCGCCGCCCTGGTGCCCAAGATCGGCACTCCGGGCTCCGACCTCACGTACAACGACGCCATCCCGTATCTGATGCAGGAGCTGCTGCCCAACGGCGTGCTCGGCATCGCCGTCACCGGGCTGCTCGCCGCCTTCATGGCGGGCATGGCGGCCAATGTGTCGTCGTTCAACACCGTCTTCACGTACGACATCTGGTCCAAGTACGTGAAGAAGGGGCAGCCGGACGCGTACTACCTGCGCTTCGGGCGGCTGATCACGGCGATCGGCGTGCTGGCCTCCATCGGCACCGCGTTCATCGCGTCCAGCTTCTCCAACATCATGGGGTACCTCCAGACGCTGTTCTCCTTCTTCAACGTGCCGATGTTCGTGGTCTTCGTCATCGGCATGTTCTGGAAGCGGGCGTCCGTGAAGTCCGGTGTGTGGGGGCTGCTCGCGGGCACCACCGCCGCGATGGTCAACTACTTCTGGATCTACAAGCAGGGCGTCGTCTCCATCCCCACCGACCAGGGCGCCAACTTCGTCTCCGCCATCGTCGGCTTCGCCGCCGGAGCGATCGTCATGGTCGTGGTGACGCTCTTCACCGCCCCCAAGCCAGAGGCCGAGCTCGCCGGGCTGGTGTACGGGACGACCTCGCCCGGTCTGGAGGAGCCGCCGGCCGACGGCGACGGCGCCTGGTACCGCAGGCCCGCGCTGCTCGGCTGGGGAGCGGTGGTCCTCGCCGCGCTCTGCTACCTGCCCTACTCGCTCTGATCGGAGGCCCGGACCATGTCTGAACTGCAACGCGAAGTCTCCGAGCTGGAGAAGAAGTCCGCCACCGCGGCCCGGCTCTTCGACATCCGCCGGATCATCGGCGGCCTCTTCACCCTGTACGGAGTGATCGTCACCATAGCCGGGCTCACGGCCTCCGACGCGGATCTGGAGAAGGCCGAGGGGGTCAACATCAACCTCTGGACGGGGCTCGGGATGCTGGCCCTGGGGCTGTTCTTCCTGGTCTGGCTGTGGCTGCGGCCCCTCGCGCCGCCCACCCCGTCCGCCCCGGAGGACGGAGACGGAGAACGAGTCGGACCGGAAGGACCGTAGGCGCCCACCTGCTTCCTCCCTCGCCCCCTCCCGTCACATTTCCCCGTTCGATTCCGTCAGGGAAGTGATCGCGAAAGCCGGCCGGTGCGGTTCCGGGGGCACACGCAGAACGAGGAAGTAGGGAAGAACCATGACCACGAGCGCTCTCGCCGAACTGCGTTCCCAGGTGCGCGGCCGTGTCCTGCTGACCGGTGACGACGACTTCGACCGGGCACGCAGGCCGTGGAACCTCTCGGTGCAGCAGCCCGTCTCGGCGGTCGTCGAGGCCGCTGACGCCGACGACGTCTCGGCGGTGGTGCGGTACGCGGCGGCCGCCGGGCTCGTCGTCGCGCCCCAGCCCGGCGGCCGGGGCGCCAGCGGCGACGTGGAGGGAGTGATCCTGCTCCGCACGGGCAGGCTCGACGAACTGCACGTGGACGCCGCCGCCCGCACCGCGCGGGTCGGCGCGGGCGTCCTGGGCGGCCAGGTCCAGGCGGTGGCCGGGCCGCTCGGCCTGACCGGGCTGCCGGGCAGCTCCCCGCTGGTCAGCGTGGTCGGGTACACGCTCGGCGGCGGGCTCAGCTGGTTCGGGCGCAAGTACGGCTGGGCCGCCGACAGCGTCACCGCCTTCGAGGTGGTCAGCGCCGACGGCACCCGGGCCCGGGTGACCGCCGACTCCGACGCCGAGCTCTTCTGGGCTCTGCGCGGCGGTGGCGGCGACTACGCCCTGGTCACGGCCATCGAGTACGACCTGCACCCCGCGCCCGCACTCTTCGGCGGCCGGGTCGTCTGGCACGGCAGCCAGGCGCCCCGCGTCCTGGAGGCCTTCCGCAAGATCACCTCCAACGCCCCGGACGAGCTGACCGCGTGGATCAACCTGCTCCAGATCCCGAACGGCCCCTCGCTGGTCACCGTGGACAGCACCTTCCTGGGCGAGGAGGCCGAGGGCCGGGCGCTGCTCGGCGCGCTCGACGAGATCGAGGGCGCGAACACCGACACCCGGGCCGTGCTGCCGGTGGCCCAGCTGGGCGAGATCACCGGCGAGCCGACCGAGCCCGGTCCGAGCGCGGCCCGTGCCGAGCTGCTCACGGACCTGGACGACAAGGTGGCGGCGGCCTTGCTGGCGGAGCCGATCGACCCGCTCTTCGGTGTGCACATCCGCCACCTGGGCGGCGCCTTCGCCGCGCCGACGGAGAACCCTCAGGGCCCGCTGACCGAGCCGTACACGCTGTCCATGTTCGGTGTGCCGTCCACGCCGGAGCGCGGGGCCGAGATCGCCGCCCGCCAGGAGGCGCTGGTCCAGTCGGTGGCCCCGTACGTCAGCGGCCGCAAGCCGTACACGTATCTCTCCCCCGGCGACACTGCCGCCACGGCCTTCAAGCCGGCGGCACTGGCCAGGCTCCAGCAGGTCAAGCGCGCCCGCGACCCGCGCGGGGTCTTCCGCAGCAACTTCCCGGTGCTTGGCTGACGGGCCCCGGTACGCAGGACGGCGCCGCGCGGCAGTGGCCGCGGGGCGCCGTCGTCGTGGCGGGAAGCCGGTCAGGACAGCTTGCCGTCGTAGTCCGGGAGCTTGAACGTGCGCTCGGCGTGGCCGCCGACCAGGTCGGTCGTGTTGTTGCCGAAATTGGCGACGATCGTGTAGCCGCGCGCCTCGATCTCGGCCCGCTTCTCCGTCTTGTACGTACTGACCTCGTGGAACAGGTCCGGCAGATCGCGTACGTACAGCCCGGTGACGGGGTAGCCGACCGCCTTGAGGTTGTACGAGGTAAGGGACTCGATGATGCCGGGGCGGGCCGTCACGAAGAAGACGGCCACGCCCTGGGCACTGGCCTCGCGCACCATGTCCCGCATGGACTGGATGGCCGGGGTCGGGAACGTCCAGAAGTGGTGGAAGTCCGTCTCCAGCGAGGTGTTGTCGATGTCCAGGACGATCGCCGGCCTCTCGCCCGCGGGCGAGGCGGCGATGCGCTCCTTCAGGTACGGGCGGGCGGTGTCCACGACGGTCTGGACGTCGCGCTGCCAGGTGGCGTAGTCGACGCCCTTGAGCGCGGCGATCCCGCCGGGGGCGGAGGCCTGGGCCACGACGGAGTGCGGGGCCGCGGCGGGGGCCGCCTGGGAGGCGGTCGGCGCGGCTATGAGGGCTGTCGCGGCGGCGGCCACCGTGACGGCCGTGCGCGTCGTCCAAGCAGTGCGGTGCATGGGGGGTTGGTGCTCCTCTGTCGCGATGGTGGGAGTCCTCGGGAGGTCCGCCGGGCCCTGGGGATCGGCACGGACGGCACGGACCACGCCGAGTTGGCATGCGCACGGCCAAGAATGATCAGCCGGTGGCTCAATGTCTACTGGTCGGTAGGAAACTTCTGGTTGACGAGGGGTGAATCCACGGGAGTGCCGCACGGGCCCACCACATGCGGAAGATGAGCCACCGGCTCCGCACGCGTACGGAGGCGCCGGGCGCGGCCCCGCCCACCGGTAGCGGCCCCGCCACCGGTACGCAGCACCGCGAGCGTCGGGTGGATGCCGGGACATTCACACGCGGCCGGGGAATGTATTTTCCAACCTCAACTGTTGGCATATACATCGAGCCGCCGCGGCTCGACCCGACGACAGCAGCGGACCGACGGGTCCGCCCCCAGCAGCGAGGCACCATGAACCCCATCCAGGAGCAGCCCGCCGACACCGTGGCCCGGCTGCGCGCCACCTTCCGTACCGGCCGCACCAAGCCCGTCGAGTGGCGCACCACGCAGCTGCGACGCCTGCGCGAGATGCTCACCGAGCGCGGTGCGGACCTGGTGGAGTCGCTCCACGCGGACCTCGGCAAGAGCCCCGCCGAGGTCCACCGCACGGAGATCGGCTTCACGGTCCGGGAGATCGACCACACCCTGGACCACCTCGCGCAGTGGCTGCGCCCCGAGCCCGCGCCCGTCCCGGAGCACCTGGGCGGGGCGACGGCCTGGACCCAGTACGACCCGCTGGGCGTCGTCCTGGTCATCGCGCCCTGGAACTATCCGGCGCAGCTGCTGCTCACGCCGATGATTGGCGCCCTCGCCGCCGGGAACGCGGTCGTGGTCAAGCCCAGCGAGCTGGCGCCCGCCACCTCCACGGTGCTGGCACGGCTGCTGCCCGAGTACCTCGACACGGACGCGGTGGCCGTGGTGGAAGGCGGCATTCCGGAGACCACGGCGCTGCTGGCCGAGCGGTTCGACCACATCTTCTACACCGGCAACGGCACCGTCGGCCGTATCGTCATGGCCGCCGCCGTGCAGCACCTCACTCCGGTCACCCTCGAACTGGGCGGCAAGTCCCCGGTGTTCGTCGACCGGGACGCCGACATCGCCACGGTCGCCGCGCGGCTGGCCGCGGGCAAGTTCCTCAACGCGGGCCAGACCTGCGTCGCACCCGACTACGTCCTCACCGACCCGGAGACCGCCCGCGCCCTCGAACCCGCTCTGGCCGGAGCCATCGAGGCCCTGTACGGAGCCGACCCCCAGGCCTCCGTCGAGTACGGCCGCATCGTGAACGAGCGCCACTTCGACCGCCTGAAGGCGCTGCTCGACTCGGGCCGCGTCGTCACGGGCGGCCAGGGCGACCCTGCCACCAAGTACCTGGCGCCGACCGTTCTGGCCGACGTCGACCCCAAGTCGCCGGTGATGCGGGAGGAGATCTTCGGGCCGATCCTGCCCATCGTCGTGGTGCCGGGCCTGGACGAGGCCATCGCGTTCATCAACGACCGCGACAAGCCGCTGGCCCTGTACGTCTTCACCGAGTCCGGAACCACCCGGGAGCGCCTGGCCGCCGAGACGTCCTCGGGCGCCCTGGGCCTCGGCCTGCCGCTGGCCCATCTCACCGTCTCCGACCTGCCGTTCGGCGGCGTCGGCGAGAGCGGCATGGGCAACTACCACGGCCGCTACTCCATCGAGACGTTCAGCCACCGGAAGGCTGTGCTGGCTGCTGGGTGACGGCAGTGGGGCCGGGACGGATCTCCGTTCCGGCCCCCTGGGCACGGGTGCGCGCGTGCACGTCTGCACGTGTGTGACCGCTACCCCGCTACACCGGGCCGTAGAGCGTGGCGAGTTCGGCGGCAAGTTCCGCCAGCCGCTCGCGGGCCTCGGTCGGCTCCAGGATCTCCACGCGCGCCCCGAGACCGGCCAGTTGCGCGGCGACCACCTCCGGGGACGGGCCGTCGATCTCCATCTCCAGCCAGCCGTCGGGCCGTGGGGCACCCAGGCGCAGCCGGCCGCCGAACAGGCCCCCCAGGACGCGCCCGGCCGTGGGCTCGGCCCGCCCCCGTACGGTCGCCCCGCGCATCCGCGCCTCCATCGGCGCGGCCAGGTCGCGCCAGGCCGTGGCCAGATCGAAGCCGTCGGGGCGGACGACGGGGTCGGCGGTCACCTCGACCGAGGTGATCCGGTCGAGCCGGAAGATCCGCAATCCCGCTTGGCCGGGGTCTGCGGCCACTTCGCCGCCGTCCCCCGCTCCGGAGGCTTCCCCCGCTTCTCTCTCCTGACCGGTCCTCTCGTCGCCTCCCCCCGTCTCCTTCTCCGTACCGGCCACGAGATACGGGACTCCCGCCTTGGTGACGATGCCCAGCGGGTGGACCGTGCGCGTACCGGCCGGGCTGCCGGGGCGGGCATATCCGAGCCGGATCCGCAGTCCGTCCACCACCGCCCGTTGCAGCTCGTCCACCACCGGCGTGCCCGCCGTGACGGGCAGGCGCGACCAGTCCGTGCCGTCCATGACGCCTGCCCTCGACGCCGCCTCGGCGTCGGGCCGGAACGTGGAAGGCAGGGCGCGGATCAACTTCCGCAGTGCCGTACGCAGTTCCGGTGAGACGGCCGACGGGCCCGCGACCAGGAACACCGCTCGGATCTCGGCGGCGGTCAGACCGGAGAGGTCGGTGCGGGCGCCGCCGACCAGGGACCAGCCGCCGCCCCGCCCGTGCTGGGAGTACACGGGGATGCCGGCGGCCGCGAGCGCCTCCAGATCGCGGCGCGCGGTGCGTTCGGACACCTCCAGCTCCGCCGCCACCTCACGCGCTGTCACGCGTCCGCGTGTCTGCAGGAACAGCAGGGTCGCCACCAGACGATCGGCTCTCATATCGATCATTCTCTTTTGAAAACTGGCCAGGAGATGGCCAGTTTGGCTTCCAGGATGAGTGCAGATCGAACGCGGACGGATCAACAACGGGATCAAGCCGCGCCACATACGCCAAGGGCCATAGGTCACAGGCCATGCGCCATCAGGGAGAGATCATGATCGTGGTCACCGGAGCAACCGGAAACGTGGGACAGCACCTCGTGCGGGCCCTCGCCTCGGCGGGCGAGCGGGTGACGGCGGTCTCCCGCCGCGTCCCGGCCGGGCAGATGCCGGGCAACGTGGAGTTCCAGCAAGCCGATCCGGCCCGGCCCGAGAGCCTCAAGCGCTGCCTCGACGGGGCCGACGCGCTGTATCTCCTGATCCCCGGTGACGGCGAGGGCCTCGATCCGGGTGCCATCCTCGGCACGGCGCGGGACGCCGGGGTCCGCCGGGTCGTCCTCCAGTCGTCGCAGGCCACCGCGACGCGTCCGCACTCCCCCGCGCACACCCGGCTGCGCGCCTTCGAGAGCGCGGTACGGGAGTCGGGCCTGCAGTGGACGGTCCTGCGGCCCAGCGGGTTCGCCTCCAACGCCTATATGTGGGCGCCCTCGGTCCGCTCCGAACGGACGGTCGTCGCGCCCTTCGGCGACGTCGCCCTGCCCGTCATCGACCCGGCCGACATCGCCGCGGTCGCCGCCGCGACCCTGCGCGGGGGGACCCACGCGGGCCGGACGTACGTACTCACCGGACCGGCCCCCATCTCGCCGCGCCAGCAGGCGAGGGCGATCGGGGACGCGCTGGGGGCGCCGGTGCGGTTCGTCGAGCAGAGCCGGGCCGAGGCGCGGGAGCTGCTGACGCGCTTCATGCCGGAGCCGGTGGTCGAGAGCACGCTCGGCATCCTCGGCGAACCCACGCCCGAGGAGCGGCGGGTGAGCCCGGCCGTCGAGGAGATCCTCGGCCGGGCACCGCGTACGTTCACCGCGTGGGCGGCGGACAACGTCCCGGCCTTCAGATGACATCCGAGGCGGTCGCGGGCGCGGCCTCGTCCCTCGCCGTGCCCGGCCGCGCCTGGCCGGGCACGGTGACGGATGTGGGCCGGCCCGCGACGCGCACCGCCCACCGCTGCTCGACCTTGGCGAACCGCCAGTACGCCAGGGCCGCGGCCCACACCACGACGAACAGGCCGACGATGATGAACCCCACGTTGTCCAGGTCGAGGCCCGCGACCCACCCGGTGAGCCCGTCGCTCAGATCGAGCTTGTCGTGCAGCACGCCCACCAGCTCGATCGTGCCGATCAGGAACGCCACCGCGATCGACAGGCCGGTGATGGTGAGGTTGTAGAACACCTTGCGCACCGGGTTGGAGAAGGCCCACTGGTAGGCGAAGTTCATGAACGTACCGTCGATGGTGTCGAACAGGCTCATCCCCGCGGCGAAGAGGAGCGGCAGGCACAGTACGGCGTACCAGGGCAGCCCGGCCGCCGCGCCCGAGCCGGCCATCACCATCAGCGTGACCTCGGTGGCGGTGTCGAAGCCGAGCCCGAAGAGGAAGCCCAGCGGGAACATCTGGCCGGGCCGGGTGATCGACTTGGTGAAGCGGCCCAGGAGCCGGTTCATGAACCCCCGTGCGTCCAGGTGCTGTTCCAGCTCGGCCTCGTCGTACGTCCCGGCGCGCATGGCCCGGAAGACCCGCAGGATCCCGACGAGCGCGAGGAGGTTGAGTGCGGCGATGAGGTAGAGGAACGATCCGGAGACGGTCGTTCCGACCACTCCGAGGGTCTGGTGGGTCCGCGAGTCGTCGTTCATCAGGGTGCCCGCGAGCTGTGCGCCCCCGGCGACCAGGGCCGCCATCACGACCACGACGCTGGAGTGCCCGAGCGCGAACCAGAAGCCGACCGACACCGGCCGCTTGCCGTCGGCCATCAGCTTGCGGGTGGTGTTGTCGATCGCGGCGATGTGATCGGCGTCGAAGGCGTGCCGCATACCGAGGGTGTAGGCGGTGACGCCCAGTCCGAGGCCGAACGTCTTCGAGCCGACCTCATAGTGCTCGGGCACCACGAGCAGGAAGAGGATGCCGAACGCCACGACGTGCAGGGCGGCGATCACCGCCAGCAGCCAGGCGGTCCGGACGGTGTCCTCGCGTCGCCAGTGGAATGTGGCGGGTGGGGTGGGCAGGGTGGGCAGGGTCATTCGTTCACGCTCCAGCACCTCGTGGATCATTACGCGAGATGCCGTGGCCGGTCTCCTGGCTTCCGGGTGTCGCACCGCCCCTGCCTTCCCAGCGGCCTCGCGGCCCCCAGTGGCACAACGGGACGGGCTACCCGAAGCCGTTCATGGCCTGAACGACATGGGGCCCGATCACAGTGGCGAGGGCCGCTCCGGTCTTGCACCGGTCTTCCCGAACACCACGGCTCGCCAACCGTAGGTGCGACCCGCCCCACCTGCAAGTCTGGCCGCGGGCAGGGGTATTGCAGATCACATTCCGCGACCTCGACTACCCGCCGGCCGGCCCCGTGAACACCGGGCGGCGGTCGATGCGGGCGCGGACCTCGTCGGAGCCGAAGTGGTAGTCGATGCGCCGCACGGCCTCGGCCCAGCCGCGCATGGTGCCCGCGCCGGAGAGCGCCTCGGCCACGAACGGGTCGGTCCACCGTTCCACCGCGCGTCGCCACAGCTCGGCGGGCGGCTCCTCCAGCAGACTGCCGACGGTTCCCTCGTAGCATGGCCCGGACCTGTCCGTCGGGCTCGATCTGGAGCGCCTGGAAGCCCAGCCCGCGAGCGACCTGTTCGGGGTTCATCTGCAAGGAGAGGTTGGTCGACGTGCCGACCCGGACGGTGGTGGGGGCGAGCGACTGGAGCCGCGCGCGCTGCTCCTCGCTGCCCAGCCGCGCGAGCTGTTCGTCCGAGAGCAGTTCGTGCTCGGCGTATCCCGTGCGGCTGCCGAGCCCGGACGGCACGGCGGCGGCGAAGTCGAGGGAGCTCAGGTGCGGGAACCGCGGCACGATGTCCGTGCAGAACTCCTCCAGCCCGTCCACGTTGCTCCGTACGACCGCACAGTCGATGGCGAACGGGAGCGGACGCTCACCGCGCCCGGCCCGCTCCCGCGCACCTGCCTCGAGCAGTGTCAGCGCCCGCATCGCCCGCTCGAACGAACCCGCCCTGCCGCGGATCCGGTCGTGCATCTCGGGCGCGGGACCGTCGACACTCACCACAACCCGTCCGCATACGCGCGCCAGCTCTTCGGCCATCCACGGCTGGAAGTTCCAGCCGCCGGTGTACACGAGCACCGAGATGCCCGCGCGCGTCAGCCGCTCCGCGACCTCGAACACCCCCTTGACCAGGAGTGGTTCACCCCCGGCGAGGGTGACCTGGACCGGGCCCAGCGAGATGACGGCGTCGGCGATCCGGAGCATGTCGTCATGGCTCACCTGCCGTGACGGGCGCCTGCCGGACTCCGAGTAGCAATGGGTGCAGCGCAGTGGACAGGCGTAGGTGATGTCCCAGATGACGGACTGCGGACCATCGGCAACGTTGTTCGCGCACCCCATCGCATGCTCCCCGTGTCCGTTCGCGGCCTCGGTGCCGGAACGTCCCGTGCGGTGGAGGGGGACGCTCCCGCCTCGCTCAGACTAGGAGGCACCGCCCGGCCCGGGTATCCCCAACTCTGGGGATGGCGCGGACCGGACGGGCCGTCGACGACGCACGTCCATGCCCTGGGCTTCCGCCGCCCCCTGGGTCAGCCCCGCAGCGTCGTGACGCGGAGCTGGGGGTCGGAGGCTATCTCCGCCTCCGTGAACCGTTCCGCGACCCAGCGCTTGTGCGAGAAGAGGACGGTCTGGTCGGTGTAGTGGGGTGATTCGGGGTTGGCCGACTGGCCGTAGGTGAGGATCGTACGGGTACGGGGACCGCGGGACGTCAGCTCCGTGGCCATGATGAAACTGGAGCCCGACGCGTAGCCCTCGGGGGAACTGGGGCGTGTGGCGCCGCCGGTGCCCGACGTGGGTGACGCGTTCACGACGTTGAAGCAGCCCTCGGCGCCGGAGCAGCCGGGCAGCGGGATCCCCGCCCAGCGCTGCACACTGCCGATCGGCGCGTCCAGCGGCACCTGGTCGGCGGCCAGCTCGCGCACGGCGTCGGCCAGCGCGCGCCGCACCTGCGGTTCGTCGCCGTTGAGCCCGCGCGGGGTGGTGAGCGGCTGAGCCGGGTCGTACGGAACGCGCCACCAGGGGTGCGGGCCGCCCACCCGGATGCGAAACGCCTTCCACAGGGCGGCGCCACGGCTGTCGGGGTCGTCGCGGGTGTCCCAGACCGCGAGGACGTCACAGGCGGCGCGCACATCCACCTCGGTGCCGTCGGTGGCGGTCAGGACCGGGTGCGCGCGGCACATCGCGACCGCGTCGTCGCGCCCCAGCTCCGCGGTGTAGTTGCGGTCACCGAGCATGCTCGCCTGCAACGTGGGCAAGGTGAAGCCCGGTATGCCGAGGCCGTCGGTGCCGGCGCGCCGGTCCGCGATCATCTGGAGCCCCAGCTGGGCACGCGGCCCGAGCGGCGCTCCGGAGTGGTACATCCGCGGGTAACCGGTGAGCGGCGCCGCCGGGTTGGTCAGGGCCGAGTCGTTGTTGGAGTTGGCCACATAGTCGGTACGGGTCAGCCGGGGCTGGTGGCCGGGGCCGAAGATGCCCGGCACGACCGCGTCGGGGTCGCTGCCCCAGTCGCAGGACGAGGTCGAACCGTCGAGCACACCCGGCAGATCGTGGTCCTCCCCCGGCAGGGCACACCGCTTGAGCCGGTCGTCGGAGACGTGGGGCACGGCGGAGGAGTCGTTGAAGTACGCGGTGCCGGTGGAGTCGGTGGCGAGCGTGTATGTCCAGGGGATGCCCTGGTAGGTCTGGTGCGCCTGCTGGAGCTGGGCGACGGACTGCGCCCTGCCGATCGCGAGCCACTCGTTCGTCGAGCGCAGGTTGTCGGCGTTGGCGTCCCTCAGCGCGTACGCCTCGGTGCGCGTCCAGCCGTCGGCCAGGACCGGCCCGAATCGGGAGGTGTAGAGCGTGCTGGTGACGGTGGAGAGCTTGCCGTCGGCGCCGCGGACTGTGACCGGTACAGCCCGGCGGGTCATCCGTACCGCCTTGCCGTCGACGAGGTAGCTGGTCGGGTCGCCGGGGGTGGTGGTGAGGCGGTAGAGCGAGGCGTGGTCGGCGTAGCTCGTGGTGTGTGTCCAGGCCAGGGTGCGGGTGTGACCGATCTCGACGAGCGGCGTGCCGTAGATGCTCGCGCCCGCGACGTCGATGACGCCGGGGATCGTCAACTGCACCTGGTAGAAACGGTCGCCGCCGATCCATCCCAGGTGGGGGTTGGCCAGCAGCATGCCGTCTCGGCCCCGGGTCACATCGCGGCCGAGCGCCCAGCCGTTGCTGCCGAGGTCGTCTCGGCGGGGGCTCGAACTCGGGGACGGAGCCGCCGAAGCCGAAGCCGATGGTGAGGCTGAGTCCGGGGCGCTGGGACCGGCGCCGCGTGTCGGCGCCGCCGCACGCAGCGGTTTCGAGGCTCTGCCCGTGGTCGGCGGGGTCGCGGTGGCGATGGCTTGTCTGAGCGCCGCCGCGCCGGAAGCGCCATTGAGGTCGTAGACGAGGTTCCAGATGTCCATGGCGCTGATCGGGCCGACCCAGGGTTTGCCCTTGCACGTCGGGTCCGGCAGGTGAGCGGCGCCGGTGTCGCGCAGATACCTGTTGTACCCGGCGGCGTACCCCTCGACCATCCGGCGCAGCTCGGAGGTCGGGCCGAGCGGCGCCGGGCGGTCGAGCAGTCGCCGGACCGTACCGGCCTGCCGCAGTCCCTGCTGGTAGGTGTCGCTCGCCAGGTTGGAGGTACCGTCGGCGGTCGTCTCCGTCGGGCCCAGATACCTGGAGCGCTCTCCCCGCAACGTCAGTACCTGGTCGGCGAGTTGGCACAGGTTGTCCTGCGCGAACGCGTACCCGTATCCGTACCCCAGACCGCCGTAGTCGTGGGCCAGGACGTGGGGAACCCCGTACTCGGTGCGGCGGATCTGCGAGGTGTAGCCGTGGTCGCCCACGTGTTTGCCGTCCGGCGCCGCCGCGGCGGACGCTGACGCCGGTAACAGCGCGGCGGCGCCGGAGGCCAGGCAGAGAGCGGCCACAACGGCCCCCAGTCTCCGCATATGTCGGGTCTTTTGGCGCACCATCGGGTGATGTCGGTAGCTCAGCATGTCCCCAAGAGTGCCGGAAGCGCGGCCCTCACCACATCAACCCCTCGACCGAACTTCGCACTTGGCGCTGGACCCCTGGATGTACACCCTGGGGTGGAGCGGGCGGCGCTGACCTGCGGTCGACGGCTGATCGTCACACGCAGGCGTGGTCCAGCAGACCGGCCCAGGTCCGGGGCCCGACCAGCCCGTCGACCTCGCGGCCGCGGTAGCCGCACAGGTACTGGAAGCTCTTCACCGACTTGGTCGTCCCGCTGCCGAAGATGCCGTCGACGCGGGTGCTGATGCCCTGGTCGGTGAGCTTCTGCTGGAGGAACCTGACGCAGGTCCCCCGGTCGCCCTGGGAGAGGAACGGCCTGTTCTGCGCGCACCCGGCGGCGCTCGGCGCCCGGGTGGTGGCGGACGTGGCGGCGTCGGCCGGGGCCAGCATGCCCGCGCCGCCCAGGACTCCCGCGCTGACGAGCGCGACGACGAGGATCCGTACCTGTCTCATGGGGCCTCCCGTGGATGGGGGCGACCGCGTCCGGCGCGACGCGTGTCGCCGTACTCGGGCGGCGTGCCGGTTCGCCGCCGCCGGAACGCCACCCTAGGGAGCGCGGTCGCCGCCCGGCGTCACACAGCGGGTTGAGATACGTCCTGCAACCAGAGCGGTAGGTGGCCCGGCTCTCCACCTGGCGCGGCAGCGGCAAGCGGTCTGCGGCAGGCGGCGTCACCCCGCGGCGGCGGTGCCGAGTCTCAGAGCCGGTCGTCCGTCTTCCCGCGCCGTCGCAGCCCGAGGCGGACCGCGCCGAAGAGGACCTTGGCGATCACGCCCACCACGATGAGATCCGCGAGCATCTGCACAGTGGTCAGCACGCGGCTGGTGCCGGTGGTGGGCACGAGGTCGCCGAAGCCGACGGTCGCGAACACCGTGACCGTGAAGTACAGCGCGTCGGTCCGGCTCAGCGGTTCGGAGAACGACGACGGGCGGTTGTGGGCGAGCAGGAAGTACGCCATGGAGAACAGCACGAGAAAGAGCGGCAGCGCGGTGGCCAGTGCCTCGATCGCCTTCAGTCGCGGATACTCCGCATGGGTGATGGCGGCGATCTGCCAGGCGGTGAGACAGCCGAAGAGCACCAGCCCCAGGACGAGCAGCACGGCGGTGCCGACGCCGACTCCTCGGTCCAGCGGGGCCCGGTAGTACAGCGCCGTCAGCAGCACCACAGAGGCCGTCGAGCGCAGCAGATGACCGGCGACGGCACGGCGACGGCGCCGGTTGCCCGGGCCTGCGCGTTCCATGGGCCGCTCCGGTGTGCGCGCTGCTGTCGGGCGTCGGTGGGCCCGGGGGCCGGTCCGCCCTCGACTTCAGGGAAGACGAGGTGAGCCGGTCCCGCCACCGGACACGGGAGGGACACCGCTGCGCCCCCTCCCGGATACGGCCGCCTCAAGCCGCCTCAGGGGGACGCCGGGGTCGGCCCCTCGATGTGTTCGCTGATCCACTGCATACTGCTCGCGTCCATCCCCTTCACATACGTCACGGCGTTGTGCCGCCCGCCCTGGATGACTTCCAGATGGGTGTGGATGGGGCCCTTGTTCCCGTACGTGGCGATGTACTTGTTCACCTTGGGGATGACGGACGACTCCTTCGTGCCGTACTGGAAGGCGAGGTAAACGTCCAGCCCCTTGGCGGCGATCAGCCGCTTGGAGAGCACCTCGGGGTTGTTCTCCGCCTTCTCCTTGGGGTGGCCGTTCCACAAGGGAGAGTCCGGGACGATGTCGGGGCCGGAGGCGATGACGGCCTTGAACTTGTCGGGGTGCTTGAGGACGGCCTTGAGGCCGGCGAAGCCGCCGGAGGAGGAGCCCATGAACGCCCAGCCGTCGCGCGACTTGATCGTGCGGAAGTTCTGCCGCATGAGGTCGGGCACGTCCTCGGTCAGCCAGGTGCCCATCTTGGGCTGGCCGGGGATGTCACTGCCGTCCCAGTAGAGCCCGCCGTCGTCCGGCTTGGGGTTCAGCACCGGCATGGCCAGCAGGAACGGTTTGCCTTTGCCTTCCTCGGCCCACTTGGAGATGGACGACTCCAGCTTGAGGTTGTTGTCCATCCAGTAGTTGTTGGGGAAGCCGGGGCCGCCAGGGAGCGCGATCAGTACGGGGAAGCCGCTCTTCTCGTACTTCGGGTCCTCGTACTGCTTCGGCGCCCAGACCCACACCTTGCCCGTGAAGCCGGACTTCTTGCCGGTGATCTTCACGACGCCGACATGCGTCCCGTCACCCAGCGTGCTGGAGATCTTGAAGTCGGCGGCCGGCCCGGTCGGCATCAGGGTCTTGGAGTCCACGGGCTTCTGCTGGGCGCCGCCGCCCTTGTTGTCGATCTTGCCGTACGAGATGGGGTCGCCCTTGTCCGTGAACGGCGGTATCTCGAAGTAGCTCATGACCGGCCAGGCGATCGCCCCGACCAGACCCACGCAGACCACGGCGAGAAGCCATCGCCGGGCCTTGGAGGCGCGACGGTGGCCCCGGGACTGATAGGTCTCGGCCCCGTTCCTGGTCTTGGTGGACGCTTGCGGCATCAGTGACTCCGGCTTGCTTCGGCCCCTCGGGGCACGACGGTCGTGTTCCGCCTCCGGGGATAGACAAAGCAGATACAAGGGTTCCAAATTTGCCGAATCGTGATCAACGCTTGACGCGGAGCGGACCGGCGCGGACGGGAACCGGAAGGGGAACGGACACACAAGATCACCGCGCTCGGTGGCCGGATCGCCGCCGGTCACTATTCCGGAGGAGATTGTCAGTGGCCGCCCCTACGCTGGTTCTCACTTCGTGATCGATGAGGGGGGACCTCGCGATCGCTCATTTCCCTGTGCACGCGAGGTGATGCGTCATGACTTCTACCGCCCTGACCGACGGCACCCCGCCGGACGTCAACAGCTTCCAGGTCGACCTGCGGGGCCTGGTCGACCTGCTCTCCCACCATCTCTACTCCAGCCCTCGAGTCTACGTCCGCGAGCTCCTGCAGAACGCGGTGGACGCGGTCACCGCCCGCCGCGCCCACGACCCCGGCGCGCGGATCCACATCCGCCTCTCGGCCGTGGACGGCCGGGTCGCCATCGAGGACAGCGGCATCGGCCTGACCGCCGACGAGGTGCACACCCTGCTCGCGACGATCGGCCGCAGCTCCAAGCGCGGCGGGGAGCACGGCCTGGAGTCGGCCCGCCGGGAGTTCCTCGGCCAGTTCGGCATCGGCCTGCTCGCCTGCTTCGTGGTCGCCCGCCAGATCCGCGTGGTCACCCGCTCGGCCCGCACCCCCGACGCCGCCCCGGTGGAGTGGCTCGCCTCCGACGACGGGTCGTACACGGTCCGCGCCCTGCCCGACGAGGCCAGGCCCGAGCCCGGCACCACGGTCCACCTGGAGCCGCGCCCGGGCGCCGAGGAGTGGACCGCCGCCGCGCGCGTGGAGGAGCTGGCTCGCGACTTCGGCTCGCTGCTGCCGTACGACATCACGTTCGCGGGGGACGACGGCGCCGAGCGCCCGGTCACCGACCGGCCCCCCGTGTGGGAGCGGGAGTACGCCACCCCGGCCGCCCGCCGGGTCGCGCTCTCCGGCCACTGCGCGCGCCTGTTCGGGTTCACGCCGCTGGACTCGATCGACCTGGACCTGCCGGTCGCCGGGGTGCGCGGCGTCGCCTACGTACTGCCGGAGCCGACCAGCCCGGCGCACCGGGCCGGGCACCGCGCCTACCTCAAGGGGATGCTGCTCACCGACCACGCGGACAACCTGCTGCCCGAGTGGGCGTTCTTCGTGCGCGCGGTGGTGGACACCGACACTCTGCGCCCCACCGCCTCGCGGGAGAACCTGTACGACGACGAGACGCTCGCCGCCGTCCGCGACGCCCTCGGCGCGCGCGTGCGGCAGTGGCTGGCGGAGCTCGCCGCGGGCGACCCGCAGCGCCTCGCCGCGTTCCTGAGCGTCCACCACCTCGGGGTGAAGTCGCTGGCCCGGCATGACGCCGAGCTGTTCGCGCTGATGCTGCCGTGGCTGCCGTTCGAGACCAACGACGGGCAGCGGAGTCTGGACGAGTTCGCGGCCGCCCACTCGGAGATCCACTTCACCCGGACCGTCGAGGAGTTCCGCCAGATCGCCCCGATCGCGGCGGCGCACGGCCTGGGCGTGGTCAACGCGGGCTACACGTACGACGCCGATCTGCTCGCCCTGCTGCCCGGGATCCGGCCCGGTCTGAAGGTCACGGAGCTGGACGCGGGCGCGGTCACCGACCGGCTCGATCCGGTGCCCACCACGGCCGAGCTCTCGCTCGCCGCGTTCCTGTCGACCGCCCGCACCCGCCTGGATCCGTACGGATGCGACGTGGTGCTGCGTGCCTTCCAGCCGGTGGCCGTGCCGGCGCTCTTCCTCGACGACCGCCAGGCGCGGCACGAGCGGGACCGGGCCGCCGCGCAGGAGAACGCCGACTCGCTGTGGAACGACATCCTCGGCGCGCTGCGCGGCTCCGCCCCGCGCGCGCGTCTGGTGCTCAACCACAACAACCCGCTGATCCGCCGGATCGCCGCGCTGCCCGACGCCGACCTGACCGGCACGGCGGTCGAATCGCTCTACGGCCAGGCCCTGTTGATGTCGCAGCGCCCGCTGCGCCCGGCCGACTCCACCCTGCTCAACCGCGCCTTCCTCGGCCTCCTCGAATGGGCCACCCACGCCGCGCAGGGCACGCACCCCCAGGAGGACCAGAAGTGACCGTCCTGACCCCCGACGAGATCCGCCAGGGCCTCGCGGACAACGCCCGCGCTCCCTACGGCGCGGCGCGCAACGCGCGCGCGGAGACGCTGGCCGCCGCGGCCGAGTCCAGCGGCGACCGCGACCTGTTCCGCCAGACGCTGGACCAGCTGATCGACGCGTACGAGTGGAGCGCCGAGCGCACCAAGATGGTGGTGCCCTTCGCGCGCCTGCTCCAGGAGTACGACCGCGACCCCACCGCCTTCCCCGGCTACGAGGTGCACGGCCTGTTCTGGCGCTTCAAGTGGGTGGCCGGGCGGATCGTCGAGTCCCCGGAGATCCCGCTCGCCGCCGTGGAGCGCTGGCTCACGGACATGGAGCGCCGCTACCGGCTGGCCGGATACAGCGAACGGGCCGTGCGCCAGGCCGAGTTCCACCTCGCCGACGCGACCGGTGACGAGGCCCGGATGGACCGGGCCGCGGCGGCCTGGACGGCGGCCGCGCGCGACCGGATGAGCGACTGCCACGCGTGCGAGATCAACACCCAGGGCTGGTACTGGGCGCGCAAAGGCGAGGACGCCAAGGCGATCGAGGTCTGGGAGCCGGTGCTCGCCGGCGGCAAGTCCTGCATGGAGGAGCCGCACCGGGTCCTGGCGCACTCCCTGCTCCCCCTGGTGCGCCTCGGCCGCCTCGACGAGGCCCGCTCCCACCACCTTCGCGGCTACCGGATGGCGCGCGGCAACGACAGCCTGCTGCGCTCGGTCGGCAAGCACATCGAGTTCTGCGCGCTCACCGGCAACGAGTCGCGCGGCCTCGAGATCCTCGCCGAGCACGCCACCCACCTGGGCCCGCTCACCGACGTCGAGTCGCAGATGGAGTTCGCGGGCGGCGTCCTGGTCCTGCTGCGCCGCCTGGCCGACCTCGGCCACGGCGACCGCCCCGCCGTCCCCTACCAGGGCGCTCCCCAGACGGTGAACGAGCTGTACGAGCGGTTGTCCGCCGACGCGACCTCCATCGCGGCCCGCTTCGACGCCCGCAACGGCACGCCGCACGTGTCGGAGCGGCTGGCCGAGCGGGTCGGGCGCCAGCCCCTGGTCGACGTGCTGCCGCTCGGTGTGCGCAGTGCGGCGCTGCCCGCCGCCACGGCACCCGTGGGTGTACGGCAGCCCGGCACGGCGAGCCCGGTCACGGCCGCCACCGCCGCCCTGGACTTCGCGGCGCTGGTCGAGCACGCGCGTACCGCCCGGCAGCAGGGTCGCCCCTCGGCCGACGCCCTGTGGGCGCGGGTCGGTGAACTCGCCGATGCGGGCGAGGAGTTGCCCGACGCGGCCGTCGCCGCCGACCTGCTGGAGTTCCGCGCGAGGACGGCGGCGCGGGCGGGGGCCGACCAGGCCCGCGGCCTGTACGCGGAGGCGGCCGACGCCCACCGGGCGGCCGGAGAGCAGGCCCGCGCGGCGTACGCGCTGCTCGGCGTCGCGGGCACCGCCGCCCGGGCCGGAGGGGAGGCCGGAGAGATACGGCACCTGCTCGCCGTGGCCGCCGATGCGGCGCGGGCGCTGGACGAGGCCGATCCGGCCCGCGCCCGTCGGATCGCCGCGGCCGAACTGACCACCCTCCAGATCGAGTCGTACCTGCGCGGACGCGAGATCCCCGAGGAGGACGGGCAGCCGGTCGACCCCGCCCTGACGGCCGCGCTGGAGGACTTCGTCACCGCGCACGGCACCGACGTACGGCCGGACGTGGCGGACGTGCTCGCCGAGGCCGAACTGGTGCTGGCCCGCATCGCCCTGACGGTTGGTGACCTGGGCCGGGCCGAGCCGCTGCTCACCTCCGCGGCACACCACTGCCTTGTCGCCGAGCGCCCCTGGGAAGCGGCCGAGCCGCTCTCGCTGCGGGCGCGGGTGCTGGCCGCGCGGGACGACAGAGAGGGCGCCGAAGCCGTCGCCCGGACCGCGCTCGGGCACGCCGCGGAGCTGACGGACCCCGAGGAGCAGGCCGCCGTACGGCTGACGCTGGCCGAGATCCTGCTGCGGCGGCCCGGCGGCGCCGACGAGGCGGCCGCGCACGCGCTGGACGCGGCGCACTGGCTCGACCAGGCGGGGCTCACCGCGACCGGCGGCGCCCGGGCACGCCTGCTGCTGGCCCGCGCCTACGCCGAGGCGGAGCGCACCGCCGAAGCGGCCGAGGTCCTCCAGTCCGCGCTGCCCGATCTGCTGGAGCACGGCGAGGAGGAGGCGGTGGGGGCCCGGCGGATGCTCGGCGGGCTGCTGCGCGGGCTCCACGACCAGCGCGCGGCGGCCGAGCAGTATCTGCTGGCCGCCGAGACCGCGAAGGGCTGGGACAACCCCCGGCCGCAGGCGAGCCTGGCCCACTCGGCCGCGGAGGCGCTCTCGGCGGCCGGGCTGCGCGAGGAGTCGCGGCAGGCGTACGGACGGGCGCTGGAGCTGTGGCGGCGGGCGGGCGACAACCCGGTCGGGGAGGTCCGGGTGCTGCGCTCGCTGGCATGGCTGATGGTGGAGAGCGGGGCGGGCGACGAGGAGTACGGGCAGGCGCGTGCCCTGATGGAGCAGGCGCTGGCCGTGCTCGAAGGCGCCGAGGAGCCCGAACTGCGCTACGAGCGGGCGCAGACCTGGCAGCAGCTCGCCGCCCTCCTTGAGGACTCGTTGAACGAGGACGAGTACGAGGAGGAGGACGACGAGGACGAGGCTGCGGATGAGGAGGTGGGTCGGGCGGGTGAGACAGCCGTACGGTCCGAGACAGTGGCGCTCCTCGACCGAGCGGCCGCCGGCTACGGCGCGCTCGGTGAGGGCGCGCTGCGGGAGTGGTTCCAGTGCGCCGTGCGAGCCGCCTGGACCGAGCACGCGCTGGGTCGGCCGCAGGACGGCATATCCCGGATGACCGCCCTCATCGCCGACCTGGGCGAGCTGAAGGGCGCCGAGGCGGCCGAGTTGGCCGGTCAGGCCGAACAGGTCCGCAAGCGGCTCGGCTGACCGCCGGGGCCGGCGACGCGGGGCGGTCACCACCGCGCCGCCGGGGTCCGGGGCATCCCACAGGCGCTGCGAGAGTGCCGGGACGTTCGGGGGTTCCCGGCGGGGCTGCGCCCGGTGGCCCTGGAAGCAGCGGTGGTTCGCGCCGCCGTAGATGACCTGGTCACCCCGCCGAGTGGACGGCGCCGGGCGCCCAGGTTCCGTCGCCCGGCTCACCGGGGTCGCCGGGGTCGGTCGTCGTCTTGAGGTGGCAGCCTTGGACGGTGGGGCAGCTGTGGCGCGCGCGTCGAACGAGCGGTTCAGCCGGGAGGGTTGATGCCGTCGAGGCGCGCTTCGACGCGTCGGGCGTCCGGGACCTGGAGGGTGCGGGTGAGCTCCAGCGCGCGGGTCAGATGCTCGATGGCCTCGTCCGTCCGGTCCAGGTCGTTCAAGGCTTCGCCAAGACCTTCGAGGGCCCGGGCCTCCTCATACGGCGAACTGACCTCACGGGCCAGTTCGAGGGCCCGCCGGTGGGAGTCGAGGGCCTCGGCCGGGGCCGCGTCCGCCCGCTGGACCGCGCCGAGGGTGTTGAGCGCCTCAGCCTCGCCGCCGAGATCCCCGATCTCACGACACAGCTCCACGCTCGCGGTGGCGTTCTCCAGGGCGTACGTGTACGAGCCGCTCAGGACCCGGACCTGGGCCAGATACATCAGCACATAGGCCTGCCCCATGCGGCTGTTGAGGGAGCGGCAGGTGTCGAGCGCCTCCTGGAGGTCCTTCTCCCCCTCTGTCGGGCGGCCGAGGCGCTGCTTGATCCTGCCCCGGTGCGCGAGTGCGTTGGCCGCGCCCAGACGGGCGCCGAGGGACTGGTAGAGGCGCAGCGCCTGACCGACGCTCTCCAGCGCCTCTTCGTACGCCCCGGTCAGGCGCAGCACGTCACCGAGGTCGCTCAGGACGTTCGCCTCGCCCAGGTCGTTGCCCAGGTCACGGAAGAGCACCAGGGCCCGGCGGTGGCAGGAGACGGCCTCCCCGTACGCGCCGGTCGACTTGCGTACGTCCCCGAGCGCGGTGAGCGCGTTGGCCTGGCCGAGGCGGTTGTCCAGGGCGCGGTGCAGTTCGAGCGCGCGGCCCATGCTGTCGGCCGCCTCCGCGAACCGGCCGGTGAGCTGCTGGACGTGGCCCAGCTCGATGAGGACCTGTGCCTGGCCGCGCGCGTCCCGGGTCTGCCCGAACAGGCGCAGGCAGTGGAGCAGTGAGCTCTGGGCCTCCTCGTAGCGTCCGGTGCGGCGCAGGACGGAGGAGAGGCCGTGGAGCGCGATGGCCTCGCGGCCCGGGTCCCGCAGCCCGCGGAAGATGTCGAGGGCGGCCAGCAGATTGGCCTCGGACCGCGCGTACTCGGCCTGGAGCGCCTCGATGACCGCGGTGTTGCGCAGCGCGACGGCGCGGCCGAGCGCGTCGCCGGTCAGCAGAGCCGCGCCGAGAGCCGTCCGGTGCAGTGCGAGGGCGTCGCCCCAGTAGCCGTGGGTGCGCATGAACTCCGCCATGGCGGCGGGGAGTTGAACGGCGTGCTCACCGTGTCCGTGGCGGGCCGCGTGGGCGACTGCCGCGCTCAGGTTGGCGTGTTCGGCCCGCATCCAGGCGAGCGCGCGCCCCTCGTCCGCGACCGGCGGCAGGGCCCGTGGGGCGGGAGCGCTCGGAGTGAGAGCCGGGGTGTCGAAACGGGCGAAGGAACGGCTGGCGCCGAGGGCGGCGTGCAGGTAGTAGTCGAGCTGGCGCGCCACGGCCCGCACCCCGTCCGAGCAGCGCCGGGCGTCGTGGTCGGCTTCGTGGTCGGCTTCGTGGTCGGCCTGGTGGACAGCGTCAGCGTCGGCATCGGCATCGGTGAGCGCGCGTGCGTAGTCGCGCACCAAATCGTGCATCCGGTAGCGGCCGCGCGACGGTTCCTCGACGAGATGGTGGTCCTCCAGCTCCTCCAGGAGGCGACGGGCCGTCGGCAGGTCCGTGCCGTGGAGCGCGGCGACCGCGTACGCGTCGAAGTCGAGCCCCGGCTGCCGCCCGAGCCGGCAGAAGAGCAATTGCTGGTCCGGGGAGAGGGCGCGGTAGGAGAGCTCGAAGGCGGCCCGTACCGACACGTTCTCGGAGCTGAGCGCCGCCAGGCGGCCGCTCGCGGCGGCCAGGTCGGCGATCACGTCCTCGGCGCTCCACGCGCGGTGGTGGCGCAGCCGTGCGGCGGTGAGGTGCAGGGCCAGCGGCAGGTGGCCGCAGAGGCGGGCGAGTTCGGCGCAGCCGGGGTCCTCGACCGTCAGGTCCGCGCGCCCCGCCTTGGCCACCAGGAGCCGGACCGCCCGGTCCTCGGGGAGTACGTCCAGGGTGACCGGCACCGCGTCCTCGAGCGCGACCAGCCGTCGCCTGCTGGTGACCAGGACCAGGGACCCCGGCGCCCCGGGCAGCAGTGGCTCCACCTGGTCGCTGCCGCGGGCGTCGTCGAGGAGGACGAGGTAGCGGCCGCCCGCGAGTTTGCCGCGCCACAGTCCGGCGCGCGCGGACAGGTCCGCCGGGATGCGCTGGGGGTCGGTCCCCAGGGCGAGCAGCAGGCTGGTCAGCGCGGTGCCGAGGTCGACGGGCGGCGTCCCGTGCGTGTGCGCGTGCAGGGACAGGAACAGACTGCCGTCGGGGAAGTCGGGCGCGAGGCGGTGGGCGACGTGGACGGCGAACGCGGTCTTGCCGACTCCCGGCATGCCGTCGACGGCATGGATCCCGACCACACCCCCGGCGGACCCGGCGCGTACCGCCGAGACCAGCGCCTCGACTTCGCGCTCACGGCCCGTGAAGGCGGTGACGTCGCGGGGCAGCGAGGTCGGTACGGCGGCGGGGTCCACGTCCGGGGGCGGGGGCGGGGCCTGGGCCAAGGCGGGGGCCGGGGCTGGGGCCTGGGCTTGGCCCAGGGCCCTGGTCGAGGCTTGGCCCAGGGCCCTGGTCGAGGCTTGGCCCAGGGCCCTGGTCGAGGCTTGGCCCAGGGCCCTGGTCAAAGCTTGAGCCTGGCCCGTGGCCTCAGCCGGAGCCGAGCCCGAAACCGGGCCCATGGCCCGGTCCTGAGCGGGGGCTTGGGCCTGAGCCGGGACCTGGAGCTGGGCCCGGCCCTGGGCTGGGGCTTGAACCTGGGCCTGAGCCGGGGCCGCCGCCCGCGCATGGTCCTTGGCGGGCGGACCGCCGTCGTCCGTCAGGATGGCCTGGTAGACCGCAGCCGCCTCCACCCCCGGCTCGACGCCCAGCTCGTCGATCAGTGTGCGGCGCAGCCGGTGGTAGGCGGCCAGGGCCTCGGCCCGTCGGCCGGCGCGGTGCAGCGCCCGCATGAGCTGTACGGGGAAGGCCTCCCGCAGCGGGAACTCGGCGACCAGACGCGCCAGTTCGGGCAGCAGTCCGTCGTACCGGCCGCGCCGCAGCTCCGCGTCGCACCGCCACTCCAGGGCCTGTATCCGGGACTCCTGCCACTGCTCCAGCCGGGCGTGCTCCTCCTCGGCGAGCGCCGGGAACTCGTCGAGCGGGTTGCCTCGCCACAGTGCCAGCGCGGCGTCCGCCTCCCGTACGACCGTGTCCCAGTCCTCCTCCAGGCGCGCGGCCCGCGCCGCGTCGAGACGCTCGGCGAAGACACGGGTGTCCAGTTCGCCGTCCTCGGCGTCGAGCTGCATGCCTCCGGGGACCGCCCGGATCCGGGTCCCCTCGCCCAGCGAACGACGCAGCCGCAGCAGGTGGTTGTGGAGTGAGGCGCGGGCGCTGGCCGGCGGGTGCTCGCCCCACAGCGCCGTCTCCAGGCGGGCCAGCGGCACCGCGCGGCCGGGCGCGAGCAGCAGCGCGGTCAGCAGGGCACGGCCCTTGGGCGACGCGGGTGTCCGCTCGGCCCCGTGGTCGTCACGGACGGACAGCGGACCGAGCAGCCCGAACTTCACGTGTTCTCCCGCGCGCTCCGGGCCTGGCCGGGCCCCCGTGGCGAGCATCGTAGCGCGCCACCTGCGCTGAACATGCCAGTAGCCTTTCGCGCCGCCACGCTGAACAGGCTGGAGACGCCCGAAGCCCTTCGCGCGCCCACGCCGGACACACTGGACACGCCAGCCCCCTTCCGCCCCGCCTCGCCACGCCGGACCCGCTGGCCCCGCTGGGCACGCCTGACCCGCCGGACACGCCGGACCCGCCAGAAACCCTTCGCGCCGCCCCCACCCCCGTCAGAAGTTCTTCGCGCCCGCCCCTCGTCAGGAACCGCGGGCCAAGGAGTGCACCGGGGGGGCACGGGCGGGGTCGGCACCCTCCGTGGGCCGCGCCGCCCGGGTCCGGATCCCCGACGGCGCCCACGGACGGGTTGCCGCCCCGGACCCAAATCCTTGCGGCGACGGAAACCCAAGTCAATCCTCTGGTTTTCTTTCAAAGACCCAAGCTATACCTTGGGGTTCATGACTCTCGACGATCTCCGCGTCTTCGTCGCCGCCTGCGAGAGCGGCAACCTGAGCGCCGTGGCGCGCGATCTGTCCCGTACGCAGTCGGCGGTCAGCCAGCACGTCAAGCGCCTGGAGGCCGAGCTCGGTCTGCCCCTGCTGGAGCGGCGCCCCCGCGGCGTCGCCCCCACCCAGGCCGGACGCATCCTGCAACGGGCCGCCGCCCAGGGCATCGGCCACATAGAGCTGGCGCTGCGTCAGCTCCGGGAGCTCAGAGAGGGCGACGGCGGCACCGTCCGCATCACCACCGGAGCCACGACCGTGCGCCACTTCATGTCGGACGGGGTCGTGCGCTTCCGGCGGGCACATCCCCACGTCAAGCTGGAGTTCCGTACCGAGAACTCCAGCCGGGGCTGCTTCGAGGCCCTCGCCGCGGGCGAGTCCGACCTCGCCTGGATCACCGTCGGCTCCCCCGCGCGGGGCGTGGAGCAGCGCCCCGTGATCGAGCTGCCCTGGGTGCTCGCGGTCCACGCGGATGACCCGCTCGCCCGCAAGAGCCGCGTCGAGGCATCGGACCTGGCACGGATCCACCACATCCAGCTGCCCGCGAACTCGACGTCCCGGCACCACCTGGAGGAGCAACTCGCCGCCCAGGGGATCCGGTTGGCGTCCACCACCAGCGTCGCGGACTGGGACACGGCCATCCTGCTGGCCGAGCTCGGGCTCGGTCACGCCGTGGTTCCGGCGCTGCCCGGATGGACCGGTTCCGGCCATGGCGCGCTGCGCTTCGTGCCCCTGCCGATGCTGCCGCCGCTGGCGGCGGGCTGGGCGGTGCGCCAGTGGGACGCGCTCGGCCCACTCGCCCAGGAGTTCGCGGGCACGGTCGTCGACAGCCTCACGGGCGGTGGGTGACCGTTCCGCTACGGCGGTCACCCACCGCGGGGACGGCCGCGGCCAGCATCAGCGCGGCGGTGAGCACAAACGCCCAGGAGTAGCCGGTACGGCCGGCGAGCACCCCGAACCCCACCGCGCCGACGCCCATCCCGCCGTCGTACGCCAGGTTCCACAGCGCGCTGACCGTGCCGTAACTCGCCGTGGAGACACGGGCGTACATCAGCGTCAGGGTCGCGTTCTGGGCGATGCCGAAGCCCGCGCCGAACAGGGCCACCCCTCCCACGACGGCGGCGGGCGTGCTGATCAGCGCGGTCAGGAGCACCCCGGCGGCCGACAGGAGCAGGCCGGGCAGGACGAGGCGGGCGGCGCCGTGCCGGTCGCCGAGGCGGCCCGCGCACCAGCGGCCCGCCGTCGAGACGGCGGGCTGCACGAAGAGGGCCGCCGTCGCCACCCCGCTCATCGACGAGGGAACCGCGAGCGGGACGAAGGTGACGACGATGCCCGCCGCCACGGCGGTCGCGGCGAACACCACCCCGGGCCGGACCAGAGCGCCCGTGCGCAGCCCCGCCAGCACACCCACCGGCTCACCGTGCGTCAACTCCCGGTCGGGCAGCCCCGGTACGGAGGCGATCGCGGCCAGCGCGACGGCCCCGGCGGCGACCGAGACCGTCCCGTATCCGACGTGCGCGCCGAGCCAGACGCCCAGCGGCAGGGCCACCAGATTCGGCACCCCGCCCACCACGCCGACCAGGGCGAGCCCTTCGCCCCGGCGCTCGGCCGGGATCAGCGACGCGGTGAGCGCGCCGCCCGCGACCAGGGTGAGCGCGAAGCCGAGGCCGCGCAGGAAGCACACCGTCACGATCCACGCCATGCTCCCGGAAACGGTCAGCACAAGAGCGGGCGCCCCCAGCAGGAAGAGCCCTGCCGCCAGCGCCGGCCGGTAGCCGAAGCGGGCGACGAGCCGGGGCGCGCCCAGCTCGCCGAGGACCGTGGCCAGCATCAGCGCGCCGGTGGCCAGACCCGCGGTGTCACCGCCGGCGCCGGACTCGCGCGCGTACAGCGGTACGGCGGACAGCAGCAGGAAGACACTGGCCGAAGCGCCGATCATGCTCACGAAGCGGAGCATCAACGCCCGGGTCAGAAGCGGCGGTCGAGCAGGGGTGGCAGTGGGGGTGGCAGCCGGTGTGCGCGGGGGCGGCGAGGTCGTCATGGGATCGACGCTAGGGGCCGACCGGATCACCGGTAAGCTCCAATTCCATGGCAGTCCAGTGGTCCGGTCGCACTCCCGGTCTGCTGCTCTCGCTCGACCGCGAGAGCGGCGAGCAGCTGCGTGCGCAGCTGGAGGGGCAGGTGCGCGAGGCGATCCGCTCGGGGCGGCTCCAGGTCGGTGAACGGCTGCCGTCCTCGCGTGAACTCGCCCAGGGCCTGGGGGTGTCGCGGGGCCTGGTGCAGGAGTGCTACGCCCAGCTCCAGGCCGAGGGATACCTGGTGACCCGGGTCGGCGCCGCGACCCGAGTCGCCGCCGGCGCGCACATACCGCCGACGCCCGCGCAGCCGTCCGGAACCGGCCCGGGGCTGCTGGCCGACTTCCGCTGGGGCGTCCCCGACCTGGGCTCCTTCCCGCTGGACGACTGGATGTGGGCGATGCGGGAGGCCGGGCGGGCCATGCCGACGGCGGCGCTCGACTACGGCGACCCGCGCGGCAGTTCCGTCCTGCGCGAGGTGCTGGCCGGATACGCCCGCCGGGTCCGGGCGGCGGCCGCCGACCCGGAACGGATGGTCGTCTGCTCGGGCTACGCCCAGGGCCTCGTCCTGGCGCTGCGGGCGCTGGCCCGGGCCGGTGTGCGCACGGTGGCGTACGAGGACCCCGGCTCGCCCGCCACGGTGTCCGCGGCGGCGGCCTCGGCCGGGCTGGCGGCGGTCCCGGTACCGGTCGACGCCCACGGCGTCGACGTGCGGGCGCTGGCCGCGACGGACGCCCGCGCGGTCGTGCTGACCCCCGCCCACCAGTGGCCGACCGGTGTGCTGCTCTCCCCCGGGCGGCGGCGCGAGCTCATCGCGTGGGCGGTGCAGCGGGACGCGTACGTCATCGAGGACGACTACGACGCGGAGTTCCGCTACGACCGCGAGCCGGTGGGGGCGGTGCAGGGCCTCGCCGCGGACCGGGTGGTCTCCATCGGCACGGTCAGCAAGTCCCTGGCGCCCGCGCTGCGCATCGGCTGGCTGCTGTGCCCGCCCGCGCTCGCCGAGGACGTCGTCGAGCACAAGCGGCTGAGCGACCGCGGCTCCCCCACCCTGGACCAGCTCGCCCTGGCGCGACTGATCGAGTCGGGCCGCTTCGACCGGCATCTGCGCCGGATGCGCACGACGTACGCGGCGCGCCGCACCGCCCTGCTCGAAGCGCTCGCCGAGCACGCCCCCGGGGTCGAGGTGAGCGGCCTCGCGGCGGGCTTCCACGCGGTCGCGCACCTCGACGCCGCGGCCGACGAGGCAGCCGTGGTCGCCGCCGCGCGGGCGCGGTCCGTCGGCCTGTACGGGATGAGCCCGTGCCGCTCGACGGGCACGACGGCCCCGCCCCGGCTGGTGCTCGGGTTCGGCAACGTCGGTGAGCGGGCGATCCGGGCGGGGGTGGCGGCGGTGGGGGACCTGTTGGTGGGCGGGTGAGGCGTGCGGCTCGACGGGCCCCCGCCCCCCGCCCCCCGGCCCTCGTCGCGGGATCGCGGGATCGCGGGATCGCGGAAATTTTCTTCGGAGCGTCGGCAACCTCGGTGGCCGCCGCACGTCGTCAGGGGTGAAGGGCGTCGTCCGGCGCCGTTCAGCCGATCTGGAGACGTACCACGTGAACACCACGAAGCACCACCGCCGAGCCTTTGCCCGCGCGGCCGCCGCCACCGGACTGCTGGCCGCGCTCGCCGTCCCCGCCCTGGCCGGGACGGCCCACGCCGACAGCGGGACCCAGCCGCGGCACCTGGCGGCCGACGGCGCCCCCACCCGGCCCGCCGTGCCGCCGAGCGCGGCGCCCTCCGCCGAGCCCGAGAAGCCCGCGCCCAGCGCGCCCCCCGCCTCCCCGGACCAGCGGCCCTCCGCCAGGCCGAGCGCGCCGGGCGGCGCTGCCGAGTCCGCCACGCCCGAGCCGGCGACCAAGGCCCCGGCGAACGGCGCACCCAGCGCCGTACCCGCCCCTTCGACGCGCCAGGACGAACTGGCTCATACTGGCTCGTCCAAGACCAACACCGTGCTGGGTGCCGGGGCGGGCGCGCTGATCGCCGCGGGCGCCGGGACCGTCTACGCCGTGCGGCGGCGGCAGAGCCACTGAGGCGCACGACGGCTCCGTCGTGCGGAGCCGTACCGTTCCACCCGAGGAAGTGATGGAGTACACCGCCGTCCGGTACCCGGCGCCGCCAGGGCGTTTCAGCCCGCGCGCCTTTCTGCGCTGGCTGCTGCGCCGGGACCGGCTGGCCACCGAACCCGCGCGGCCCGCCGCGTTCGGCGGGTACGGCCCGGACACCTCGCGCCCGACCGTCAGCGAGCTCTACCACGCGCACCGGCTGCGCATGGTGCACCTCGCGGTGATGCTCGTGGACGACAGGGCCACGGCCGAGGACGTGGTGCAGGACGCGTTCACCGCGCTCTACCGGCGCCACGGCGAGCACATCGCCGAGGTCGACAACGCGCTCGCCTATCTCCGTACCGCCGTGGTCAACGCCTCCCGGTCGGTGCTGCGCAGACGGCGCACGGCGCGCGCGTACACCCCTCCCCACGAGGCCGACGCGCCCTCCGCGGAGGAGCGGGTCGTCCTCGCCGAGGATCACCGGGAAGTCCTGGCCGCGCTCGGGCAGTTGAGCGCACGGCGCCGCGAGGTGCTGGTGCTGCGGTACTGGGGCGAGCTCACCGAGGCCGAGATCGCGCAGACGCTGCGGATCAGCCGGGGCTCGGTGAAGTCACTGGCGAGCCGGGGCCTGGACGCACTGGAGAAGATCTTGAAGGAGCGGTCGTGAGAGGAGTGGACATGAGCGGCCAGGAGACCCCCGAACGCCCCGTCGAGGCGCGGCTGCGGCGCGCGTTGGCGGCGCGCGCGCAGACCGTGACGGTACGCGATCTGCGCCCGGCCGACCCGCCGGGCCCGCATCTGCGCCGCACCCGGCTTTTGGGGCCGCTGCTTCACGCGCTGCCGGTGCGCCGCCTCGCCCTGCCGCTGGCCGCGCTCGCCACCGTGGGGGCCGTGGCGATCGGTTACGTGGCGCTGGCCCCCGGCGGCGAGCCCAGCCGCCCCCTGCCCGCGGCCACGCCGGGCCCGGTCTCGCCCTCGCCCGCGCCCCGCCCGTCCGAGGCCGAGACGCCCCGGCCGGAGCCTTCGGCGCCGCCCACCGGGAAGGGGCGGGCGGCCGAGCCTTCCGTACCGACTCCGCGCACCGCCAAGTCGCCCGGCGGCCCGGGGAGCCGGGCGCCTTCGCAGGCCCCGCCCGTCCCTCACTCGGCCGAGCCGTCCCGTGCGCCGTCCGCGCCCGCGGCCCCCTGAGGGCGCCCCGGGCCGCTACCGGTTCCCCTGCGGGCGCAGGGCCGCCATGATCAGGTCGACGGCCTGCTCGGCCCACTCCGGGTGGCCGCCGCGGCCCGCCAGACAGTCGGCGTAGAACGGTCCGACGAGCCCCGAGACGGCCGCCTCCAGATCCGCGTCCGGGCGGATCCTCCCCTCCTCGCGCGCCCGCTCCAGAACCTGCCGGAGCAGGGCCCGGCGGGGCAGGACCGAGCGGGCGCGCAGCAGGGCGAGGAGCTCGGGCGTGTGGTCCTCCTCCGCGAGGCAGGTGCCTATCAGCGCCATCCCGTTCACCCGCGCGATGGTGGCGGCGAAGTCCCGCAGGATGGCGAGGAGGTCCGCGCGGTCGTCCCCGGAGGGGGGCGGGGCGTCGGCCGCCTGTACGGCGGCGAGCGCCGCGGCGAGCAGCTCGGCCTTCGTCTTCCGCCGCAGATGGATGGTGGACTTGCTGACGCCCGCCGCGGCGGCGACCTGGTCAAGGGTCATCCGTACGTACCCCTGGCGCGCCAGCAGGTCGAGGGCGGCCCGCAGGATCGCGTCGTTCTTCTCCGCCGAGCGGGGCCGGCCGGCGCCCCTGGTCGTCTTGTCGTCGTGCATGCCCGCCTCGTGGGGCACCGGCCCGAGGTCAGGCGCCCTGGATGTGGAAGTTGAAATCGGTGCGGCCCAGCGCCGCCATGAGCCGCAGCCAGACCGGCAGCATCATTTCAGCGCCGCGCGCACTGGTGATGTCCCCCAGGTCGATGATGCTCGGCTGGGGCCAGCCGAACGAGATCAGCAGCGCGGCGACGGCCTTCTTGGCGTCCTCGTCGTCCCCGGAGAGGAACACGTTGTGCTCGCCGGAGATCCGGGACGGCTCGACCATGACGCCGGCGCTCATCGTGTTGAGGGTCTTCACGACGCGCGCGCCGGGGAAGGCACGCTGGATCCGCTCGCCGAGGCTGTCGGTGTTCACCGGGTCGAGCGAGGGCGGCATGCCGTGGGAGAAGTCCAGTGGGTTGGCGATGTCGATGAGCACCTTGCCGTCGAGGTTCTCCGCGCCGACGGCCGCGAGGACGTCGAGACTGGCGAGGCCCGCCGTGGTGTTGACCACGGTGTCGCCGAACGCCCCCGCGTCCGCGAACGCTTCGAGCCGCGTTCTCGGGTGTTCCTGCTGCCATACGGAGAACGGCGGGTTGCCCATGCCGTCCTGCTCGGTGCGGGCGAGCGTGGCCTTGGGGTCACGGGTGCCGACGACCACTTCGTGGCCGAGGGAAGCGAGCTTGGCGGCGATGGTCCGGCCGACGACACCGGTGCCGAGGACTGCGTAGCGCATGGGGCTCGATCCTTTCGGGAACGGGGGCCGGTGAGGGGCGGCCGCCCGGTGCACGTGAACGTAAACCGAGCCGTTCGGTACTACAAGGACCGCAACGGCCCGTCAGCGGCGGCCGAGGCCCGCCTACCGTGCCACGCGGCCACGCACGCACATGCCGGCTGGTCCACCGCCCCCGTACTTCCGGTGCGGACCAGCCGGCACTCCCCCGTTGTTGCGCACCTCCACCGTGGCAGCCGCCGGGACGCGGAGGTGACGTGTTTCGGGCTGGTCCGAAACACGGCGGACGGCCATGCTCGGGCGCGTGACGCTGCGCATCCACTTCACCGCCGACGACCTCGCCCGTACACGGGTGGCGCGGGGGCCGCGCCCACTGCTCGAACTGGACGTCGCCCTGCGGGTGTTGCGGGAGTCCACGCAGCGGGTGCGCTTCGACGCGTGGCGGCGGGAGTCGTTCGCCCGGCTGGCGCCCCGCACCCGGCTCGCCTTCGAGGTGGTGCCCGTCACGGGCTGGTCGATGGACTTCCTGCTGCCGGCGGAGCCGGGCAGCGCCCAGGAGCTGTGGGAGATGGTGCGCGCCACCCCGGCGGGCCGGATACGCGAGGAAGTCGACCAGTGGGCGGGCCGGGTCCGCCGGGTTCCCGCCTGGACGGGCCGCCTCGCCGACGAGCCCGGCTTCGTACAGGATCTGGTCGATGTCTTCGAGGAGACCTACGAGCAGCTCGTCGCGCCCCACTGGCCCCGGATCGAGCAACTGGCGGACGCCGACCGGGCGATGCGGATGCGCCACCTCACCGAGGGCGGGGTGGAGCGGCTGCTCCAGGGGCTCAACCCGCGCCGGGTGCGCTGGAATCCACCGGTGCTCGAACTGACCATGGCCTCCGGCCACGAGGGCGATCTGCGTCTCGAAGGGCGGGGCCTCCTGCTGATCCCGACGGTCTTCGGATCGGCGTATCCGCTCTTCGACGACGCCGGTCCGCAGCCCTGGATCAGCTTTCCCGTCGGCCATGACCGGACGCCATGGTTCCCGCTGCCCGCGACGGCGACCGCGAGCGCCCTGACCACCGCGCCGCGCTCCCTCGCGGCGCTCCTCGGCCGCACCCGCGCCACCGTGCTGTGCGCGATCGCGGAGCACCCCGGCCTGACCACCAGTCAGCTCGCCGTCCGGGCGGGCATCTCACCGGCGAGTGCGAGCGAACACGCCACGGTGCTGCGGTCGGCCGGTCTGGTCGGCACGGCCCGGGACCGCAACGCCGTCCTGCACACCCCCACCGCGGCCGGGATCGGCCTGCTCAACGCGTCCACCGCCGACGCGGCGGGGCCGGAGCCCGCCTTCCTGCGCACCTGACCACGCCCCGTGACCCAGGTCACGTCCGCGGAAAGTGTTATGACCCCGGCGCCCCCGGCTCTCCCATGTGCCGGACACCCCGGCAGCACCGGACGGAGAGCGGAGCCCCATGCAGCACCACGACGACCACCCCCACGTACGGCCCACCGCGAGCGAGGGCCGGGCCGGGCGCCGACGTGCGCACCGGCAACGCTCCCGGCAGGCCGTCGGTACCGCGGTGGCCGGGACCGTGGCGGTCGCCGCGGTCGCCGGAGCGCTGCTGTGGCCGCATTCCGACGACCACGCCGACACCGTACGGACCCAGGCGGCCCCGCCCGCCGGGCACGCCCTCGACACCGGCGCCACCACGGCCGCCACCCCGTCGTCCTCGCCCACGCCGATACGCTCCGGCGCACCCACGAAGACCGCCGCCCCCAAGCCGGGGCCGAGCCGGAGCACCCCGACGCCCGGCCCGACGCACACGAGCAAGGACACCGGGGCCACGACGACCACCGGACACGCGGGTGGCGGCCCCGCACCCCGCAGGACCACACCGCCGCGTACCCAGAACACCGCGGTCGGCACCGCCGCCTCGTACGTCCAGCAGGTCGTGGACCTCGCCAACGCCGAGCGCGCCAAGGCGGGTTGCTCGCCCTTCAAGGCCGACCGCCGGCTCAACGCCTCCGCCCAGGCGCACGCCGACGACATGGCCGCGCGCAACTACTACGAGCACAACAGCCCGGAGGGGCGCAACGCGGGCGACCGTATGAGCGCCGCCGGATACGGCTGGCACAAGTGGGGCGAGAACATCCACCGGGGGCCCAAGAGCCCGGCCGACGCGATGCGCGACTGGATGAACAGCCCCGGCCACCGCGCCAACCTCCTGGACTGCGGTTTCAAGGACATCGGCGTCGGTGTGAACCTCAGCGGCAACGGCCCGTGGTGGGTGCAGAACTTCGGCAGCTGACCCGCCCCGCCCGGCACCGGTGTGGGGCGCAACTCAGGACGGCGATCCCGCGAAGTCCTGCACCCACACCGTGCCGTCCGGGCCGGACACGGCGGCCACGCCCGTGTCGCGGTACCCGCAGTCGAGCATGTTCTGCTGGTGGATCGAGCCGTCCGTCCAGTCGTCGACGATCGTGGCCGGGTCCGCCGGCCCCCGGTCCAGGTTCTCCGCCCAGGCCCCGACGGGGTATCCGGCGGCCCGCATCCGGGCGTCGGCGTGCTGACCTTCGGGGCTCGCGTGGTCGTAGTAGTGGCGGGCCACCATGTCCCGGGCGTGCCGGAGCGCCGCCGTGGTCAGCCGGGGGTCCATGCGCAGCGGCGCGCAACCGGCCGCGCCACGGCGGCTGTTGACCAGCCGGAGCAGCCGCTGCTCGGGGGTGGCGGCGGCGGGCGTGGGCCGGACGGTCCTGCTCGGGGTCGGGCTGGGCGACGGGCTCGTCCTCGGCGGCTGCTGTACGGGGGTGGCGGAGGGGGAGGGCGAGGCGGCGCTCGCGGTGGCGTGCGGCACGGCGGTCGGCGCGGGCTTCGCCTCGGGACGCGGATCGGGCCACAGCAGGACGGCGAGGATCCCGAGGACCACGGCGAGGACGAGGGCTCCCCCGACCACGTAGGCGCGCGCCTTCGCCGGGGCGGCCGCGCCCGACCCGCCGCTCCCCGGTGCCGGTGCCGTTGTCGGTGTCGGTGTCGGTGTCGTCGACGCGACCGGGGCGAGGCGGGCGCCCGGCAGGAACTGGGCGGCCCCGTACAGCGGCACGAGCAGGGCGAGTCCGGCGAGCAGCCCCTCGGCGGGCATCAGGCCCGCACCCCGCCCCGAGCAGGCGGGGCAGTCGCGGGTGTGGCGGGCGATCCGCTTGCGCCACACCGGGGCGGGGCGGCCGTCCCACCCGGCGACGGTCCGGGCCAGCTCGCCGCAGAGCGGCCGGGCGGCGAGCGCCCGCACCACGATCCGGCCCACCTCCAGCTGGGCCTTCATGCGCTGGACGCGTACGGCGGCGTGCTGCGGGGTGAGGGCCATCGCCTCGGCGAGTTCGGCGCGGGTCAGCTCGCCCGCCGCCTCCTGCCACCACAGGGCGAGCAGTTCGCGGTCGCTCTCGTCGAGCCAGCGGGTCGCCTCGGCCACCTCGCGGCGCTGCCCGGACAGTCCGAGGCGCAGGATGGTGAGGTCCACGAAGTCCGGTTCCGGGTCCGCCGCCTCGGCCAGCTGCTCGGGGCCGACCGCGGTCGTGTACTGCTGGGCCCGCCAGCGGTGGCGTATCTGGTTCATCGCGATGGCGATCAGCCAGGACCGGAAGCGCGACGGCTCGCGCAGCCCGTCGAGCCCCTCCAGGGCGTGGAACATGGTCTCCTGCACGACGTCGTCGACGTCGGCGTGGCCGTCCATGGCCCGGCCGACGACGTTGTACACGAGCGGGAGGTAGTCGCAGACCAGCCGCTCGCGCGCCTGTGCGTCGCCGGTCCGCGCGGCGCCCACCAGCTCCGGCATGGACGTGCTGTCCCTGTGCATCTGCTCCCTCACCCGCTGGCGTCGTTCGTACGCTCCCGTCGTTCGGAGACCCCTGGCGGACACGGGGATAACAGGAACTCGGCCCTCATTTTGTATGACGCCCCGCGCGGCCCGGAACGTGCACCTCCGAACGCGCCTCGCAGGCGTCGTGCGGGACCCTTCGCGTTGTGGTACCGGGCAGAAAGCGAGACGCTGGAGGTGCATGCGGCCGGGAGTGACCGGTGCGCGAAAAGCGAGCACCCACCCGGTCGGGAAGGGGTGAGGTCGGTGCGCACACTGATGAAGATCGAGATGGACACGGCGAAGGCCAACGACGCCATCAGGAACGGGACGCTTCAGAAGACGGTGGAATCCGCCCTGGAGGCGCTCCAGCCCGAAGCCGCCTACTTCACGGCGCAGAACGGCTGTCGTACGGCGTTCATCGTGTTCGACATGACGGACTCGTCCCACATGCCGAAGTTCTCGGAACCGTTCTTCATGGAACTCGGCGCCAAGGTTTCCTACACGCCGGTCATGGACCGGGACGACCTCCGCAAGGGTCTGTCGGCCTTGGCACGCTGACCCGTCAGGTGTCCGACAGGAGTCAGGACGCCGGACCCGCCGGTGGAGCACCGCTGACCGCGGCGCGGTAGAGGGCCCGGGTGGCGGCGCCGAAGTAGGCGCTGTAGGAGACCTGGGGGGTGTTGCCGCCGGTGTGGTACCCGCCGATGACCCCGATCACCGCCCAGCCGTCCGGCCACGGCACCAGCATCGGCCCGCCGCTGGTCCCGCCGACGAAGGCGTCGCAGGCGATGCGCGGGAAGGTGCCCGGGTCGGCGGGGTCGTCGCTGACCCACTTGGTGGTCCAGCTCCAGCACTCCAGCGGCTTCTGCGCGTTGCCGGGATAGCCGATCATCCGTACCGGGAGGTGGTAGTAGCCCGTGTCGGTGAGCAGCTCCACCCCGCCCACCGCGTCCTGGAGCCGGGTGCCGTCCTGGTTGGGTTCGGTGACCGCGAAGCCGAAGTCGTACGCGGCTCCGGCGTGTTCGCCCAGGTCGTAGTACTCCTGCGACACATAGACCCCATTGGCCGCCACGGGGAAGACACCGTACGGCTTGAGCCCGTCGTGGTACTGCGGCACGAAGGCGAGATGCCGCCGGGGCGAGGGGCCCGCGTAGCCCTTCAGGCAGTGTCCGGCGCTCAGCACCAGGTCGTGGCCGGGGCTGCGCACCACCGAACCGCTACAGGTGCGCCCGGTGCCGTTGGCGTCGGTCCAGAAGAAGGTGCCCGCCTGCGGGATGCCGTCGAAGCTCCTGCTGGGCGGGATGTACTCGCCGGGCCGGGGTCCGTCCTCGGTGGGCGCCGCCGCCCGCGCCGAGGGGCCGGCGCCCTTTCCCGCGTCACCGGGCAGCGCGGCCGCCATACGGGCGGGGCTCCAGTAGGCGTCGAGCGCGGCGGCGGCCGGGTTCACACCGGCCGGGCCGCCCTCGTCAGCGGCGGTGGCCGGGGCGAACCCCGCACCGAGGAGCAGGGCGGCCGCGAGCGCGGCGGTGTGCCGGATGATTCTGGTCCTACGCACGGTCCTACGCACCATCAGTTCCCCTCTGGCCGGACACGAGTGACGGCAAGTGACGACAGGTGACGTCCCACCATAGGCGTGGTGCGTTGCGGGCAGAAGTGCCCGCGGTGACCGCGGACCCCCGCGTCGGTTACGCGGCGGGGGCGGGCTCGACCGCCGGTTCCAGCAGCGCGGCGCGGAGCCCGGCGACCAACTCACCGTCGGCGCCGAGCAGTTCGGCCGCGTATCCGCGCACCGACCCGTAGCGATCCGTCAGATCGGCGAGGAAGAACCGCATGATGTCGGCGGGGGCGCGGCCGTAGCCCGGCCAGGTGATCTCGCGGCCGGGGTTGGCGGCCCGCCAGTCGGCTATCAGGCGGTCCGTGGCGAGCTCGGTGAGGGTGAAGTCCTCGACGACGACGTCCTGGGGGACGCCCAGCAGGGTCAGCACGAGCGCGGCCAGCAGACCGGTGCGGTCCTTGCCGGAGGCGCAGTGGAAGACGAGCGGGCCGCTGTCGGGCGCGGCGATGGTGCGCAGCGCCCGGCTCAGCTCCTCGACCCCGTCGTGGGCGACTTCGAGGAAGCGGTCGGCGAGGAACCGGCCGGTCTCCACGTCCGCGCCGAGAGCCGCCTGGTCGTACGGGCGGTGCTCGATGCTGAGGTTGTGGTAGGTCAGCGAGGCGTGCTCGGGGACGCGGCCCTTGCCCTCGATCTCCCACGGGTAGCGCAGGTCGATGACGGTACGGACGCCCAGGCCCAGGAACCGGTCCCAGTCCTCGCCCTGGAGCTTGCCCAGCGAGTCGGAGCGGAAGAGCCGCCCCCAGCGCACCGTCAGGCCGTCCTCGGTGCGATAACCGCCCAGGTCACGGAAGTTGTGCAGTCGCTCGAACGCAATGTGTCTGTTCACGGGATCGCACCCTACGGCCGTCGCGACGGTCTGGGCCGTGGCGTGGATCACTCCCCGCACCGGCCGGAATCGACTGGTGGGCGCCGCACCGGGTTGAGATCCTCTCGCTCATGGCCGACTGGGCAACCTTCGCCGTCGTTCCCGAGGACGGCGACCACGAGCGGTACGAGCTGTACGAGTCGCGGTTCGGGGCGGTGGGGCTCGATCTCGACCTGCTGGCCGGCCCCGATGTCGCCCTGCCGTTCCTGCGCGCCCACGACCCGGCGCGCCACGGCTGGCGCGACGACGTCCACTGCGAGGGCGCGGTGCTTCTCGACCCGCACCGCCGGGTGCTGCTCGTCTTCGCCTCGGACGGGCCGACCACCTGTATGCGCCACCGGGCCGCGGCGCTCGACCTGCTGCGCCACGCCTGGCCCGGCTGGCAGCCCCGCTGGACCTACGACGGCCCGGCGGAGCTGCGCGCCTACCTGGGGCTTGACCCGGGCGCGGTGCGCGATCCGCTCCGCGAGGTGTCCGCGGGAGCCGCGCTCGCGCCGGGAGACGAGGAGCTTGCCGAGGACGATCCGCTCGCCACGGTCGTCACCGTGGGCGCCGGCCGCTGCCATCTCGTCGCCGCCACCGGGGACCACCCGGTCGCCGAGGGGCCCGCTCTCCTGGAGCGCCTCGACTCGGCGCCGGAGCACGGCCGTTGCGAGCTCGCCGTGCTCTCCGGACTGCACATCGACCCGGCGAACCGCCGAGTGGGCTGGTGGCTGCTCGGCGCGCAGGCCGGGGCGTACGAGATGGCGTCGCGCTGGCCCGGCTGGACGGTCGAGTTCTGGCAGGACCGGTGGCAGGAGCAGACGCGCGCGGCGGGCGGCCTGTTCGTCCCTCCCCCGGTCGACCACCGTCAAGCTCTCGTGGACGTACGGGACGAGGCCCGCGAGCACTGGGCGGGCCGCCGGGGTGCGGCGCCGCGCGGCCTCACGCGGTCCGGGGCGGCCGACGGTTCGGGGTCCGGGCGGGCCGACGATCCGGGGTCGGTCGCGGCCGACGATCCGGGTTCGGTCCCGGTCGGCGACTCGCGGTCAGGGGCGGCCGGCTCCGGTCCCCTCGCCGGCACCGGATTCCTGCCCGACGTTCCGGCCGACCTCGCCCCGGCGGCCCTGCTCTCGGTCGACTCGGCGTGGCGCCGGGCCGTACGAGAGGTGAAGGGAACGGCCTGAGCCGAGCGTCGGCGCGCCGGGGGCAGGGCCGGTCACCTTTCCCGGATACCGGCCCGCAGGTCGCCGAGCGCGAGGAGCAGCGCGCCGAGCACGAACGCGATCGACACCAGCAGCCCGTGGTCGTACGCCGCGGCCCAGTCGCCGTGCGCCAGTTGGGCGAAGAACACCGCTCCGACGGCGGCGATGCCGACGGCCGAGCCGACGCGCTGGCCGGTCTGGAGGGTGCCGCCCGCGCTGCCCGCCGAGCGGACCGGGACCTGAGAGAGCGTCAGGGTCTGGTTGGGGGCGATGACCAGACCGCTGCCGAGCCCCGCGAGCAGCAGCGGTGCCGTCATCGCCCACGCCGCCGACCTGCCCGGCGCCAGATGGACGGCGAGCGCCGTGGCGCCGAGGCCGGTGGCGGCCATGACCAGGCCGACCGCGACCAGCCGCCGCCCGAAGCGCGCGACCAGCCGGCCGCCGATGGTGGCGGCGACACCGGAGCCCACCGCGAACGGTGTCATGGCGAGGCCCGCGAGCAGCGCGCTCAGATGCAGCCCGGCCTGGAGGTAGAGGGCCGTGATGAAGAAGATCGAGGTGAATCCGCCGAAGTAGAGCAGGATCAGGGCGCAGCCCAGCCAGTAGCTGCGCTCGTGGAAGAGGGCGAGGTCGACGACCGGGGACGCGCCCAGCGCGCTCTGGCGCCGTTCCCACCCCACGAACGCCGCGAGCAGCGCGGCGGCGAGGACCAGGAGCAGCCACTTCTCCGGGCCGTGCCACTGCTGCGCCTGGACGAACGGCAGGAGCAGCGTCAGGACCCCGGCGCCCAGCAGCAGCACACCGGCCGGGTCCAGGGAGCGCAGCGGGATGCGGCGCGCGGAGGGGGTGTCGGGGAGCAGGCGGCGGGCCAGCACCAGGCAGGCGATGCCGATCGGCACGTTGACGTAGAACACCCAGCGCCAGCCCTCGTGCGGGCCCGCCGCGTGGATGAGCAGCCCACCGAGGAGGGGGCCCACGGCCGTGGAGATGCCGATGACGCTGCCGAGCATCCCGAAGGCGCGGCCGCGGTCGGCGCCGGAGAACATCTGCTGGATCAGGGCCGAGATCTGCGGCGAGATCAGCCCTGCGGCCAGGCCCTGGACGGCGCGGGCCGCCACCAGCCACAGGCTGGACTGCGCCGCCCCGCAGGCCGCCGAGGCGACGACGAACAGGGCGAGCCCCGTCATGAACACCGCACGCCGGCCCCGGGCGTCGCCGATCCGCCCGGCCGGGACGAGGAACAGGCCGAACGCGAGCGCGTATCCCGAGAGCACCCACTGCAGATCGGCCTCCGGGGCGTCCAGCGCCACCCGGATCGACGGCAGGGCCACATTGACGATCGACACGTCGAGCAGCGTCATGAAGCCCGCCACCAGGCACACCGCGAGCGCCCGCCAGCGGCCGCGGTCGGAGAGGGGCTCGGGGTCGGACAGGCGCTCGGCGGCCGCCCGGCCGGCGCCGCCCGGCCCGACCTCGCGACCGCCCTCGGAATGCGCAGCCACCAGCGCTCGCCCTTCTTTCTCACACGCCCGTCCACGCGCCTGTTCACGCGCCTGTTCACGCGCTTTCGCACGCTCTCTCATGCGGACGGTACGCATCCGAATGATGGCCCAGGAAGCGGACCACCCGCGCCATCCCGCGCCGCCGCGATCCGCCTTGTTATGGGCCGTAGCCATTGCGAGCCCCACTCGCGGGAGGATCATGGGACAAGGGGACCGACGCAAGCCACCGCGTCCGCGTCCGGCCGCCGGGCCGCACGGGACCGCCGGTGCACGCAGGAGGACCCATGACCGCCCAGGTACCCACCGGCGCCGAGGTGAAGAGTCCCCGGGCCCGCTACCGGGAGCAGACCCGCGCCGAGATCAAGGCGGCGGCGCTGGAACAGCTCGCCGAGGGAGGCGCCCAGGCCGTGGCGCTGACCCGGATCGCCAAGGACATGGGCCTGTCCGGACCCGCGCTCTACCGCTACTTCGCCGGCCGCGACGAGCTGCTCGGCGATCTGATGCGGGACGCGTACGACGATCTGGCGCACGCCATCGCGCACGCCGTGGGCATCGCCGCGAACGACGCCCGTACCGCGCTGCACGCCTTCGCGGACGCCTACCTCGACTGGGCCACCGCCCAGCCGCACCGCTATCTGCTGATCCAGGGAACCCCGGTGCCGGGCTACGCCGCGCCGCCGGACACGCTGGAGCGCGCGCGGGCCGCCCTCGGCCCCTTCCTCGCGGTCTTCGCCGACGGGGATCCCGCCGAAGCGTTCCGCCCGGCGGTCGACGAGATGGCCGGGTGGCTACGGGAGGACGACTCGCTGGCCGCGTGGGTGGCGGAGCGGACCGGGCGCCCCGTGCGCGCCGCCGGAGCGGGGACGGCGCTGGCGGGCGCGGTGCTCGCCTGGTCGCAGCTGCACGGCACGGTGAGCCTGGCGGTGTCGGGCCAGTACGGCGGGATCGGCCACCGGGCCCGTACCCTGCTCATGGCGCAGGTCGACGCGCTGGCGGACGCGTTCCGGCTGGCGTGAGCCAGCAGGGCAGACCAACTGCCCGACCCGGCCCCAGAGTTGTTGCGCGTTCGACTATTCAAGGAAAAGACTCATTGCGGTCTCGTTCACCCTCAACTCCTTGACGCCCCATGCGCCTCCCAGTTGACTTCCAGCCACCTCGGCCGCGAGGACGCGGCCATGTCAGGGAGGTCTCTCGATGAACACCCGTATGCGTCGTGCCGCCGTATCCGTGACCGCCACCGCGATGGCCGTCGCTCTCGCCGCCTGCGGAAGCGCCAAGAAGTCCGGCGACACCGCCAAGGACTCGGAGGCGAAGAAGAGCGGAGCCCTCAAGATCGGTCTGCTCCTGCCGGAGAACCAGACCGCGCGTTACGAGAAGTTCGACAAACCGCTCATCGAGAAAATGGTCAAGGAGCTCACGGCGGGCAAGGGTCAGGTGATCTACGCGAACGCGAAGCAGGATGCGACGATCCAGGCCCAGCAGGTCGACACGATGATCACCAACAAGGTCGACGCGCTGATCGTGGACGCGGTGGACTCGAAGGCGATCGCGGGCGCGATCAAGAAGGCCAAGGACCGGGGCATCCCGGTCGTCGCCTTCGACCGTCTGGCCGAGGGCCCGATCGACGCGTACACGTCGTTCGACAACGAGCAGGTCGGCCATGTGCAGGGCAAGGCCCTGGTCGACGCGCTGGGCGCGAAGGCCAAGGACGGCCAGATCGTGATGATGAACGGCGCGATCACCGACCCGAA